>DATGYO010000213.1:0-26021 GCA_035297905.1 Nocardioidaceae bacterium
CCTGCGTCGGTGACCCGCGAGCTCCTGCTCGTCAAGGTCAAGGCCGACGTGGAGACCCGCGGCCAGGTCCTCGAGACCGTGCAGCTGTTCCGCGCCAAGGTCGTCGACGTGGCGACCGACGCGGTGACGATCGAGGTCACCGGCAACACCGAGAAGCTCGACGCCTTCCTCAAGGTGCTCGAGCCTTTCGGGGTCCGGGAGCTCGTACAGTCCGGCATGGTCGCGATCGGCCGGGGTGGTCGCTCGATCACCGACCGGACGCTGCGACCGGTACCGGTCCCGGCACCACCCGCGGCGGTCTGACCTCCGCCGTACCCCCCAAGAACCCATGTAACGCGGGGTTATGGACGCTCCACAAGCGTCACACCGCGGGGGAACCGTCCACAACACCGCGCAAGAAACGCACCGAAACAAAGAAGGAGAGCCCACCGTGGCTGAGATGTTCTACGACGATGACGCCGACCTGTCCGTGATCCAGGGCCGCAACGTTGCGGTCCTCGGGTACGGCAGTCAGGGCCACGCGCACGCGCTGTCCCTGCGTGACTCGGGCGTCGACGTGCGCGTCGGCCTGCCCGAGGGCTCCAAGAGCCGCGCCAAGGCAGAAGCCGAGGGGCTTCGCGTGGTCACGCCGTACGAGGCCTGCGAGGAGGCCGACCTGATCATGATCCTCGCCCCCGACCACGTGCAGCGGAACCTGTACAAGGAGGCCGTCGAGCCGAACCTCGTCGATGGCGACGCGCTGTTCTTCAGCCACGGGTTCAACATCCGCTTCGGCTACATCACGCCGCCCGAGGGTGTCGACGTCGCCATGGTCGCGCCGAAGGGTCCGGGTCACCTCGTGCGTCGCGAGTACTCCGAGGGCCGGGGTGTCCCGGTGCTCGTCGCGGTGGAGAACGACGCCACCGGGAAGGCCTGGGAGCTCGCGCTGTCCTACGCCAAGGGGATCGGCGGCCTCCGTGCCGGCGGCATCAAGACCACCTTCACCGAGGAGACCGAGACCGACCTCTTCGGTGAGCAGGCGGTTCTCTGCGGCGGCATGTCGGAGCTGGTGATGAAGGGCTTCGAGGTGCTGACCGAGGCCGGCTACCAGCCCGAGGTCGCCTACTTCGAGTGCCTGCACGAGCTCAAGCTGATCGTCGACCTGATGTACGAAGGCGGCATCGCCAAGCAGCGGTGGTCGGTCTCCGACACCGCGGAGTACGGCGACTACGTCTCCGGCCCGCGCGTCATCGACGACTCCGTGAAGGACCGCATGAAGGACGTTCTCAAGGACATCCAGGACGGCGTCTTCGCGCAGCGTTTCATCGACGACCAGGACGCCGGTGCGCCGGAGTTCAAGGCCCTTCGTGCCAAGGCCGAGCAGCACCCGATCGAGAAGACCGGCCGTGAGCTGCGCAAGCTGATGAGCTGGGTGAAGTCGCACGACGCCGACTACACGGAGGGCACCGCCACCCGCTGACCACCCCGGTCCTCGTGGCGTCGGTCTCCCAGGGATCTCGAGACTCTGTCACTCCCCTCGGCGGGCTCGCCGGGGGGAGTGACGTTTCTTCCTGGCGAAGCAAGGGCACCCGCCTCCCGTGCAGACCTTCCTGCCCTACCCGGACTTCGAGCGGTCCGCCCGGGCACTCGACCAACGACGTCTCGGCAAGCAGCGAGTCGAGTGCATCCAGGTCCTGCGCGGCCTGGTCCGCAGCGGCTACGGCTGGCGACACCATCCCGCCGTCTTGATGTGGAAGGGCTACGAAGAGGCGCTCGCGCGCTACGCCTTCACCTGCTGCGAGGTGTGGGTGGAGCGAGGCTTCGCCGACACCTGCGCCGCGACGATCGGGACCGACCTCGCCGACTTCGGCATCACCCAGGTCCGCACCCAGGCGGAGCTTGCCCAGGCAGGGGAGCTGCCGCCCTGGCTCGGCGATCCGGCCTTCCACAGGAGCCACCAGTCCTCGCTGGTTCGCAAGGACCCCGAACACTACGGGCAGTTGTTCCCAGGAGTCCCGGACGACCTCGAGTACGTGTGGCCGGTACGACGGTCCGCGTGACCGTGACGGGCCCCCTCCGACGGGGAGAGACGACCCGCCCAAGGGTGCTGCATTGCCATGAGATGCCCCCTACGCATCGGGTAGAGTTCGAGACCGGGCACAGCGTCGTGCGCGGCCGCTCTCGCTGAGGTGAGAAGCAGAGCCATCACATGCCGACTCAACACTTCGAGGGATATCTCGTGAGCAAGCCCGTCGTACTCATCGCAGAAGAGCTCAGCCCCGCCACCGTCGAAGCGCTGGGCCCTGACTTCGAGATCCGCACCTGCAACGGGGCCGACCGCGCCGAGCTGCTGCCCGCCATCGCCGACGCCGACGCGATCCTGGTCCGCAGCGCCACCAAGGTCGACGCGGAGGCGCTCGAGGCGGCCAAGCGGCTCAAGGTGATCGCCCGCGCCGGTGTCGGCCTCGACAACGTCGACGTGAAGGCCGCGACGCAGAACGGCGTCATGGTCGTCAACGCCCCCACCTCCAACATCGTGTCCGCAGCAGAGCTCGCAGTCGCGCTCATGCTTGCTGCGGCCCGGCACATCGCCCCCGCCAACGCCGCTCTGAAGAACGGCGAGTGGAAGCGCAGCAAGTACACCGGCATCGAGCTCTACGAGAAGACCGTCGGCGTCGTCGGCCTCGGTCGGATCGGCGTGCTCGTCGCCCAGCGTCTCTCCGCCTTCGGCATGAAGGTGATCGCCTACGACCCCTACGTGCAGGCCGGTCGCGCCGCGCAGATGGGCGTGCGGCTGGTGAGCCTCGACGAGCTGCTGGCGGAGGCGGACTTCATGTCCGTCCACCTGCCCAAGACTCCCGAGACCCTCGGTCTGATCGGCGAGGAGGAGCTCGCGAAGGTCAAGCCGAACCTCGTCCTCGTCAACGCCGCCCGGGGCGGGATCGTCGACGAGCATGCGCTCTACGTCGCCCTCAAGGAGGGCCGGGTCGCGGCCGCCGGCCTCGACGTGTTCGCGAGCGAGCCATGCACCGACAGCCCGCTGTTCGAGTTCGAGAACGTCGTGGCCACCCCCCACCTCGGCGCCTCCACGGAGGAGGCGCAGGAGAAGGCCGGGATCGCCGTGGCGAAGTCGGTCCGCCTTGCCCTGGGTGGCGAGCTCGTCCCCGACGCCGTGAACGTGCAGGGTGGCGTGATCGCCGAGGACGTGCGGCCCGGCATCCCGCTGGTCGAGAAGCTGGGCCGTGTCTTCACCGGGCTCGCCGGCGAGGTCGCGCAGCAGCTCGACGTCGAGGTCCGCGGCGAGATCACGCAGTACGACGTCAAGGTCCTCGAGCTGGCCGCCCTGAAGGGTGTCTTCAGCGACATCATCGAGGAGCAGGTGTCCTACGTGAACGCACCGCTGCTCGCGGCCGAGCGGGGGGTCGAGGTACGTCTGGTCACCGACCCCGACAGCCCCGACCACCGCAACCTGATCACGCTGCGTGGCACCCTCGCCGACGGCAACCAGGTATCGGTGTCGGGCACTCTCGTGGGCATCAACCAGCGCGAGCGGCTCGTCGAGGTCAACGGCTACGAGGTCGACATCGAGCCGACCGAGCACCTCGCGTTCTTCAGGTACGCCGACCGCCCTGGCATGGTCGGGACGGTCGGCCAGATCCTCGGCCAGGCCGACGTGAACATCGCAGGGATGCAGGTGGCCCGCGATGCCAAGGGCGGCCACGCACTGGTCGCGCTCTCGGTCGACTCGGCGATCACCCCTGACGTGCTCGAGGAGATCAAGACCGCGATGGATGCCGAGTCCGTCTGCGCGGTCGACCTCACCGAGTAGCCCGGTACGACGTGGCCGTGCCCGTCGTGCACCGGGTCTCCCTCGGTGCGACGGGCAGGGTCAGCGCTTCACGGCGATGAGCACGGCAGCATCCGTGGCCACCATGACCTCGACGGTGGTGAACCGTTCGTCGGTCAGCCAGTGCTCACGAACCACGTCGACGCGGCCGTCGAAGACAGGCGGCCATGACGCGCAGGGCGTGAAGTCGTCGAGCACGACGATGCCGCCAGGCTCCACCAGGTCCACGACCGTGTCCGCGCCGCTGCTCTTGGGCTCCTTGGCGTCGAGGAAGAGGAGCGAGAACGGGCCACGGTCGCGCAGGGTCGACCAGTCGGCGGCGACAACCTCGACCTGAGGGTCCTCCACAAAGATCTCGGCGGCTGCCTCCGCCAGGGTGGGGTCCAGCTCCGCGGTGAGGATGTTCGCGTCACCGCGGATCCCGCTGCGCAGCCAGGCGGTCCCGACGCCGCACCCGGTCCCGAACTCGGCGAGTGTCCCGGTCCGCGTCGCGGCGAGGGCAGCGAGCAGCCGTCCGGTCTCGTTGCGGCAGAACGACACGTACCCGCTGCGGCGGGACACGTCGAAGGCTCGGGACACGGGAGCCGGTAGCTCGAGGGGGGCGCTCATGCCTGCAGTCTTTCAAAACCGGCGAAGCCGTCCATTTTCCGGTACGCCGTCTCGAATAATGAGACCTCCGTGGAAACGGCGCATGCTGCAAGGAGCCGCTCGCTAGGCTTGGCCCATCATGCGGAGTTTCTTCGTACTTATCAGCCGCCGCGGCGGGGCCTCTTAAGTAAGGCCACCTCGCCGCGGAGTTTGGCGTTTCCGGCTTTACGAAGAACCTCCGCAGCGAGAAGCACGAAGCACGCATCACCTGCACCCTCGTCAGAGATCCCCTCGCAGACGCGAAACCCGCACTCGAGGATCGAGTCTCATCACTTCGCAGCGGAGCCGGCGGTCGAAAGCGACTCGCCACCACGCACCTGATCTCGGCACGGGAACCCCGTGCGGTCCGCTGCGGCAGCCATTGAAGACATCCAGCGCCGGCTAGGCGCATCCTCCCTGGAGAAGAAGCTATGTACGACATGTATCCCGAGTGGGGCCCGGCCCGACACGACTACGCCAGTGCGGAGAACGAGGCCGCTCTGCAAGCGGCTCTCGACCTGCGGGACAACGGCGGTCAGCGCCCGGACGACAACTAGAGTCGCGCTTCATGACGCAGTCGTTGAAGCTCGCCGTCATCCCCGGCGACGGCATCGGTCCGGAGGTCACCGCGGAGGCACTCAAGGTGCTCGAAGCGGTGACCCCGGACGGTGTGAAGTTCGAGTCCACCCGCTACGACCTCGGTGCCGAGCGCTACCTCGCCACGGGGGAGGTGCTCCCCGACGCGGTCCTCGCCGAGATCAAGGAGCACGACGCGATCCTCCTCGGGGCAGTGGGTGGCAAGCCCGGCGACCCGAACCTGCCGCCGGGGATCCTCGAGCGGGGGCTGCTTCTTCGACTGCGCTTCGAGCTCGACCACTACGTCAACCTGCGCCCGTCGCGGATCTTTCCCGGGGCCACCTCGCCGCTCGCGAATCCCGGCGACGTCGACTTCGTCGTCGTTCGTGAGGGGACCGAGGGCCCGTACGTCGGTAACGGCGGCGCCTTGCGGGTCGGTACGCCGGGCGAGATCGCCACCGAGGTCAGCGTGAACACGGCGTTCGGGGTGGAGCGCGTCGTCCGTGACGCGTTCGCCCGCGCCGCCAAGCGCCCCTGCAAGAAGCTCACGCTCGTGCACAAGACGAACGTGCTCGTGCACGCGGGCGCAGTCTGGTCGCGCCTCGTGGACGAGGTGTCTCGCGAGTTCCCCGACGTGGGCGTGGACTACCTGCACATCGACGCGGCGACGATCTTCATGGCCACCGCCCCGTCACGCTTCGACGTGATCGTCACGGACAACCTGTTCGGCGACATCATCACCGACCTGGCGGCCGCCGTCACCGGTGGCATCGGCCTCGCTGCGAGCGGCAACGTGAACCCAGACCGCACGGCGCCCAGCATGTTCGAGCCCGTACACGGTTCGGCGCCGGACATCGCCGGTCAGCAGAAGGCCGACCCCACAGCGGCGATCCTGTCGGTGGCCCTCCTGCTCGAGCACCTCGGACTCGACGACGCAGCCCGCAAGGTCGAAGAGGCAGTCGTGGCCGATCTGGCCGAGCGCGGCACCGACCCCGCCCGTCGTACATCGGAGATCGGCGACGCCATCGCGGTACGCGTAGCCGGCTGACCGTCCCCAGGGCGGACCGGCATGCGCGCTCGGGATCCGGGCCCGCTCAACCGGGATGCCCTCTCCGTCCACCATCCAGGTTAGGTACCGTTCACCCCATGGACAGCGCATCCCGAGAAGGCTCACTGGAGATCGAGTTCTCGCCCGCAGCCCGGCGGATCGACCGTGCCCGGCTGGCCGAGATCCATGCGAACCCGGGGTTCGGCGTGCATTTCACCGATCACATGTTCATGGCGGAGTGGACCCCTGAGCGCGGATGGCACGACGCACGCGTCACGGCGTACGCCCCGCTCTCCCTGGACCCGGCCACCGCGGTGCTCCACTACGCGCAAGAGATCTTCGAGGGCATGAAGGCCTACCGTCATGCCGACGGATCCGTGTGGACGTTCCGACCTGAGGAGAACGGTGCGCGGATGGTGCGCTCCGCGCGCCGGCTGGCGTTGCCCGAGCTGCCCGTCCAGGACTTCGTGGCGTCGGTCGACGCGCTCGTCCGGGTCGACGAGCACTGGGTGCCGGAGCCGGAGGGGGAGAAGAGCCTCTACATCCGGCCGTTCATGTTCGCCTCCGAGAAGTTCCTGGGGGTGCGGCCGTCCAGGCACGTGACGTACATGGTCATCGCCTCGCCCGCAGGTGCCTATTTCGCGAAGGGCGTCCACCCGGTGAGCATCTGGCTGAGCGAGGAGTTCAGCCGCGCAGGGGTCGGAGGCATGGGCGCCGCGAAGACCGGCGGCAACTACGCGAGCTCACTCGTCGCACAGCAGGAGGCCACTCTCAACGGCTGCGACCAGGTGGTCTTCCTCGACGCCGTCGAGCGCACGTGGGTCGAGGAGCTCGGTGGCATGAACCTCTACTTCGTCCACGACGACGGCACGATCGTGACGCCCGAGCTGTCCGGCACCATCCTCGAGGGAATCACTCGCTCGTCGATCATCGAGCTGTGCCGGCAGCAGGGCTGGAAGGTCGAGGAGCGCAAGGTCTCCGTCGACGAGTGGCGCGAAGGCGTCGCGTCAGGGCGCATCACCGAGGTCTTCGCATGCGGTACGGCGGCCGTCGTGACGCCCGTCAGCACGCTCAAGTGGCGTGGCGGCGAGGTCAGCGGCGGAGAGGAGACGGGGCCCGTCACGCAGCAGGTGCGACGGGCCCTCGTCGACATCCAGTACGGCCGGGCCGAGGACACGTTCGGCTGGATGCACCGGGTGCTCTGAGCGCGGTCAGGTCAGCGCTCGAGCTCCTCCATCACACGTGCCGCCTCGGCGATCGAGTGCGGCAACCGGACCACCCCAGGGGCCAGGTCGTCTGCGTGGCTTCCTCCAGCCGCGACGACGATGCCCGGCGCGCTATGGAGCAGCGCCTCCGCCGTCTCGGCAGCTTTCGGCCTGTCCGCGGCGGTCGGAACCGCCAGCACCGCGATCTTGGTCGGGAAGGCACGGATGGCGCGCCGCCAGCTCTCCACGGGTAGGTCCGCGCCCACGTACACCACGGCGAGGCCCCGCCGGCGCGCCGCGGTGGCGAAGGCAAGGGCGCCGAGCTCGTGGTGGGACCCACTCGGCAGGCCGACGAGGACGCGTGGACCGCTGGTCAGGCTCGATGCAGCTGCGAAGGCCTGACCGAGCCGTCGCATGATCGCGTAGCTGGCCGCGTGCTCGCCGACCACATCCACGGTCCCGTCGGCCCACGCATCCCCCAGCGCACGCAACGTCGGCATCAGCCAGGCGTCGACGGCCGTCTCGAACGTCCCCAGGGCGAAGCCCCGCTCGATGACCGACTCCATCGCCGCGACGTCCACGGCAGCGGCTGCCTCGATGAAGGCCTCCGCCAGGCTCTCGGCCTCGGGGTGGACGGGGCCTTGGAACGCCTGCGCGAGCCGTGCGGCCTGCTGCAGGGACTCCGTCCCGGGCTCGACCTCACCCGACGTGATGGCCGCTGCTGCGGTGGCGGGTGTCCAACCTTCGTCGACGAGCCGCCGCATGGCGGAGAGCGCTGCAATCGCCTGCTCGTCGTACATCCGGTATCCGCTCTCGGTGCGACGCGGCGCCACGACGCCGTAACGCCGCTCCCACGCGCGGAGGGAAGCCACGGGTACGCCGGTCCGTGCGGAGGCCTGCTTGATCGTGAACATGGTTTGACCAGGCTAGACCTTTTACAAACATGGGACAAGGCCTAGACAAGCATTTGACAGGGTGGCTGGCGCCCAGCTACGTTGGTTGAGCCGACGGGGGCAGGGCAAGCGGATGCCCCGGTCGGTGGGTCACGCACCCACGACCAATCGCCGCTCCGCCAGACCTCCCAGCTGGCGGAGCGGCGAGTCCGTGCTCCAAGCGGTGTCTCGGTTACCGTGGTGCGGTGAGAACGACCCGTCCGAGACCCGCGACACCGCCGCCCGGGATGCAGGTGGGTGACTACCGCCTGCTCGCCAAGATCGGCGAGGGAGGCATGGGGGTCGTCCACCTCGCGCAGGCCCCGGACGGGCACCGGGTGGCACTCAAGGTGCTGCGGCCGCACATCATCGGAGACGACGAGGCGCGCGAGCGGCTCGCCCGAGAGGTCGCCTCGCTGCGGCGGGTCCGCAGTCCCCGCGTAGCGGAGATCATCGACGCCGATCCCTGGGGTGCCACGCCGTTCGTCGCCACGAGGTACGTCCCCGGGCTCTCGTTGCACGACCACGTCCGGCAGGAGGGACCCGTCTCGGGCGACGACCTGCGGCACTTCGCGGCCGGACTGGCCGAGGCCGTGCTCGCGGTCCACTCCGTCGGCGTCCTGCACCGCGACATCAAGCCCTCGAACATCCTGCTCGAGGGCCGCTCACCCGTGCTCATCGACTTCGGCCTCGCCCGCCTCGCGGACGACCCGAAGCTCACGGTGACCGGGTGGCTACTCGGAACCCCCGGCTACCTGGCCCCGGAGATCCTGTACGGCGAGGAGGCGACGACCGCCTCTGACGTGCACTCGTGGGGGGCGACCGTCGTGTTCGCGGCCACAGGCTCACCGCCCTTCGGACGTGGCCCGGCGATGGCGATCATGGACCGCGTCCGCCGGGGAGAGCACGACCTCTCCGGGGTTCCTCCCGAGGTGTTGCCGCTGGTGCGAAGTGCGCTCGACCCTGACGCGAGCACGCGCCCGACCTTGTCGGCGCTCCTGGCCGACCTCAAGCCCCGGGCGCCGTGGACCGGTGCGCCGAGCGACGACCCCACCATGCCGTACGTACTCGCGGCAAGGCGCGACGACGACCCGACCGACGTGCTGCCGACGGACCGCCACACGCAGCCCGAGGACGCGCCGACCCGCGCGGAGACGCTCGTCGACGGGCGCTCACCGGCGGCTCCGGGGACACTGCCGCTCACCGCCCTGCAACCTGGGGTGCAGCCCGCCGCCCGGGCGCCGTACATGCAGCCCGCTCCGCCTTCGCCGAGCGCTAAGACCCCGCCACCCGTCAGTCCCGGGCCACCGGTCCAGGCGGCACCTCCAGGCGAGGCGGTTGGCCCGGCGCCGTGGCAGCCGCCGCCGTCGGGACTCGCCCGTGTGCAGCGCGGCCTCTTCCTCGCCGGCCTGTTCGTGCTCGTGACGGTCGGCTTCGCGATGGCGCCGTACCTCTGTCTCGCCACGGTCGGCATCGCCGCGCTCGCTGTTCGCACCTACTCCTGGATCGCCGAGTCGGTCCGGGAACGCACCTGGCGCCGCGGCCGACGGTGGTACGACGGCCCGCTCGCCGCAGCATCGGCTCCGTGGTACCTGCTCGTGGCCACCGGAGGCACTCTCATGCTGATGCTGTGGTCGGCTGCGCTCGTGTTCATAACGGGGCTCGGGCTCCTGCTCTTCCGGCTCCCCATCCAGGCAGGTCTGGTCGCGATGGGCGCTGTCCTGGCGTTCTCCGCATGGTGGGGGCCGGGTGCGCGCCGCGTGCGGGTCCCCACCCGGGCGCTGGTGCTCAAGGCGACGCGCTGGTCGTGGCTCGGCTGGGCCGCCGTGGCCGCGGCCGCCCTGGCCGCCGCCGCGTGCGGCTATCTGCTCGCGACCAACGGCGTGAGCTGGGACCCGCAGCCGGGACCTCCGTGGCGGCGGGAGACCCTTCTGGGGCATCTCGTCCGATACCTCTGAGCATCCCGCTCGGATCGCGAGACAGGTTCCGGGTTTCGGAGGCGTCTGGCAGACTCGAAGCGTGACCAGGCAGCAGATCATTATCAGCTAGCGCATCGAGCCCCGCTCGGTGCGCTGACCTCTCGTTCCCACGGGAGGTTTTTTTGTTGCCCGGGCAACGCCGCCCGCCCGTTCACAGCCGCCGCACATCAGCCCCGCACCACAGGCAGATCCGAGGATGAACACGATGAGCTCCACGACCAGGCCAACTGGTGACTTCCATGTGTACGACACGACCCTGCGCGACGGTGCACAGCAGGAGGGGCTCAACCTCTCCGTCGCCGACAAGCTGACGATCGCCCGTCAGCTCGACGGCCTCGGTGTCGGCTACATCGAGGGTGGCTGGCCCGGCGCGAACCCCAAGGACACCGAGTTCTTCCGCCGCGCCAGCCAGGAGCTCAACCTTCAGAACGCCGAGCTGACCGCCTTCGGCGCGACCCGTAGAGCGGGGATGAAGGCTGCCGACGACCCGTTGGTCGCGGCCCTTCGCGAGAGTGGCGCGGGGGTTGTCACGCTGGTCGCGAAGTCACACGACCGTCACGTGGAGCTCGCGCTGCGCACGACGCTCGAGGAGAACCTCGCGATGGTCCGAGAAACCGTCGCCCACCTCCGCGCCGAGGGGCAGCGGGTCTTCCTCGACGCGGAGCACTTCTTCGACGGATACCGGGACAACCGGGACTACGCCCTCGAGGTGCTGCGTGTGGCGGCCGACGCGGGTGCCGAGGTGGCCGCGCTGTGCGACACGAACGGCGGGATGCTGCCACCCTGGGTTGCCGACGTGGTCAACGACGTCATCGAGACCACTGGCGTGCGGGTCGGCATCCACTGCCACAACGACACCGGCTGCGCGGTGGCGAACACCCTCGCTGCGGTCGACGCCGGCGCCACGCACGTCCAGGGGACTCTCAACGGGTACGGCGAGCGAACCGGGAACGCCGACCTCGTCTCCGTGGTCGCCAACCTCGAGCTCAAGCTCGGGCGGCAGGTGCTTCCCGCGGGGCACCTGCGTGAGGCGACCCGCATCGCGCACGCGGTGGCGGAGGTGACGAACTTCCCGCCGGCATCGCGCCAGCCGTACGTCGGGTTCAGCGCGTTCGCGCACAAGGCCGGGCTGCACGCCAGCGCGATCAAGGTGGACCCGAACCTGTACCAGCACCTGGACCCGATGCTGGTCGGCAACGACATGAGGCTCCTCGTGTCCGACATGGCGGGTCGCGCGAGCATCGAGCTCAAGGGGCGTGAGCTCGGCTTCGACCTGAGCCAGGACAAGGAGCTCGTCACCCGGATCACCAACCGGGTCAAGGACCTCGAGTCCCACGGCTACACGTTCGAGGCAGCCGATGCCTCCTTCGAGCTCCTCCTCGTGGAGGAGGTCGAAGGGACGCGGCCGTCGTACGTCGACGTCGAGTCCTGGCGCGTGATCACGGACTCGACGCCGGGCGCCGAGGCGGTGTCGGAGGCGACCATCAAGCTGAGGGCCGGCGGCGCTCGGATCATCACCACCGCCGAGGGCAACGGACCGGTCAACGCCCTCGACCAGGCTCTGCGCGACGCGATCGGGCAGGCCTACCCCGAGGTCGCCAAGTTCGAGCTGATCGACTACAAGGTGCGCATCCTCGACCAGGGGCACGGCACCGACGCGGTCACACGCGTGCTGATCGAGACCAGCGACGGCGAGAGTTCATGGGTCACGGTCGGAGTCGGCCACAACGTGATCGAGGCGTCCTGGGGGGCGTTGCTCGACGCGGTCACCTTCGGCCTGCGTCGCCATGGGGAGCAACCGCACTAATCGGGAGGTTCCGGGCAAGGGGTCGAGCATCTCGACGACCTGTGCAACAGTCGGCGAGGCAGGGAGCCGTCAAGCCGCCAGCCGGAGGTTAGGTCGATGAACGACATCAAGCAGCACAAGATCCTGCTGACCGAGGACGAGATGCCGACGCGCTGGTACAACGTCCTGCACGACCTCCCGACCCCGCCACCACCGGTCCTGCACCCGGGCACCGGACAGCCGGTCGGCCCGGACGACCTGTCGGCCCTGTTCCCGATGGACCTGATCATGCAAGAGGTCGCCACGGAGCAGTACGTCGACATCCCCGACGAGGTGCTCGACGTCTACCGGCTCTGGCGACCGAGTCCGCTGTTCCGGGCACACCGCCTGGAGAAGGCCCTCGGGACTCCCGCCAGGATCTACTACAAGTACGAAGGTGTCTCACCCGCGGGCTCGCACAAGCCGAACACCGCGGTGCCGCAGGCGTTCTACAACGCCAAGGCCGGAGTCCGGAAGCTCACCACCGAGACGGGTGCCGGCCAGTGGGGCTCGGCCCTGGCCTTCGCCTGCGCGCAGTTCGACCTCGAGTGCGAGATCTGGCAGGTCCGGGCGTCGTACGACCAGAAGCCCTACCGGCGCATGATGATCGAGACGTTCGGCGGGAAGGTCCACCCGAGCCCCTCGGACCTCACCGAGGCAGGCCGTAAGATCCTTGCCGAGCACCCCGACTCCACCGGCTCGCTCGGCATCGCGATCAGTGAGGCGGTCGAGGTGGCGGCACAGGACCCTTCCGTCAACTACGCCCTCGGCAGCGTGCTCAACCATGTGCTCCTGCACCAGACCGTGATCGGTGAGGAGGCACTCCTCCAGTTCGCGAAGATCGGCGAGGTCCCCGACCTCCTCGTCGGCTGCACCGGCGGCGGCTCGAACTTCGGCGGGCTGATGTTCCCCTTCCTCAGGGAGAAGTGGGCCGGCCGGATGGCCCCGACGGTTCGAGCGGTGGAGCCTGCTGCCTGCCCGTCGCTGACGCAGGGCACCTACGCCTACGACTTCGGCGACACGGCCGGCATGACGCCGCTGATGAAGATGCACACGCTGGGCCACGACTTCGTGCCCGACCCGATCCACGCCGGTGGCCTGCGCTACCACGGGATGAGCCCGCTGATCAGCCACCTCTACGAGGAGAAGGAGATCGAGGCGGTCGCCAAGCCGCAGACCGAGTGCTTCGCCGCGGGCATCCTCTTCGCGCGCACCGAGGGGATCGTGCCGGCTCCTGAGCCCACGCACGCGCTGGCCGCCACGATCGAGGAGGCCGTGCGCTGCCGGGAGACGGGGGAGGAGAGGGTCATCCTCACCGCCTTGTGCGGACACGGCCACCTCGACCTCCCCGCCTACGACGCGTATCTCTCGGGACAGGTCGAGGACCACACCTGGGAGGACGCAGACCTCAAGGCTGCTGTCGACGAGGCGCTGTCCAGGCTGCCCGTGGTCTCCTGAACCCTTGCCACGACCCCGTCGGCAGGCAGGGTGATGCGGTGAGCTCCGGTGCGGGCCACCGCGGACGGCCGCGCGGTTAGGAGCCGAGATCGCGGGTACGCCCTCGTGGGCACCAGCGAGGGAGGACTCATGAAGGCCCTGACCTGGCACGGGAAGCGGGACGTCCGTGTGGACGAGGTGCCGTCCAAGAGCGGGGACGCGCGCGTCGTCCTGGTCACGGGCGCTTCGAGTGGGATCGGAAGGGCGACGGCGCACGCACTTGCACGAAGGGGTGAGCGCCTCGTGCTGGTCTCACGGTCCGCCGACATCCTGGAGCAGGTGAGACAGGAGTGCATGTCGCACGGAGCCGCTGACGTACTGGTCAGGCCGACCGATGTCGGGGACGGCGCCGCCATGGACCAGGTCTTCGACCGCGCGGTCGAGCGGTTCGGCAGGGTGGACGGCGTGGTCCACGCCGCCGCCGTACTGGCCTACGGGCGGTTCGAGGACGTGCCGAGCGCGGTCTTCGACAAGACGGTCAGGACGAACGTGACGGGCACCGCCAACGTCGCGCGAAGCGCACTGCGGGTGTTCAAGCAGCAGGGCGGTGGCCGCCTGGTCGTCGTCGGCTCCGTGCTCGGCAAGATGACCAGCGCGTTCATGAGTCCCTACGCGACGAGCAAGTGGGCGGTGCACGGGCTCGTCCGGACGTTGCAGATCGAGGCGCGCAAGACTCCGGGGATCTCGGTCAGTCTCGTCTCGCCCGGGGGCGTGAACACGCCGATCTACGACCAGGCGGGCAGCTACACCGGCCACGTCGGCCAGCCGCCGCCGCCGGTCGAGGCACCCGAGAAGATCGCCGACGGCATAGTGAGGGCCCTGGACCGTCCTCGCCGCGAGATCTCGATGGGACTGGCGAACCCGGTGATGGTCCTGGGCTTTCGCTCACTTCCCGCCGTGTTCGACGTGCTCGTCACGCCGCTCATGCGGTGGGCCGGTCAGTCTCGGCGTCGGGTGGCGCCGAACCCTGGCAATGTGATGGAGCCCAAGGGAGACGGCGCCGCGGTGCATGGCCAGTGGCCGCGCCGGCTCTTCAACTGACCCGGTACGGCTCCGGCGCGCTAGGTTTCACCTCGTGGCCGACCTCCATGACCTGACCGCCCTCGAGCAGGCAGCAGCGATCCGGGCGCGAGAGGTGTCCCCGGTCGAGCTCGTCGACCACTACCTCGAGCGCATCGGTCGCCTCGCGGACGAGGTCGGCGCGTTCGTCACCGTGACCGCCGACCTCGCGCGACGACAGGCGCGGCTTGCCGAGTCGCGGCTGGGCGCCGACGACCTGCCTGTGCTGTTCGGGGTGGCCACCGCGATCAAGGACCTCAACCAGACCGCGGGTGTCCGCACGACGTTCGGCTCGGCGACGACGGCCGACTTCGTTCCAGAGGTCTCCGACGAGGTCGTGCTGCGCATCGAGGGAGCCGGCATGGTGAGCCTCGGCAAGACCAGCGCCCCCGAGTTCGGCTCGCCCTGTTACACCGAGCCCGATGTCGCGCCCCCCTCACGGACCCCCTTCGACCTCGAGCGCATGGCCGGCGGGTCGAGCGGAGGCGCCGCAGCGGCGGTCGCCGCCGGCCTCGTCCCTGTGGCACAGGGCTCCGACGGCGGTGGCTCGATCCGGATCCCGGCGAGCTGCTGCGGCCTGTTCGGCCTCAAGCCGAGCCGCGGGCGGATCAGCGCCGCGCCGGTGTACGGCGACCCGGTGGGCCTGGGCACCAGCGGCCCTCTGGCGCGCACCGTGCGCGATGCGGCGGCGCTGCTCGACGTGATGGCGGGGCCGGCCGTCGGCGACCCGTTCTGGGCTCCGCCCCCGCCCGAAGGTCGCACCTTCCTCGACGCCTGCTCCCGCGACCCGGGGCGGCTCCGGATCGCCCGGTTCAGCGCCCCCGTGATCGCCGCCGTCGACGTCCACCCCGAGTGTCTGACGGCCTACGAGGATGCCACCCGCCTGCTCGAGGACCTTGGCCACGACATCGAGGAGGTCGACGTACCGCTTCCGCCGGACGCCGTGCCGGTCTTCGAGAAGTGCTGGTCGGTGATGACCGCGCTGTCACCGGCCCCTGAAGGCACGGAGCACCTGCTTCGGCCGCTCACTCGTTGGCTCCAGGAGCGCGGGCGCTCGGTGAGCGGCCCCGAGTTCGGGCTCGCGATCGCGGAGATGCGGAGGACTGCCGCGGTGGCGATCCAGAGGCTGGCGCCGTACGACGCCGTCCTCACGCCCACGCTCGCGCAGCCGCCGTTGCGGGTCGGCGAGATCCGCGACGACCAGGACCCCGCACGCGACTTCGACAACCAGAAGGCGTTCACCCCCTACACCTCCGCCTGGAACGTCACCGGGATGCCCGCCGCCTCGTTGCCCCTGCACATGACCCCCGAGGGGTTGCCGGTCGGCGTCATGCTCGCCGCGCGGCCGGCCGAGGAGCACCTGCTGCTGTCGCTCTGCGCGCAGGTCGAGCGGGCGGCGCCCTGGCGCGACCGGCACCCGGCCTGTTGGTAGGCAGGCACCTTGCGCGGCGTGGCCGAGGCAATGGAGCCTTGACCCGGTGACCGGCGTGAGAGGGGAGGACACATGAGTGAGTTGACGCCGTACCTCGCCGTCCGCGACGCGAGGGCAGCCATCGCCTGGTACGTCGAGCACCTGGGCGCCCAGGTGACCTATGAGCCGATCGTCATGCCGGACGGGCGCGTCGGGCACGTGGAGCTGACCCTCGACGGAGCGCGGTGGATGATGTCCGACGAGCACCCCGAGATCCAGGTCGAGGCTCCGGTCCCCGGACGCGGCGCGGCGGTCACCCTGCACCTGACCGTCGACGACGTCGGCGACCTTGTCACCCGGCTGGTGGCGGGCGGCGCTTCCCTCGACCGAGGACCCGAGCTCAACCCCGTCGGACGGGTCGCGGTCCTCCGGGACCCCTTCGGCCACCGCTGGTTCCTGAACCAGCCCATCTGAGACGCCCGGGCAGAGGGCGCACCGCGGGCGGCGAAGCGAAAAGCGCTGCGCACCGGCCGTCGGGCCGGGAGAATCGCCGGATGATCGATCACCTCTCCATCCAGTGCTCCGAACCTGTCCGCAGCGCCGAGTTCTACGACGCCGTTCTCGCCACCGTCGGTGGGGGCCGGGTGATGGCCTTTGGAGACGTCATCGGCTATGGGGTCGGGGACCACCCGAGCTTCTGGATCGGCCCACTCACCACCGGTGAGCCCAACCGCGAGGTCCATGTCGCCTTCCAGGCACCCGACAGGGATGCGGTGCGTGCCTTCCATGCGGCCGCGGTGGGCCAGGGCGTCGAGGTGATGCACGAGCCGCGCGTCTGGGAGGAGTACCACCCGTCGTACTTCGGGGTGTTCGTGCGCGATCCCGACGGGAACAACGTCGAGGCTGTCTGCCACCGCCCCGAGTAGGGCACTGGCTGCGAGGTGGACCGGGTTCGCCGACGCGTGGTTGGGTGCGGTGATGGCACTCAGGACCAAGACGCAATGGTGGGGCGTTGTCCTCGACGCCCCTGACCCCCGGGAGCTGGCGCGGTTCTACGAAGGGCTCCTCGGCTGGAGGATCTTCAACGAGTCCGACGACTGGGTCGACCTGGCCCCTTCGGAGGACGCGGGTTACAACCTCGCCTTCCAGAAGGAGGAGAAGTACGCCCGGCCCGTCTGGCCGGCCGAGGACGGCAAGCCGCAGATGTCGATGCACCTCGACATCGCGGTCGACGACCTGGAGGAGTCGGTGGCGCACGCCGTCGAGGTCGGCGCAGAGCTGGCAGCGTTTCAGCCGCAGGAGAAAGTGCGCGTGATGCTCGACCCCGCGGGGCACCCGTTCTGTCTCTACCTCGACATCGACGACTAGCTCGGGCGGTCAGACGGCGATCAGCCGCTTGCACTCCGCGATGAGCCGCGCGCGCAGGGGCTGCCCGCGCTCGGCGAAGCGGCGTTGGGCGGCGACGTACTCCTGCTTGCCCTCAGCCGTCTCGATGCGGATCGGCGAGTACCCGAGGTCGGAGAGGTCGTACGGCGAAGCGCGCATGTCGACCACGCGGATGTCGTGGGCGAGCTCGAAGCACTCCGCGACGAGGTCTGAGCAGACCATCGGCGACATCCTGAATGCGTGCTTGTAGAGGTCCATCCCGGCATGGAGGCAGCCGGGCTGCTCGAAGGCTGCGCGGTCGTCGCGACCAGGGGAGAGCGTGTTGCGTGGGCGCGCCTGGTCGGTGAAGAACCGGAACGCGTCGAAGTGCGAGCAGGCGATCCGATGCCGCTCCACGACCTCGTCGGTGCCGGTGGGTCCGAGCCGGAGCGGCCACCGCGCGTGGCGTACGTCGGAGGGGGAGAGCCGGTAGACCATCGCCCACTCGTGCATGCCGAAGCAGCCGAGCTGCGGGGGCCGTGAGGCGGTGGCGCTGAGCAGGCTGAGGAGCGACCGGAGCAGTCGTTCCTGCGACCTGACGTGGTCGACGGACACGGTAACAACGCTCGGTGACGACCCGACCTCGACGTACCCCTTGAGCCCGGCGTACTCCTCCGCCTCCTCCAGCGCCACACCGAAGCCCGGGTGCCATCGGCGCAGTGCCGCCGGGCGCTGGGAGTAGTAGGTGAAGAGGAAGTCCTCCACCGGGTGCGCCTGCCGATCGCGGCGGCGCCGGAGGTGGGGCTGCACCCACGTGTCCACCCGGTCCTCGTGGGCAGCGCGACGGACGGACCAGGTCGGTGCGTCGAGCACCTCCAGGGTCACCGCCGCGACGTTGTCCACACGTACAAGGGTAGTAAGGGGGGCGTACAGGCTCCGCAGGTAGGCTCGGCGCGTGCGTATCGCAAGGTTCACCACCGGAGAAGAGCCCATGTACGGCGTGGTCACCGGCGAGGTCGACGAGCTCGGCATCCCGGCTGACGACGCGATGGTCGTCGCCCTCGCCGGTGACCCCCTCTACGTGGGCATCCACCTGACCGAGGAGCAGTACAAGCTTGCCGATGTGCGGCTTCTCGCTCCGGTGATCCCACGGAGCAAGGTGGTGGGCATCGGCCGCAACTACGCCGCGCACGCGGCCGAGCTCGGTCATGACCTCCCCTCCGAGCCGTTGATGTTCATCAAGCCGAACACCTCCGTGATCGGTCCCGGTGACCCGGTGTTCTACCCGCCGCAGACCAAGGACCTCCACTACGAAGGAGAGCTGGCCGTCGTCATCGGACGGATCTGCCGCGACGTCGCGCCCGACCGCGTCGCGGACGTGATCTACGGCTACACGATCGGCAACGACGTGACGGCCCGCGACCTGCAGAAGAGCGACGTGCAGTTCACTCGCGCCAAAGGGTTCGACTCGTTCTGCCCACTCGGGCCGTGGATCGAGACCGAGCTCGACACCTCCGACCTGAGTGTGCAGACGCACCTGAACGGCGACCTGAAGCAGGACGGCACCACCAAGGACCTGATCTTCGACATCCCCACGCTGGTGGCGGCCGTCTCCTCGGTGATGACCCTGCTGCCCGGCGACGTGATCCTCACCGGCACCCCCGAGGGTGTCGGTCCGATGAACCCCGGCGACGAGGTCGACGTGACGATCTCCGGCATCGGGACCCTGACCAACAAGGTGGTTGTTCGTGACTGAAGCGCCCGTCGACGTTCTGGGCGACATCGCTCCGGAGAAGGTGAGGGTCCGCTTCCCACCCTCCCCGACGGGGTCGCTCCACGTCGGTAACGTCCGCAGCGCCCTGTTCAACTGGGCCTTCGCGAAGCATTTCGGCGGCAAGCTGGTGCTCCGGATCGAGGACACGGACCTGGCTCGGAACACCCCGGAGGGCTACGCCTCCGTGATCGACTCGCTGCGCTGGTTGGGCATCACCTGGGACGAGGGTCCGGAGGTCGGAGGCCCGTTCGAGCCGTACCTGCAGTCTGAGCGTTTCGACGTCTACCGGGACGTCGCTCACAAGCTCCACGAGGGCGGTTACGCCTACGACTGCTACTGCTCCCAGGAAGACGTCGACGAGCGGCGTAAGGCTACGGGCTCCGAGAGCAGGGCAACCGGGTACGACGGCTACTGCCGCGACCTCGACGCGGACCAGACGGCGGAGTTGATCGCCAAGGGCCGGCTGCCCGTCCTTCGGTTCCGGATGCCTGACCGTCCCATCGTGTTCACAGACCTGGTCCGAGGCGAGATCACCTTCCTGCCGGAGAACGTGTCCGACTTCGTGCTCGTGCGCGCCAATGGACATCCGCTCTACACGCTGGTGAACCCCGTCGACGACGCGCTGATGGAGATCACCCACGTGCTCCGAGGCGAGGACCTGCTGTCGTCGACCCCGCGTCAGATCGCCCTGTACGAGGCGTTGGCAGAGCTGGGCGTGGGCAGCGGCCCGCCGAGGTTCGGCCACCTGCCCATCGTGATGGGCGAGGGCAACAAGCGGCTCTCCAAGCGCGACAAGGGCTCAGGTCTGAGCGAGTACATCGAGCGCGGGTTCCTACCCGAGGGAATCTTGAACTACCTGGCCCTGCTGGGCTGGGGCATCGCCGAGGACCGTGATGTCTTCACGATGGACGAGATGGCCGAAGCGTTCGACATCCGGCGGGTGAACCCCAACCCGGCCCGCTTCGACATGAAGAAGTGCGAGGCGATCAACGCCGCCCACATGCGCGCCCTGTCGGTCGACGACCTCACCGAGCGGATGGTTCCGTACCTCCAGAGGGCCGGAGTCCTCGGCGACGAGCCCGGTCAGGAGCAGCGTGCCCTCCTCCGAGAGGCCGCCCCGCTGGTCCACGAGCGCATGGTGACGCTCGGTGAGTCGGTCGAGATGCTCGGCTTCTTGTTCGCCGACGACTCCCGGTTCGAGCGCGACGCCGCGGACGCGGAGAAGATGCTCGACACCGAGGGTCGCGCGGTGGTCAAGGCAGCTCACGACGCCCTCGCGGCGCTCGAGACGTGGGACACCACCTCGATCGAGACGGCTCTCCGGCAGGCGCTCGTGGAGGATCTCGGGATCAAGCCGCGCAACGCGTTCGGCCCGGTTAGGGTCGCCGTGACCGGCCGTCGGATCTCGCCGCCGCTGTTCGAGTCACTCGAGCTCCTGGGCCGTGAGCGCTCCTTGGCGCGGCTGCAGAGCGCGCAGGAAGCCTGAGTGCGCACATGGGGGGAGAGACGGTGAACGAGCAGGAGCCACACGACGAGCGTCCGACGGGCTCGGGCGCGCCGCAGCCACCGGCCCAGCAGGGGCCTCAGTGGGCGCCTCCCCAGCCGGCCCCGCCACAGTGGGCCCCCGTGCCGAACGGTAGTCCAGGCTGGGGCACGGCTCCCGGTCCGTACCCCGCTGGGCAGTACGCCGGCCCGCCGTACGCCGGCCCGCCGTACACCGGCCCGATGCCCGTCGCGCAGAAGCCGGCCCTGCCACGGTTCCCGCACCCGGAGCCCCGGGAGTACCACCAGATGCTGCGCACCTGGAACTACGCCTGGTGGAAGCCGGTGGTCGGGACCGTGCTCGTGTTCCTCGGCATGGTCCTGGTTGCGCCGCTCGTGCTGATGCCGGTCCTCGTCCTCGGCGTGATGTTCGAGCCCGGGTCGTTCTGGGAGAACTTCCAGAAGGCGGCGGACCTCAAGAACGTCGGGCCCGCCGCACTGCTGTACCTCAACCTCTCGCTGGGCGCCAGCATCCTCGTGTGCTGGGGAGTCATGCGGTACGTCCACCGCATGCGGCCGCGGTGGCTGACCTCGGTCGTGCCGAAGATGCGTTGGAAGCTCTTCTTCATCTGCGTAGGCGTGTCCGTCATCGCCCTGATCGCCCAGATCGTGGCGCAGATCATCGTGGGCATCGTCACAGGCGACCAGGGCAGCAACACGCTGGGCAAGCCGAACGAGTTCACCGCCACCACGGCGTTGCTCGGGCTGATCGTGCTCGCCACCACCCCCCTGCAGGCGGCGGGGGAGGAGTACGTCTTCCGTGGCTACCTGATGCAGGCCCTGGGGTCGTTCTGGTCCTTCTCGCGGGTGCCGGCCCAGGCCACGAAGTGGATCGCGATCCTGGGCACCGCGACGCTGTTCGCGCTCGCCCACGGGGTGCAGAACTTCCCGCTGTTCTTCGACCGCTTCATGTTCGGTTTCATCGCAGGTTGGCTGGTGATCCGCACTGGTGGGCTCGAGGCCGGTATCGCGCTCCACATCCTCAACAACTTCCTCGCCTTCGCCTACGCCCTGACCTTCTCCGACCTGAGCTCGACCCTCAACGTGTCGGAGGCCGGCTGGGAGAACATCCCGGTCACGCTCGCCCAAGCCGGGACGTACGCTGGGCTGGTCCTGCTGGTGGCTCGGAAGATGAACCTCCAACGACGCACGGCGCCGCCGGTCGAGGCGCCTCCCGCACCCGGCATGAGCCCCGACGCACACGTGCCTTCGCCGGCCTGATGTGAAGGTCCTCACGCCCACGTGGGGAGCGCCTTGTCCGTTTTGGTGAGGGACCCAGGGGGCGTGTATTGTCATGCCTCGGCTTCGCAAGAAGCCTCAGCGAGATCCCATGGGGTATGGGGTAATTGGCAGCCCGACTGGTTCTGGTCCAGTTAGTCTAGGTTCGAGTCCTAGTACCCCAGCGATTGGCCGAAATCCTCAGCCTAGGCTAGGGTTTCAGTCGCTCAGGCCCCCGTTGTGTAGTGGCCTAGCACGCCGCCCTCTCAAGGCGGTAGCGCCGGTTCGAATCCGGTCGGGGGTACCACCGAAAGACGGCCCCTCACAGCGGAAACGCTGTGAGGGGCCGCTTTGTCGTTCTGGGCCTCGGGGGCGTCGGGCAAAAGAGGGGTGAACACCAGGGACCGTCCGCAGGCTTGCATGGCGCTGCTGGGCGAGCTTGCGTGCCGCATCCATGGCGGCAGCGACCTCGTCGGGGTGATCCGGAGGAGGGTCCCATCCACCCCTTCGCCACAGGCAGGCACCGACTCATGCGTTCGATGGACCGTTCTCCAGCACCAGTCCGAGCGAGCACTCGCTCTCCTCGGCTTCGCAGATAGGACCAATGCCGAAGCCTGAGTCGATTCCGAAGCCCGCGCTCGTTGTCCACTTCGTGTGGAACCATGCGCTGATCGGCTGCAATCGCGATCGCTGTCCGCGGCAAGTCCGTGCGTTCATCTCGTGAAGTGTCGCGCCGTCTCAGTGCCTGTGGCCGGGCCAGAGTGGACGCGCCAGCCCGACCACGAGGTGGCGTGGCGACCACAGTGGGGTTGCCCTCCCGGGACACAATCACCCACGCGTCCTGTTCACCATGTGGGGCGGCGCTTGCCACCCGGCAGACCCGTCTGGTCGGTGACAGATGAGGGCGGAGATGCCTGTCCGGACGGGAGATCGCGGCACGTCGGTGAGATGCTGAGGCCGCCCACTGCTGCCACAGGAGTGGTGCCGCACGGCTAGCCTGCCTCCGTGAGCATGTACGACGACTTCGCCGATTCCTTCGCTGTTCACGCCGAACACAGTGCCTACAACGCCCACTATGACCGTCCTGCAGTGCTGGGCCTTCTCGGGGACGTAGCTGGCTGCCGAATCTTGGATGTCGGCTGCGGCTCGGGTCTGTATGGGGCCGAGCTGGCGCAACGTGGGGCCGACGTCGTGGGCTTCGATAGCAGCGCCAAGTTGGTCCAGCACGCTCGGCAACGCATGGGCCGCGCGGCGGACCTGCGGGTCCACGACGTTCGCGACCCTCTGGATTGGCTCCGCGACGAGTCGATCGATCAAGCGATCATGGCGCTCGTGCTCCATCACCTCGACGACCCGGCCCCCGCACTTCGCGAGGTTCATCGAGTGCTCAAGCCAGGGGGACGGTTGGTGGTCTCCACCGTTCATCCGGTCGCCGAC
This sequence comes from Nocardioidaceae bacterium, assembly GCA_035297905.1. GTDB lineage: Bacteria > Actinomycetota > Actinomycetes > Propionibacteriales > Nocardioidaceae > Nocardioides_C. Next base: position 23,322 of record DATGYO010000213.1, read on the forward strand.
TGGCGGCAGGTCGGAGGTAGTTACTTCACCGACGAGATGATCGACGACACGTGGAATGAGGGCTGGAAAGTCCGCTTTCGCCGGGCCCCGCTGACAGCCTGGTGCGCGGAGTTCTGGGAGGCCGGTTTTCTCATCGAGCGCCTGGTGGAACCCTTGCCTGACGAATCGATGAAGGACCCGTTTCCCGACACGTACAACAAGCTCACTGCGGAGCCTTTCTTCATCGTGTTCGTCCTCGTGAAGACCTCCAGCCCTGCGGCTCCCAGACCGCGGAACTGACGGAAGGCGCGAACGTGGCGCAGCGCCCGAGCGCCGGCGTGACGGAGTTTCACTGTCTGCGGCAAGTGCGTTGGCGACCAGCCCCTCGACCGATCGGTCGGCAGTCGCCGACGCGCCCGGGCCGGTAGACCCGGGCGCAAGGCGGCAATTCCGGACGTCTGGCGGTTCCACGTGGGAGTGTCCAAATATGCAGTGGTCTGCAAGCCTGATGCCGTGAGACTGCCCCCGAGCAAGCTGAGCCTCATCTCATCTCTCGGAGAAGTTGGGCTGGCAGTCGTGGGCGGACGCCTGGCTTTCAGCATGTTCCATCGTGGCAACGTGCTTCTAGGCATTTTCATGGTGACTTTGTCTGCCGCGGCCGTGGTCTTCGCCGTCTGCTACCTGCGGGAGCATCGCAATCTGCGGGCAACCGAATCGGCGTTGTGAGGGGCCCCTGCGCAATGCGCTGGCATTTGCGAGTTTCTCCATCGGCGGCAGATCCGGTCACCTCCTCCTACGCCCAAACGGCGCTGCTCGGTCAACGATGTCGCCGGACGAAGGATGAGGCCCCGGCGCAGCCTCCACCGTCCAGTAGCCGTGTCGCCACAGCCACGTGTGGGCGACCCGCTGGATGACAGGACGAGGAAACAGCCAGCGCGCCAACCTCGGTGCCTCTTCAAGTCGCGGCGATGCTCCGCTGGGAGGGAACCAGCTCCACCCGGGCGCGCCACCCTCTGGCGCTGTCCATCCGCCGGGACTTCGGACGTAGATCGGCTCGGGGCCCATGTCGCCACCTTCGCGGGTCCGGTCAGCAAGCGCATCGGAGTTCTTTGCATGGACCAGCGCGAATCGCGGCAGAAGAGGACGTTCACCGTTACTGCGTGCAACCATGTCGCCGTGGAAGGACGTGCGCTGCAAAGGGAACCTCGCAAGCAGTGGGCTTGGCTCGTCCCGTGGTTCTCCGGTGAAGTCGCGTCCCTCGTCGGCAACGCCACCGGTGCAGATCGTGTCAGCGCCGTCATCATCGGCCTGGCCGCCGGGGCGGTCTGGCAACTGCTGTTCCGACGCGACCTCACATCTCGTCTAACGTTCATGGCTGTCGTGGTAACCGTCGGTCTGATCGCTACCCTCGCAACACGCCAGGATTTCGTGTGGGAGGACATGAACAGGGCCGGCCTGCACGCCATCGGGATCTTGCTTGGCCTGATCTACACCGAGCACTATCAGCGTTGGCGAGATCGAGCGGAGCGAAAGTCGGTCAGCCCAGTCCGGGAGAGCGACGCAGCAGCGCGCTAACCGCCCAGAGCACCCGCTCAAACACGGAAACTGCCCGACCGCAGCAACGTCCTGTCTTCGGCATGTTGCTGCGCGCGATCAGCGGCATGAGCTGGCGTTTCGGAGATACTCGCCAAGAAGCGGTCGCCCAAGAGAGGAACGACGATGCCGGAGCTGCAAGTGCGAGTGCCGTACACCGCCTGGGGTCCAGGCCAGGAATGGCAGGACGGGTACGAGAACCTCCTCGGCGACTTCTCCGAGGCTCTTGAGGCGGCCGGCGTCGGAGACGTCGACGACCCCGATCACTTCGACGACTTCATCTGTTTCTATTTCGACGGCGACAGTGTCGACGAACTCCGTAGGGCAGCTCGCCAGGTACTCAGCCGCCACCGCCTACTCGACGCTGCCTCAGGATTTGTCGCCGACCCAGAGGCCGATGACTGGCGGGTCGGAAGCCAAGTCGATCTATGACGCCGTCTTCCCTCAACGCGGCTGCTTGAGTGCGTCGCCGAACGGACCGCGCGCCAGCTTGGCGCACACATGCGACCCCGGTAGAAACCTGTCATGCCCAATTCGGTGAGCAAGTCCGCTACCCCCGCCGCTGACTACGACAGTTTCGCGGCCGCGTACTCGGCCAGCAACGAGAACAACCTCTTCAATGCTTACTACGCGCGTCCGGAGATGATTCGTCTCGCTGGCGACGTCGCGGGCCTGGAGATCCTCGACGCCGGATGCGGGTCAGGCCCCTTGATGGAAGCTCTGCGCGCCAAGGATGCGGTCGTGTCCGGCTTCGACCTGAGCCCCGCCATGGTCGAACTCGCCCGCCAAAGGCTGGGCGAGGACGCGGACGTGAGAGTCGCAGACCTTGGTGCGCCGCTGCCCTATCCCCACGACGCGTTCGACCTCGTCGTGGCATCACTGTCCCTGCACTACGTCAAGGACTGGGCCTCGGCACTGGCCGAGCTGCGGCGTGTGCTCAAGCCCGGCGGCCGGCTCATCGTCTCGATCATCCACCCCACGGTCTACGCGATTGTGTACCCCGAGGCCGACTACTTCGCCCTCACTCAGTACTCCGAGGACTACGACTTCGGCGAAGGGACCGTGTGGATGACCTACTGGCACCGCCCCCTGCAGGACGTCATCAACACGTTCATCGACGCGGGGTTC
>DATGYO010000214.1:0-1961 GCA_035297905.1 Nocardioidaceae bacterium
GTCGTACCGCCGTGACCGCGAGCGGGCTGCAGCGGGCGGCAGCCGCAAGCCGCGCTGGTAGACCCTTGAACGAACGAAACGCCCCGGTGCTCCTCAGAGCGCCGGGGCGTTTCGTCTTCGTCAGCGAGTGGGGCCGTCGTAACGGCGTTCCTCGACGTGCTTGGTGCGACTGCGCTGCTGGTTCATGACCAGCGCCAGCGCAATCGCCAGGATGCCGACGACGACGAAGATCCAGCCCAGGGCGACACTGTCGACGGGCAGGGTGTCGAGTCCCGGGATCACGTTCAGGACGAGGATCAGGCCGACAAGCAGCAGCACGATGCCCAGACCGATGCCCATGTTCTTTCCTCCTGTTTCAACGGCAACAGCTGTCTGTTGCCTCGGCGACGCCCGCACGGCGACGCGACGTCTGCCTCAGGGATACCCGCCTGGCCAGTGTGTCAATCACCGGACAAGGCAAAGCGTGACCAGAAGCACGAGGGCCGCCCCACCGCGCAGGTGGGACGGCCCAAGTACGAGAAACGACTGGCCAGAGGTCTCAGGTCAGAACGCGTCCTCGGAGAGGTCCATCAGCGACAGGTCCGTCGCCTCGGCGATGCTGCGCTCCGCGGTGATCTTCGGGAGCACGTTGCGCGCGAAGAACTGCGCCGCGGCGACCTTGCCCTCGTAGAACGCCTTGTCCTTGTCGCTCACGTCGCCTGCGAGCTTCTCCAGCGCGACCTCGGCCTGGCGCAGCAGCAGCCACGCCGACACGAGGTCGCCGAGCACCATCAGCAGGCGGCTGGTGTTGAGGCCGACCTTGTAGATGTTGCGCTGGTCGCCGCCCTCGGCACTCGGGTCGGCGGCCATCAGCTGGTTGATCAGCGCGCCGACGATGGCCTGGCCGTCATCGAGACCCTTGGCGAGCAGGTCGCGCTCGATCTTGAGGCGGCCGTTGCCGGACTCGGCGGTGATGAACTTCTCGACCTCGCCCGCGATGTGGCCGAGCGCCTGGGCCTGGTCCTTCACGATCTTGCGGAAGAACAGGTCCTGGCCCTGGATCGCGGTCGTGCCCTCGTAGAGGGTGTCGATCTTCGCGTCGCGGACGTACTGCTCGATCGGGTACTCCTGGAGGAAGCCCGAACCGCCGAGGGTCTGGAGGGACTCCGTGCCGAGCAGCACCCAGGAACGCTCGGAGCCGTAGCCCTTGACGATCGGCAGCAGCAGGTCGTTGACGCGCTCGGCGAGCTCGTCGCGCTCGCCGTTGAACTCCGCGATCTGCACGCGGTCCTGCCACGAGGCGGTGTAGAGGACGAGGGCGCGCATGGCCTCGGCGTACGACTTCTGGGTCATCAGCGACCGGCGTACGTCGGGGTGGTGCGTGATCGTGACGCGGGGGGCGGTCTTGTCCGACGCTTGGGTGAGGTCGGCGCCCTGCACGCGCTCCTTGGCGTACTCGAGCGCGTTCAGGTAGCCCGTCGACAGCGTGGCGATCGCCTTGGTGCCGACCATCATCCGAGCGTTCTCGATGACCTGGAACATCTGTGCGATGCCGTCGTGCACTTCGCCGAGCAGCCAGCCCTTGGCCGGCTCGCCACCACCGACGGAGGAGTCACCGAAGGTGACCTCGCAGGTGTTGGACACCTTGATGCCCATCTTGTGCTCGACGTTGGTGACGTAGACGCCGTTGCGCTCGCCGGTCAGCTCGCCGGTCTCGTGGTCGAAGTGGTGCTTGGGCACGATGAACAGCGAGAGGCCCTTGGTGCCCGGACCGCCAACGCCCTCGATGCCCACCGGGCGCGCGAGGACGAGGTGGATGATGTTCTCGCTCATCTGGTGCTCACCGGAGGTGATGAACCGCTTCACGCCCTCGATGTGCCACGTGCCGTCGTCCTGGAGCGTGGCCTTCGCCCGGCCGGCACCCACGTCGGAGCCCGCGTCGGGCTCGGTGAGCACCATGGTGGCGCCCCACTCGCGGTCGA
>DATGYO010000215.1:0-2106 GCA_035297905.1 Nocardioidaceae bacterium
GGGCCGGTAGGCGGCTTCTCGGCCTGGAGCTGTGTCTCCGTCTCGGCGAACCCGACGGAGCGGTAGACCCGGATGGCCAGGTAACCCGGGTCGGCCACCATGACGAGCGTGCGCGCACCGAGCTCGTCGAAGCCGTAACGGCCGACGTGGTGCACCAGGGTCCCGGCGAGCCCGCGACCGCGCGCCTCCGGGCGCGTCTCGACGGACTGGAAGCGAGCAAGTCCCGCGCCGGCTCCGAACAGCCCCATCCCCGAGAGCAGGCGACGATCATCGAACGCACCGAACCATGCGCCATGGCCACCGTCGACGAGGCCCCGGATGGTCGCCAGCTTGGCGGTCGCGAACGCGCGGTAGGCCTGCGGGTCGAGGCCCTCGTCGATGCACGCCATCCGCAGCTCGACGAGCTGCTCCCAGTCCTCCTCGGTGGACAGGGCGCGGTACTCCGCTTCGCGGTTCGGGCGCGGTGGCTCGTGGACGCTGGTGGCGGTCATGACTGCCTGGCCCTCGACACTCAGTCCGCTCTGGGCGAAGGAGGAGAGCGCCTCGGCCGATCCGTCGACACCGTCGAAGCCGAGCGCGATGTGGTCGGCCCCGGGGAACTCCTCCGCGAACGCCGCGAGCCAGCGATCGGTCTCCTCGGCAGCGGGCGGAGACGAGAGCAGCAGGAAGTTGCCCCAGTGGTGTCCGGGGTTGTGCGGCGACCGTACGACGACGTGGTCACCGCGGTCGTCGATCTGGCTCCCTCCTAGCTCGAGCAGCGCGAGGTCGGTCCGGTAGCCGAGCGAGTTGACGTGCACGCGGGAACTCTAGGCGACCGGACGTGTCACACCGAGGCGGCTACTCCTCGTCGGGCTTCGCCGTCTTGAGGTTCTCCGAGATCAGGTCCATGACCGACGAGTCGGCGAGCGTGGTCACGTCACCGACGTGGCGGTTCTCGGCGACGTCACGCAGGAGCCTTCGCATGATCTTGCCGGACCGGGTCTTGGGCAGCTCCGGGACGACCATGATCGACTTCGGCTTCGCGATCGGGCCGATCTCCTTGGAGACGTGGTCGCGCAGCTCCTTGACGAGCGCCTCCACGTCTCCGCCGGCCTCCTCGACCGCGCTCTCGCGAAGGATCACGAACGCATTGACGGCCTGACCGGTGTCGGGGTCGTGGGCCCCGACCACGGCAGCCTCGGCCACCTTCGGATGGGAGACCAACGCCGACTCGATCTCGGTCGTCGAGAGCCGGTGGCCCGACACGTTCATCACGTCGTCGACCCGGCCCAACAGCCAGATGTCACCGTCCTCGTCGAGCTTCGCGCCGTCACCTGCGAAGTAGAGGTCCTTGAACCGGGACCAGTACGTGTCCTCGTACCGCTGGTCGTCGCCGTAGATGGTGCGCAGCATCGCGGGCCAGGGCTCGGTGAGCACGAGGTAGCCGCCGGAGCCCTTCTCGACCGGCTGGCCGGTGTCGTCCACGACGGCCGCCGAGACACCCGGCAGTGCGGTCATCGCCGAGCCGGGCTTGCCCGAGGTCACGCCGGGAAGCGGCGAGATCATGATCATGCCGGTCTCGGTCTGCCACCACGTGTCGACGACCGGGCAGCGGTTGCCGCCGATCGCCTCGCGGTACCACATGTACGCCTCGGGGTTGATCGGCTCACCGACCGACCCGAGCAGCCGCAGCGAGGACATGTCGAACTTCGCGGGGATGTCGGAGCCCCACTTCATGAACGTGCGGATCGCGGTGGGCGCGCAGTAGAGGATGTTCACCTTGTACTGCTCGATGATCTCCCACCACCGGCCCTTGTGCGGGGTGTCCGGGGTGCCCTCGTACATCACCGACGTGGCGCCGTTCGCGAGCGGCCCGTAGACGATGTAGCTGTGCCCGGTGACCCAGCCGATGTCGGCCGCGGTCCAGAAGACGTCGGTGTCCGGCTTGAGGTCGAAGACCGCCCAGTGCGTGTACGACGTACCGACCAGATAGCCGCCGGTGGTGTGCAGGATGCCCTTCGGCTTGCCGGTCGTGCCCGAGGTGTACATGACGTAGAGCGGGTGCTCGGCGTCGAACGCCTCCGGAGTGTGCTCGGTCGACTGCCGCTCCACCACGTCGTCCCACCA
>DATGYO010000216.1:0-5614 GCA_035297905.1 Nocardioidaceae bacterium
GGACATCATCATCATGTTGAGGACGGACTTGGACCGCGTCATTCCGCCGTAGAAGAACGCCAGACCCGGCGTCATCAACAGGACCAGGGACGCGGAGGTGAGAACCCAGGCTGCGTGGCCGGTGTCCATGGAACCTCCAGAGTGTTGCGCTCGCGGAAAGGGTGGAGCGGCCGCGACCACGCTGTCGATCTAGCTCTCCACCCCGGTGCGGAACACCTTGTCCGGCGGACGTTTCGCCCAAGGACGGCTCATGTTGCGTGAACGTGACGGCTTCCAAGCCCGTGTTACGGGCAGGTGACGACTTACTTGACCGGGTGGGGGTACCGAGTTTCGGATACGTCGGTATCGTTCCGTGCCATGCAGTCCCAGCCAGACGCGACGTACGACGAGCCGCCGGTCCGGCGAGGCCGCGGGAGGCCGCGCGACCCCCAGACCGACGAGCGCATCATCGCGGCGGCGGCGGAGCTGCTCAGGAAGCGCGGCTTCGAGCGCATGACCGTCGACGACGTCGCTGCGCAGGCGGGGGTCGGAAAGGCCACGGTCTACCGTCGCTGGCCCAGCAAGGACGACCTCGCCGTGGCAGCCATGGAGCGGTTGTACTCCGTCGAGATCCCGGCGCCGGACACGGGCTCGATCCAGGGTGACCTGACCGAGAGCTACCGCGCGGCACTCACCTTCGTGGGGACCCCCCAAGGGGCCGCCTACCTGAAGATGTCCATCGCCGAGTCCGTGAGGGATGAGCGGATCGCGGCGTTGTACCGCACCGCGACCGAGCGCGCCGAGCGGGAGGCCCGGCTGATGTACCTCCGCGCGATCGAGCGCGGCGAGGTACGTCCGGACATCGACCTCGACTGCTGTGTCCAGTGGCTCGGCGGCGTGATCGCGGTGCGAGCGATCACCAACCGCCCCCTGCCCACCGTCGACGACGTCCCGCACCTCGTCGAGCTCAGCCTGCGCGGGATCCTCACCGACTAGTGCATCCGGCCGCGAAGGCGGTCAGCTCGAATGGCCGAGCAGCGCGTCGACGAAGGCCTCGGGCTCGAACGGAGCCAGGTCGTCGGCGCCCTCGCCGATGCCGACCAGCTTCACCGGGACGCCGAGCTCGCGTTGGACAGCGACGACGATGCCGCCCTTGGCAGAGCCGTCGAGCTTGGTCAGGACGATCCCGGTCACGTTCACGACCTCACCGAAGACCCGGGCCTGCACCATGCCGTTCTGCCCGGTGGTGGCGTCCAGGACGAGCAGCACCTCGGTTACGGGGGCCTGCTTCTCGATCACCCGGCGCACCTTGCCCAGCTCGTCCATCAGGCCGGCCTTGTTCTGGAGCCGGCCGGCGGTGTCGACGATCACGACGTCCGCCTCCTGCTCCACGCCGGCCTTCACTGCCTCGAACGCGACGCTGGCCGGGTCGCTGCCCTCGGGACCGCGTACGGCGGGCACTCCCACCCGCTCCCCCCAGGTCGTCAGCTGCTCTGCGGCAGCCGCGCGGAAGGTGTCGGCAGCGCCGAGCACGACCTGCTTGTCCTCGGCGACGAGGACGCGCGCCAGCTTGCCGACCGTGGTGGTCTTGCCGGTGCCGTTCACGCCCACGACGAGCGCTACGCCGGGCACGCCGTCGTGGCGGCTCACGTGGAGCTCACGGTCCATCGACGGGTCGACGAGGGTGACGAGCTCCTCGCGGAGGATGTCCTCGACGGTCGCGGTGGTCTTGCCCTCCACCCGCATCCGGGTGCGCAGCCGTGCGACGAGCTCCTGCGTGGGACCGACCCCGACGTCGGCGGTGATCAGGGTGTCCTCGATCTCCTCCCAGGTGTCCTCGTCGACGACGTCGCGGGACAGGAGGGCGAGCAGGCCACGGCCCAGCGGCCCCTGGGAGCGCGCGAGGCGCTCACGGAGCCGGACCAGGCGGCTCGCGGCGGTCTCGGGACGCTCCAGGGTCGGAGCAGCCTCGACCGGCGCCTGAGGGAGGGTGGTGTCCTCGATCGTGCGGGTAGGCGTGTCCCGCGGGGTCTCCGCCTCCTCGCCGACTCCTGGTTCCGGAGGGGCGAGGACGTCGGTGCCGCCGCGTCGCTCCTTGGTCTCGATGCGCCCGCGACCGCGCGTGCGCGTGGCGACGAGCCCGACCACGAGGGCCAGGAAGAGGACGGCGATGCCGATGATCAGATAGATGTACTCACCCACGGGCCCCATCCAACCAGAGGCCCTCAAGACCGCCGACGGTCACCGGGCGCGGGCCAGTCAGTGGTTGGACAGCTCGCGCTCACGTTCCCACTCGCGCTGGTTGTCGAGCGTCGGCAGCATGTCGACGCCCTTGCGCAGGGCATCTCCGACCCAGGGGGCGTTGGGCACCTCCTCACCCCGGTGCGGGAACGCAACGTAGACCACGACGGTCCCGGCGAGGACCAGGATGCCGAGCATTGCGAAGAGGATGGAGATCAAGAGGCACCGTTTCCCGAGGGTGTTCAGCTGAGGGCTTCGGCAAGGTAGTTGCCCATTACGGGGGACTCAAACGCCGACGAACCCATTCTCCCGGGTCGGGCTCAGCGCTCCCCTGCCGGGGGCCTCACGAGTGGGCTCACGACCGCCCGGATCTCCTCGGGGATCGGCCGAACCGGTCGTTCACCCGGGCCGTTGGTGTTGTCGACGTACACGTGCACGAAGCGTCCCTCGGCGGCCGCGCACTCCGACTCCCCCTGGAAGAGGCCGATGCGGTAGATCACCGAGGAGGTCCCCAGCCGCTCCACGGCCAGCCCCATGTCGACCGGCTCGGGGAAACCCATCTCACGGAAGTACCTGCACGAGGTCTCCGCGACCACGCCGATCGCGGGCAGCAGCCGGATGTTCGTGCCGGTGGCCTCGAACAGGAACGCGTTGACCGCGGTGTCGAAGAGCTCGTAGTAGCGGGCGTTGTTCATGTGCCCGTAGGCGTCGTCGTCGGCCCAGCGGGTTGTGGCCTGACGCCACACGACGTAGTCGGCCCGGCTCGGCGGGCTCTCTCTGTCGGCCATGCCCTACGAAGCCACGGTCTCGCGAAGCCGCTGGGAGATGACCGCGGAGACGCCGTCACCCCGCATCGTGACGCCGTACAACGCGTCACCGACCTCCATCGTCCGCTTCTGGTGGGTGATCACGAGCAGCTGACTGTTCTCGCGCAGCTCCTCGTAGATCTCGAGGAGACGACCGAGGTTCGTGTCGTCGAGAGCCGCCTCGACCTCGTCGAGGATGTAGAAGGGCGACGGCCGCGCCTTGAACAGCGAGACCAGGAAGGCGACCGCGACCAGCGACCGCTCGCCGCCGGAGAGCAGCGAGAGACGTTTCACCTTCTTGCCGGCCGGACGGGCCTCCACCTCGATGCCCGTGGTGAGCATGTCCGAGGGGTTGGTCAGCACGAGCTTGCCCTCGCCACCGGGGAAGAGCCGCTTGAAGACGTGGTCGAAGGCGACCTGCACGTCGTTCCACGCCTCGGTGAAGACCTGCTCCACGCGCTCGTCGACCTCGCGGACGATGTCGAGCAGGTCCCGACGGGTCCGCTTGAGGTCCTCGAGCTGCTCGGTCAGGAACTTGTGCCGCTCCTCCAGCGCGGAGAACTCCTCGAGGGCCAGGGGGTTCACCTTGCCGAGCATCGACAGGGCCCGCTCGGCGGCCCGGAGACGCTTCTGCTGCTCCTCGCGCACGTAGGGCACCGGCTCCGGCGCCTCGGCGTCAGCTCCGGCAGCCCCGTTGTCGGCCGGGGCGTCGGCCGCGACCGAGGGCGGCACCGGGTTGTGGGGGCCGTACTCGTCGACCAGCACCGCCACGTGGAGACCGAGCTCCTCGACGGCCCGCTCCTCGAGCTGCTCGATGCGCATCCGCTGGTGGGCACGCGCCATCTCGTCACGGTGAGCGGCGTTGACGAGCTCGTCGTGCTCCTTGAGCAGGTCCCGTGACCGCGCGCGGACGGCCATGAGCTCCTCCTCGCGCCCGCGGCGGGCCTGCTCCACGGCCGTACGTTCGGCCGCGGCCTGCGCGATCGACCCCTCCAGACGCTCGAGTACGACGGTCACGGCCCGCCCGACGGCCTCCGCCACCTTGCCCTCGCGGATGACCCTCTCGCGGCGGGCAGCCGCCTTGGCGCGGGCCTCCTTCTCAGCCTGGGCGGCGCGCACGAGCGAGTCGGCGCGGCCTGACAGGGCCCGGGCGCGCTCCTCCGCCGTACGCAGGGCCAGACGTGCGTCCATCTCCTTCTGGCGGGCCGCGCGGGCCGCCTCGGCAAGACGCTCCCGCTCGGTGGTGTCGGGCTCCTCCTCCGGGGAGTCCTCTGCCGCAGCGAGGCGCTGCTCGAGCTCGGCCAGTCCCGCGAGATCCTTGTCCCGCGCCTCCTCCGCGGCAGCGATGGCCTTGGCGAGGCGGTCGGCCTCCCCCTTCGCAGAGCGCACCTGGGAGCCGTACTGGCCGAGCTCCTCCGCAACCGCAGCGAGCGTGGCATCGGACTCGTGCAGCTTCGCGAGTGCGACGTCGACCCGCTGCTTGGCCTGGCTGCGCTCCTCCTCGAGCCGGGAGAGGTCGAAGGCCAGCCGCTCGCAGGCGTGGGTCGCCTCGGTGAGCTTCTCGGCCGCCTCGTCGACGGCTGCCTGCACCTCGATCAGGCTCGGCTGCGAGGAGGAGCCGCCTGAGGCGAAGTGCGCTCCGAGCATGTCGCCCTCGCGCGTCACGGCGGTCACGTCCGGCAGCTCGGCCACGAGGGCGCGGGCAGCCTCGAGGTCGTCCACGACCGCGACCTTGAACAGCAGCCGGCTCAGGGCGGAGAGCAGCGCCTCGGGCGCCTCCACGACGTCAGCGGCGTACACCACCCCTGACGGCAGTCCGGGCCAGGCACTCTCGTCGACTACGGCGCCGGCGAGCAGGAGTCCCGCGCGACCGAGGTCATCGGACTTCAGGTGGCTGATGGCGCCGAGTGCTGCGTCGACGTGCTCGACGGCCACGGCGTCGGCCGCGCTGCCGAGCGCTCCGGCGATGGCGGCTTCGTAGCCGGCACGGACGGACAGCAACGCCGCGACGGAGCCGAGCAGCCCGGAGACCGAGTCGGTCGCGGCGAGCAGGGCTCCCGCGCCGTCCTTGCGGTTCAACCCGATCTCGAGCGCTTCCTTGCGGGCCGCGAGGGCGCCGCGCTCGCGCTCGGCCGCCTGTGCCTCCTCGCGCGTCTTGGCCAGTCGCTCCTCGATGTCGGCGAGCTCGGAAGCGGCCCCCTCGTGCTCTGCGTCGAGCCCCTCCTCCCCCGCGTCGAGTCCGGCCACCTTCGTCTCGAGGGCGGTGAAGTCACGCTGCGCGCGTTCGGCCCGAGCCAGCGCCTCCTCACGCGCGGAGGTCAGGCGACCGAGCTCGTCGGCGGCAGCGGCCGACCGGCTCTTGAGCGCGTTGACCTGACCGTGCAGGCGCGCCAGTCCCTCGCGGCGGTCCGCTGCTGCGCGGAGCAGCCCGGCCACGCGGCGGTCCTCCTCGGTGTGGCGGGTCTCCACCTCTTGACGTGCGCTGATGGCCTTGTCGAGGGCGGACCGGTTCCGCTCGACCTCGCCGTTGATCTCGGTCTCCTGCGCCCGCACCCGCTCGGCCTCGGCGAGAAGCTGCTCGGGGTCGC
>DATGYO010000217.1:0-9917 GCA_035297905.1 Nocardioidaceae bacterium
CCCGGCCGCGTCCCGACGCATCTTTGCCCTGGCCGCCGCGCTGCTCGCCGGCGCGGTCCTGGCGGGCTGCTCCAACGACGACGTGGGGAGCTCCGGTGACGCCGGCTTCGTCTCCGGCAAGGGCGTGATCACCCGCCTGCCGGTGGCAGAGCGCAAGCAGCCCGGTGAGGTTGCCGGGGAGTCGATCGACGGGAAGCCCCTGTCGCTCGAGGACTACCAGGGGAAGACCGTCGTCGTGAACGTGTGGGGGTCGTGGTGCGCCCCCTGCCGGTCCGAGGCGGACGACCTCACGGCCGCTTCGAAGGAGCTCTCCGGTGACGGCGTGAAGTTCCTCGGCATCAACTCGCGCGACCTCGACCGCGCTGCTGCACAGGCGTTCCAGCGGCGCTTCGACGTGCCCTACCCGAGCATCTACGACCAGAGGGGGAAGACGCTCCTCGCGTTCCGCGGCACGCTGAGCCCCAACGCGATCCCGAGCACTGTCGTCATCGACGAGAAGGGCAGGGTGGCGGCGAGCGTCATCGGCGAGGTCACCAAGGCCACGCTCGTGGGGCTCGTCCAGGACGTCATGGCGGAGAAGGGCTGATGGCAGCGATGCAGATCGGGGACTGGTTCGCCGGCACCGCCCTGTCCGGCTCGCTCCTGCTCGCCGTGCCCGTGGCGGTCGTCGCGGGGCTCGTCTCCTTCTTCTCACCGTGCGTCGTGCCGCTGCTGCCCGGCTACCTGTCCTACGCCACCGGCCTCTCCGGCGCCGACCTCGAGTCCGCGCGCCGGGGGCGGATGGTGCTCGGCAGCTCGCTGTTCGTCGTGGGCTTCTCGGCGGTCTTCGTGGCGATGGGGAGTGCGTCCGGCGCGCTCGGTGACTGGCTGATCGTGTACTCGCGCCAGATCAGCGTCGTGCTCGGCGTCTTCACGATCGTCGTGGGCATCGCCTTCCTCGGGCTCGTCCCGTGGATGCAGCGCGACGTCAGGGTGCACAAGGTGCCGGCAGTCGGCCTCACCGCGGCGCCGCTGCTCGGCGTGCTCTTCGGGCTCGGCTGGACCCCGTGCATCGGACCGACCCTGTCCGCCGTACAGGTGCTCGCCTTCCAGGAGGGCACCGCCGGGCGCGGAGCCCTGCTCAGCCTGGCCTACAGCATCGGCCTGGGAGTGCCGTTCATCCTTGCCGGTCTCGCCTTCCGCCGGATGCTCGGCGCGGTCCGCTGGGTGCGGCGACACCAGGTGTGGGTGACGCGGGTCGGCGGGATCATGCTGATCGCCGTGGGCCTTCTTCTCGTCACCGGTGTCTGGGACCTGTGGGTGGCCTACCTGCGCGCCTGGGTCGGTTCATATGCGGTGGTCGTGTGAACACCCCGCGAAGCCGGTCGCTGCGCTCACACCCCCGCGGGGGCCGAGCATGAGCACGACGCTGGACACCCAGCAGCCTCCTGCGCCGCCGTCGACCCCACCCGCGCTGAGCCCCAAGGAGCTGGGCCGCTGGGCGTGGCGACAGCTCACCTCCATGCGCACGGCGCTGATCCTTCTCTTCCTGCTCGCGCTTGCCGCGGTGCCGGGCTCGATCATCCCGCAGCAGCGCATCGACGCGATGGCGGTGAGCCGCTGGCAGGACCAGCACCCGCACCTCACGCCGGTGTACGAGAAGCTCGGGCTGTTCTCGGTCTACAACTCCGTGTGGTTCAGCGCGATCTACATCCTGCTGATGATCTCGCTGGTCGGGTGCATCCTCCCGCGCACGCGGATCTACTGGCGGGCCATGCGCGCGCGGCCCCCCAAGGCGCCGCGCAACCTCTCCCGTCTGCCGGAGGCCCGGACCTTCGAGGTGGACCAGGAGCCGGCGGCAGTGCTGGAGCGCGCCCGGACCGTCCTCCGACGTCGCCGCTACCGCGTGGAGACCGGCGAGAGCGAGGTGGCTGCCGAGCGCGGTTACCTACGCGAGGCGGGCAACCTGCTGTTCCACATCTCCGTGCTCGTCGTGCTCGTCGGGTTCGCGGTGGGCAACCTGTTCGGGTTCAAGGGTGGCGTCATCGTCGTGAACGGCCAGGGCTTCTCGAACTCCCTGAGCCAGTACGACGACTTCGCGCCCGGCGCCTTCTTCGGCCCCGACGACCTCAAGCCGTTCAGCTTCACCATCGACGACTTCAAGGTGGACTTCCTCCGCAGCGGCCAGCAGGCGGGCATGCCCACCGACTTCTCGGCGAAGCTGAGCTACTCCGAGGCGCCCGGGCAGCCTGAGAAGAAGTACAAGCTCGCCGTCAACCACCCGCTCATGCTCGACGGCGGGGCGGTGTTCCTGGTCGGCCACGGGTACGCCCCGCTGGTGACCGTGCGGGACGGTGACGGCAACGTCGCCTACAAGGGACCGGCGGTCTTCCTCCCTCAGGACGGGACCTTCGAGTCGTTCGGCGTCATCAAGGTGCCCGACGCGATGCCGAAGCAGCTCGGGTTCGAGGGGCTGTTCCTCCCTACCTACGGCTTCACGATGGAGACCGGCCCCTACTCGCGGTTCCCCGACGCCCTCGACCCGGTGATGTCACTGCTGCCCTATGAGGGCGACCTCGGCCTCGACGCCGGCAAGCCGCAGTCGGTGTACGAGCTCGACAAGAAGGGCCTCGAGCTCATCAAGAAGCCCGACGGCAAGCCCTTCCGCATCGACATCGCACTCGGCCAGACCAAGCAGCTGCCGAACGGCGCCGGGTCGATCACCTTCGACGGCGTCCAGCGCTGGGCGAAGCTCCAGGTCAGTGACACCCCCGGCAAGGGCGTGGCCCTCGGCGGTGTCATCCTCGCCATCACGGGGCTCCTCGGGTCGCTCTTCATCCGGCCACGACGAGCCTGGGTCCGCGTCCGCCGCGAGGACGGGCGTACCTTGGTCGAGCTGGCCGGCCTCGACCGCAGCGCAGGGGGAGACCTCGGCGACGAGATCGACGAGCTCGAGCGGCTCATCCACCACGACACCCTTCAGAAGGAGAAGCTGTGAGTCCCGCGGACTTCGCCTCGTTCAGCAACAACGCGATCGCGTTCGCGTCGATCGTGTACGCCATGGCTCTCCTCAGCCACATCGCCGAGTGGGCCTTCGGTCGCTCCGTGCCCGCGGAAGGCTCGGTCGCCACGGTCGAGCAGCCGGTCGCGGCCGGTGCCGGGGCTTCGGCGGCCGCCGGACCGCCGTACGTCGGACCCGCTGATGCGGCGACCGGGACCGCCAGCGCCGACTCGATCGACGACCTGGCCGCCAAGGCGCAGAACGTCGAGAAGTTCGGCCGGATCGGCGTCGCGCTCACCGTGGTGGCCGCGGTCCTCCACCTCGCGGGACTCATCACCCGGGGCCTCGCCGCCGACCCGGTTCGCGTCCCCTGGGGCAACATGTACGAGTTCTCGGTAGCCGGCGCCTTCGGTGTGACCGCGATCTACCTGTTGCTGCTGCGGAAGTACTCCCTGCGCTGGCTCGGCCTGCCCGTCACCGCGTTCGCGGTGGTCGTGCTGATGCTCGCCGTCCTCCTCCTCTACGTGCCCGCCGGGCCGCTCGTGCCCGCTCTGCACTCCTACTGGCTCGTGATCCACGTCATCGCCGCGGTCCTCGGGGCCGGCGCGTTCACGGTGGGCGCGATGGCCTCGGTGCTGTACCTCGTGAAGTCGCGGGCCGAGCAGCGCGCCGATGCGCCCACGACCGGCTACGTCGCACGGCTCCCGAAGGCCGCGATGCTCGACCGGCTGGCCTACCGGGTCCACGCGTTCGGCTTCCCTGTCTGGACCTTCGCGGCGCTCGTCGCGGGGCCGATCTGGGCGGAGTACGCCTGGGGCCGCTACTGGGGCTGGGACCCCAAGGAGGTCTGGGCGTTCATCACCTGGGTGGTCTACGCGGCCTACCTCCACGCCCGCGCGACCGCGGGCTGGCGCGGCAAGGGAGCGGCGATCATCGCGCTGATCGGCTTCGCCACGGTGCTGTTCAACTTCGTGGGGATCAACCTGTTCGGCTCAGGCCTGCACTCCTACTCGGGCCTGAAGTAGCCGGCGCGCGGCAGCCCGCTCGTGCGACGCCGAGCCGGCTGTCCAGACAGCCTCCTGACATCCCACCTGCTTCGGCTCGGTCCGCCGGGATGACCCTGCCAGCCGCACGGATGGTTCGTGGCGAAAACGCTCTCCGGCGGAGGTCCTGGGAGCGTTTTCGTCACGAACCATCCGACCCGGGTGTTGTGCGGCCTTCAGCGGGCTGCGGACCCGAGGTCTGAGGGGCGCTGGACTACTCCGGCTTGTGCTTGTCCGCCTCGGGACGGTGCTTGTCCGCCTCGGGGCTGTCCGCCTCGGGCGGGGGTTCGGGTGCCTTTCTGGGGGCACCTGGTGTGGGTTTGTCCCGCTTTGTCTCGCGAGCGGCGCGACGTCGACGGCGCTCGAGCTCGCGCAGGAAGTCCTCGTCGTCGTCAGGCGCCACGACCCGCCGCTGCTGGGCAGTCGGACGGACCCGGGCGGCGCTGGCCTTGCGGCGCTCGAGCAGCCAGAAGAAGCCGTAGACGGCCGCCGCGAACAGCACGACGACCAGCAGAATCTTTCCCACGTACCCAGAGTAGGCGTGCCCACAAGGCGTGCACCTACGCTGGTCGGGTGAAGGAGTTTGCTGTCTACACCGCCGCCCGGCTCGGGCTGTTCGCCCTCTCCTACGGGATCGTGGTGGGGATCTACGTGCTCGTGAGCGGCGACCGCCAGGTGCCGCTGATCTGGCCGTTCCTCCTGGCTGTGGTGATCTCGGCCATCGCGTCGGCGTTCCTGCTGCGCCGCCAGCGGGAGAGGTTCGCGCTCGCGGTCCAGCGACGTGCCGAACGCGCATCGGCGGCCCTCGAGCGGTCGCGGTCCAAGGAGGACGAGCCCGGCGACTGAGGCCGGCGACTGAGGCCGGCGACCCAGCGGCGACCCAGCGGCCCGCGGCATGGACAGCAGACCCCGGGGTACCTCCCGGCCCAGCACCACCATGGCGACAGGAGAGACCATGCAGCTTCCCGTGGCGAGGGGGCCGCTCAGCAGCGGAGTCATCGATCTGCTGGCCGGACGAGAAGTGGCGACCACCGAAGCGCTTGTGCAGCTGGTGCGCGAGCTGCCCGACGACATCGACCTGCTCACCGACGACGACTTCCACCTGGCGCTCTGGGTGATGTACGAGCTGCACTACGCGGGGTTCGAAGACGTGGAGCCCGACCTGGAGTGGGACCCCGACCTGATCCGCCTGCGCCGGGAGATGGAAGCCCTCTTCGAGGCCGAGCTCCGTCGCCGAGCCGAGCCGCACGTGTCCTCGACGATGGCCGCCGCGGGTGACCTCGCCCAGCGGCTGTTCGACCTCACCGCGACGTTCGAGGGTCCCTCGGTCGCGCGCTTCGTCCACCGCGAGGCCTCGCTCGAGCAGTTCCTCGAGCTCATGGTCCATCGCAGCATCTACCACCTGAAGGAGTCCGACCCGCACAACTGGGTGATCCCACGCATCACGGGGAGGCCCAAGGCGGCGCTGGTCGAGCTGCAGTACGACGAGTTCGGCGGCGGCCGCCCCGAGCGCCTGCACGCCACGATGTTCGGGGACAGCCTCGAGGGCTGCGGCCTGGACCGGGAGTACGGCGCCTACGTCGACCAGGTCCCGGGGTACACCCTGGCGAGCAACAACGCGATGAGCCTCCTCGGGCTGCACCGCCGGCTGCGCGGTGCCGCGATGGGGCATCTCGGGGCCTTCGAGGCGACGAGCTCCATCCCGTGCCGGAAGTACGCCGGCGGGGTGCGCCGCCTCGGGCTGCCGGAGGTCGTCGCGGCGTACTTCGACGAGCACATCGAGGCGGACGCGGTCCACGAGCAGCTCGCCTTCCGCGACATCTGCGCCGGACTGGTCACCTCGGGTCAGGCGGAGGAGGAGGACGTCGTGCTGGGCGTGACGATCTGCCTCCTCATGGACGTCGTGGTGGGGGAGCGCATGCTCGCCGACTGGCAGGCCGGCCGCAGCACGTTGCTCGGCGGGACCTCGCCGCGCCCGACGACGGCGCCGGTCGAGGCGGTGGCGTCATGAGGCTCGTGAGGTCGAAGACCCCCGAGCCGGTGTCCTACGGCCGCGAGGACGTCGAGGTCATCCCCTGCCCCGACGGGCCGCTGCTGGTCCGGGGCGCCGACGCGGTGCGCGACGAGGCCGGCGAGCTGCATCCCACGACCCGTCCGGTGGTTGCCGTGTGCGCCTGCGACAAGTCCCAGCGGATGCCGTGGTGCGACGGGACCCACAAGGTGGTCCGCCGCAAGCCCTGACGCCTCAGGCAAGCAGGAGGCCGACGAACATCCCGGCGGCGTAGAACAGCTCCGCGAGGCCCGTCTTCTGCAGCACCGGGACGAGCCCCCGGCCCGTCGTACCCCCGAGGACCGTGCGCAGGGCCGGGACCGCGGGGACCAGGAAGACCAGGGCGAGCAGGGCGAGCCAGCTGGTCTGGATCCACAGGCCGAGAAGGGCGATGACCGCGACCGCGACGAGGAACGCGTACAGGTAGCGCGTGTGCTCGTCACCGAGCACGACGGCCAGGGTGCGCTTCCCGACCTCGGCGTCGGTGGGCACGTCGCGCAGGTTGTTCGCCACGAGGATCGCGCAGGCGAGCGCGCCGACGCCGACCGCGGCGTAGAAGGAGGCCAGCGGGAACGACTCGATCTGCACGTAGGTCGTGCCCATGACCGCGACGAGCCCGAAGAACACGAAGACCATCACCTCGCCGAGGCCGTGGTAGCCGTAGGGCTTGCGGCCGCCGGTGTAGTACCAGGCCGCGACGATGCACAGCAGCCCGACGAGCACGATCCACCACGCGGTGGTGATGGCCAGGACCAGCCCGAACAGGCCCGCGACGCCGAAGCTTATCAGCGCCGCCTCCTTGACCGACGAGGCCGTCGCCGCACCCGAGCCCACCAGCCGCAGCGGCCCCACGCGGTCGGCGTCGGTGCCGCGGATGCCGTCGGAGTAGTCGTTGGCGTAGTTGACGCCGACCTGGAGCGCGAGGGCGACGACCAGGGCCATCAACGCCTTCCACCACATGGCCTGGTCGACGTAGGCCGCGACGCCGGTGCCGGCGAGGACGGGGGAGACGGCCGCGGGCAGCGTGCGCGGGCGCGCACCCTCGAGCCACTGTGCAGGGGTTGCCATAGCCGGCAATTCTGGCAGGCATACCGTTGGGTCCCGTGACCAGCCTGCGCCCCGTCCGGGGAACCCCCGATGAGGTGCTCTCCTCGCTGCGTGAGTGGCAGGCCGACCCGGGCTCCCCGGAGCCGTTGGTGATCGAGACCTCCGGCTCCACCGGAACGCCGAAGCGGGTGGTCCTCTCCCGGGCGGCGATGCGGGCCTCGGCGTACGCCACCGCGTCCCGGCTCGGCGGTCCGGGCCAGTGGCTCCTCAACCTCCCCGCGACCTACGTGGCCGGTGTGCAGGTGCTGTTCCGCTCCGTGCTCGCCGGGACCACGCCGGTGCTCCTCGACGACCATCCCGACTTCGCAGCCGCCGCCGCGGCGATGGACGGCGAGCGCCGCTACGTCTCCCTCGTCCCGACGCAGCTGACCCGGATGCTGCGCTCCCCGCGGACCGTGCAAGCGCTGCGGGGCTTCGACACGGTGCTCGTCGGAGGTGCCGCGGTGGAGCACTCGTTGCGGAAGCGGGCGGCCGACGCGGGCGTCCGCGTCGTCGCGACGTACGGCATGAGCGAGACCTGCGGGGGCTGTGTCTACGACGGCATGCCTCTCGACGGCGTTGCGGTCGGCGTCGGCTCGGACGGGCGGGTGCGGATCGCCGGGCCGGTGCTCTTCGACGGGTACGACGGGCAGCCCGGCGAGACCTCGAAGGTGATGCAGGGCGACTGGTTCGTCACCTCCGACCTGGGCCGCCTGGACCCCGACGGCCGGCTCGAGGTGCTCGGACGCGTCGATGACGTGATCGTCTCGGGCGGGGTGAAGGTCCCGGCCGGGGCGGTCGCCCGACGGCTTCGTGAGCACCCTCGCGTCGACGCCGCCGAGGTGCTCGGGGTCCCGGATGCCGAATGGGGACAGCGCGTCGTGGCCGTGGTGGTGTCCCAGGCCGACATCGCCGCGCGCAACGTGCCGCCGCTCGACGACCTGCGCAACTGGGTCTCCCAGGTGCACCCGCGAACCTGGGCCCCACGGCAGCTCATCCGCGTCCGAGAGATCCCGTTGCTGCCCAACGGAAAGGTCGACCGGCTCGGCCTGGAACGCATAGCGGGGGCCGATGCCTGAGACGGCCGTGTTCTCGATCCCGATGCGCACCCGGTTCCGCGGCATCACCGTGCGTGAGGGCATGCTCCTGCGAGGCCCCGCCGGCTGGGGGGAGTTCAGCCCGTTCCTGGAGTACGACGCACGGGTCGCCGCGCCCTGGCTCGCCTGTGCGAGGGAGGCAGCGCTCGAGGGCTGGCCGGCGCCGCTTCGGGACAGCGTCCCCGTGAACGTGACCGTGCCGGCTGTGGGACCCGCGCAGGCCGCCGCCATCGTGCGGGCGAGCCACGGCTGCCGCACCGCGAAGGTCAAGGTGGCGGAGCCGGGTCAGTCACGCGCGGAGGAACAGGCCCGCCTCGAGGCGGTGCGCGACGCGCTGGGGCGGGACGGCTCGATCCGCATCGACGTCAACGGAGGCTGGGCGGTCGAAGAGGCGGTCACCGCGATCCGCGTCCTCGACCGGGCAGCCGGAGGCCTGGAGTACGTCGAGCAGCCGTGCGCCTCGGTCGAGGAGCTTGCTGCCGTACGACGCCGGGTCGACGTCCCGGTGGCGGCGGACGAGTCGATCCGGCGGGCCGAGGACCCCTACCGGGTGCGGGACCTCGAGGCCGCCGACGTCGCGGTGCTCAAGGTGCAGCCGCTAGGAGGAGTCCGCGCGTGCCTGCGGATCGCCGAGGACATCGGCCTGCCGGTGGTGGTGTCGTCGGCTCTGGAGAGCTCGGTCGGCATCGCCGCGGGTGTCGCCCTCGCCGCTGCGCTCCCGTCCCTGCCGTTCGCATGTGGGCTCGCGACGGTCCAGCTCCTGACCGACGACGTCGTGGCCGAGCCGCTCCTGCCCGAGGACGGTGCGCTGCCCGTCGTACGCCCGGAGGTGGATGCCGAGGCGCTCGACCGCGTGCGCGCGAGGCCGGACAGGGAGGCGGCGTGGGCGGCGCGGGTGGCCGAGATCGACGCGCTCCCGGCTGCCATGGGGCAGGATCGGTCCTCGTGACCACTCCGTCCAACGCCTCGACCGCGATGGCCTCCGTGCTCGTGGACGAGCTCGTGCGCTGCGGGGTCCGCGACGTCGTGCTCGCGCCGGGGTCTCGCTCGGCGGCGCTGGCCTTCGCGGCGCACGCGGCCGCCGAGTCGGGCCGGGTCCGCCTCCACGTGCGCATCGACGAGCGGTCGGCGGCCTTCCTGGCCCTCGGCATCGCCAAGTCGTCGCACCGCCCGGTGGTCGTGATGACCACCTCGGGGACCGCTGTCGCGAACCTGCACCCGGGAGTCCTCGAGGCGTCCCACGCCGGGGTGCCGCTCCTCGTGCTCACCGCCGACCGGCCCGCCGGCATGCGGGGCACCAACGCCAACCAGACCACCGACCAGGTGAAGGTCTTCGGCAACGCCGTCCGCGCGTTCGCCGACGTCCCGCCGGGGGCGGCTGGCCCTTCGGAGGCAGCGCAGGTCGCGTCCTGGCGGGCGCTCGTGGCCCGGCTCGTGCTGACGGCGCAGGGCGACGCGTCCCAGGCACGCGGGCCCGTGCACCTCAACGCGCAGTTCGCCGAGCCGCTGACGCCGGACGCCGACGGCGGCTGGTCGACCGGGATCGACGGCCGGCCGAACGGATCACCGTGGACGCAGCGACCCGACACCCCCTCGGCCCAGCCGGAGCCGGTCAGCACCCAGCGGCGGACCGTCGTCCTCGCCGGCGACGACGCCGGCCC
>DATGYO010000218.1:0-27742 GCA_035297905.1 Nocardioidaceae bacterium
CCTGCGCCACCCGCGCCGACGATGACGACGTCGTACTTGTGGGTCTGAACCATGCTGATCAGCGCCTTACTTGTTGGTGCAGACCTCGAGCGTCGACGAGGGGTCGATGCACGGGTCGAACGTGAAGATGACGAGGGTGCCGAGAGCGATGGTCGCGAAGGTTGCGAAGTAGAGCAGCGTTCTCAGCGTGAACTTCGTGCCACCGCGCGTGGCGTAGTCGTTGATGATCGTGCGCAGGCCGTTCGCGCCGTGCAGCATCGCGAGCCACAGCATCGCGAGGTCCCAGACCTGCCAGAAGGGGGAGGCCCACTTGCCGGCGACGAAGGCGAAGTCGATCTGGTGGATGCCCTCGCCCTGCCAGAGGTTCACGAACAGGTGGCCGATGACGAGGACGACCAGGAGCAGGCCGGATCCCCGCATGAACAGCCAGGCGTTCATCTGCGAGTTGTTGCTCTTGCCCGCCTTGTAGGGAGTGCGGGGCTTCGGGATCGAGGTCAGGCTCATCGGGTCAGCCTCCGAACACGTTCGACAGGTGGCGCACCGTGAAGGGCAGGAACAGGATGAGGAACAGCGCGATCACGCCGTAGCTCATCTGGCGCTGGTAACGCGGGCCGTTGCCCCAGAAGTCGATGAGGATGATCCGGATGCCGTTGAAGGCGTGGAACAGAACGGCGGCGACGAGGCCGACCTCCATGAGCCCGACGACCGGGTTCTTGTAGGTCTCGACCGCGGTGTTGTAGGCCTCGGGGGAGACCCTGACCATCGCGGTGTCGATCACGTGCGCGAAGAGGAAGAAGAAGAGTGTCACGCCGGTGATGCGGTGTGCGACCCACGACCACATCCCCTCGCGGCCTCGGTAGAGCGTTCCCGCCGGTGAGCTGGCCAAGGGGATTCCTTTCGAAACGCAGGAGACTGTGCTGTATACGCGCTGTAGACCAGCGCAACTAGGGCACTCTATCTGCGCCCGTTTTGTTACTGACCAGTCACTCCTGTGAAATCAATTACCGCACAGAAGGCTTGTCTATTACTCCCCGTCCGGAGCGGTCGGCCCGGCGGGCTCAGGCGTTAGGCATGTCACGGTGCGCACCCGTGCGCCCTGGTCGTAACCTTCGACCATGGCAGAGGACACCACACCCCAGTCGGCATCCGAGTCGGTCCCGCAGTCACACGCCGAGCTCTCCGCCGACCCGAAGACGCACACCGAGTCCGGGCTGCCGTTCCGGCAGGTCTACGGGCCGGACGACCTCGAGGGGTTCGACCCAGCGGTGCAGCTCGGCAACCCGGGCGAGTTCCCCTACACGCGTGGTGTCTACCCGACCATGTACACCGGTCGGCCGTGGACGATGCGGCAGTACGCCGGCTTCGGCACCGCCAAGGAGTCCAACGAGCGCTACAAGCAGCTCGTGGCGCATGGCACCGGCGGTCTCTCGGTGGCCTTCGACCTGCCCACCCAGATGGGCCACGACTCCGACTCCGCGATCGCCCACGGCGAGGTCGGCAAGGTCGGCGTCGCCATCGACTCGATCGACGACATGAAGGTGCTCTTCGACGGGATCCCGCTCGACGAGGTCTCGACCTCCATGACGATCAACGCGCCGGCCGCCCTGCTGCTGCTGATGTACCAGATCGTCGCCGAGGACGCCGGGATACCGTCGGGCAAGCTCACCGGGACGATCCAGAACGACGTGCTCAAGGAGTACATCGCGCGGGGGACCTACATCTTCCCGCCGCAGGAGTCGCTGCGGCTGGTCACCGACATCTTCAGCTACTGCCGCGCCGAGATCCCGAAGTGGAACACCATCTCGATCTCCGGCTACCACATGGCGGAGGCCGGTGCGACGCCCGCGCAGGAGATCGCCTTCACGCTGGCCGACGGCATCGAGTACGTCCGAGCCGCGGTCGCCAGCGGGCAGGACGTCGACGAGTTCGCCCCCCGGCTGGCCTTCTTCTTCGTCTCCCGCACCACGATCCTCGAGGAAGTCGCGAAGTTCCGCGCGGCCCGCAGGATCTGGGCCCAGGTGATGCGCGACGAGTTCGGCGCGAAGAACCCCAAGTCGCTGATGCTGCGCTTCCACACCCAGACCGCCGGCGTACAGCTCACCGCCCAGCAGCCCGAGGTGAACCTGGTCAGGGTCGCGGTGCAGGCCCTCGCGGCGGTGCTCGGCGGCACGCAGTCACTGCACACCAACTCCTACGACGAGGCGATCGCGCTGCCGACCGAGAAGGCGGCCCGTCTCGCGCTGAGGACCCAGCAGGTGCTCGCGTTCGAGACCGACGTGACCAAGACCGTCGACCCCTTCGCCGGCTCCTACGCCGTCGAGTCGCTGACCGACGAGCTCGAGGAGGAGGCCCGCGCGCTCATGACGAAGGTCGAGGACCTCGGCGGGGCGGTGAAGGCGATCGAGCACGGCTTCCAGAAGAACGAGATCGAGAAGGCGGCCTACGAGATCGCCAAGGAGATCGACTCCGCTCGGCGCGTGGTGGTGGGCGTGAACAAGTTCGCCAGCGAGCAGGAGGAGCCCTACGAGCCGCTGCGCGTGGACCCGGCGATCGAGGCACAGCAGTGCGAGCGCCTCGCGAAGCTCCGGTCGGAGCGCGACAACGACGCGGTCGAGAGGCACCTCGGTGAGCTGAAGAAGGCGGCCCAGGGCGCAGAGAACGTGCTGTACCCGATGAAGGACGCGCTGCGTGCCCGGGCGACCGTCGGCGAGGTCTGCAACGCCCTGCGCGACGTGTGGGGTGTGTACTCACCGCCCGACGCGTTCTGAGCCTCGTGGCGTCGAGCGGGTGTGGGCTGCGACGCGTGCGGGCCGCGTGAAGGGTAGCCTGTCCTGACGTGTCGTCCTTCGTCCCCGCTGCCATCGCCGCCGTCGACAAGCACGCCGACGAGCTGATCGCGATCCGGCGGGACCTTCACGCGCACCCGGAGCTCGCGTGGCAGGAGGAGCGGACGACGAACCTGGTCGCCAAGCGCCTCGAGGAGGCCGGCGTACGCGTGCAGCTGCTTCCCAAGAGCGGTCTCATCGCGCAGGTCGGCGACGACGACGGCCCCATCGTCGCGCTGCGCGCGGACCTCGACGCCCTCGCGGTCGACGACCTGACCGACGACCCGTGGCGCAGCTCGTACGTCGGGGTCGCACACGCCTGCGGGCACGACGTGCACACCGCCGCCCTGCTCGGTGCCGGGCTCGCGCTGGCCGAGGTGCATGCGGCCACCCCGCTGTCCGGTCGCATCCGGCTGCTGTTCCAGCCGGCGGAGGAGATCATGCCCGGGGGTGCGCTCGAGGTGATCTCGACCGGCGCCCTCGACGGTGTCCGGCACGTCTTCGGGCTGCACTGCGACCCGGGTCTCGACGTCGGCCAGATCGGTCTGCGTGAGGGACCGATCACCGGCGCCGCGGACTCCATGTCGGTGCGGCTGACCGGCCGCGGGGGCCACACCTCGCGGCCGCATCTGACCCAGGACCTGACCTATGCGCTCGCCACCTTGGTCACCCAGCTTCCGGCGGCGTTGTCGAGGCGACTCGACCCCCGAGCGGGAGTCAGTCTCGTGTGGGGCCTGGTCCGGTCGGGCTCGGCCAAGAACGTGATCCCTTCCAGCGGTGAGGTCGCCGGCACCGTGCGCATGCTCGACGCCGTGGCCTGGGCGGACGCCGAGCACCTCATCCGCGAGCTGATCGACCAGATCGTGGCGCCTTACGGCGTGACGGCGGAGGTCGAGTACATCCGCGGGGTCCCGCCGGTCGTCAACGAGCCGAGGTCGACCCACATCCTCGGCCACGCCGCCGAGCAGGTCGTGGGAGAGGACTGCCACGTGTACACACCGCAGAGCCTGGGCGGCGAGGACTTCGCGTGGTACCTCGAGTCGGTCCCCGGCGCGATGGGACGGCTCGGCACGCGCACTCCGGACGGGCCGACGTACGACCTCCACCAGGGTGACCTGCGGGTCGACGAGCGTTCGACCGCGGTCGGCGCGAAGGTGCTCGCGGCAGCCGCGCTCGAGGCGCTCGACGGGTTCTGATCGCGTTCCGGGGGGACCAAGGTCCTGCCCCCGCGGGTATGAGGTCACCGAGCCATAACAAAAGCCGTGGCAATGGCCCGGATGTGCCGGTTCGCACCCTCCAGCGGTATTAGTGTGACCGTGGTTCGCGCCAGTCCATTGGCGCTATGTAATGAGGAGGCGTCTTGCGTCGGTTGACCAAGATTGCGGCAGCATCGGCAGTCCTCGCGATTGCGTTGACCGGCTGCGCAAAACAGGACACAGGTTCAAGCAGCAACAACGAGGCGAGCAGCGACATCTGCAAGGGCGGCGGTGACGGCCCCAAGGTCGGCCTGGCCTACGACGTCGGTGGTCGCGGTGACCAGTCGTTCAACGATGCCGCCTACGCGGGTCTGAAGAAGGCCGTCACGGATCTCAAGGCCACGTGTACCCAGGGCGAGGCCCAGGACGGCGAGGCAGAGTCGGCCCGTGAGGACCGGCTGCGGCAGATGGCCGAGTCCGGCTACAGCCCGATCATCGGTGTCGGCTTCGCCTACAGCGACGCCGTGAACGCGGTGGCCCCGGACTTCCCGAAGATCAACTTCGCGGTGATCGACGGGTTCGACCCCGACGACAAGCCGAACGACAACGTTGCCTACCTCGGTTTCGCCGAGAACGAGGGCTCGTTCCTCGTCGGTGTGGCGGCTGCCGAGAAGACGAAGACCAAGCACGTCGGTTTCGTCGGCGGTGTCCACAACGACCTCATCAAGAAGTTCGAGGCCGGCTACGCCGCTGGCGTCAAGGCGGTCGACCCGAAGATCAAGGTCGACGTCAAGTACATCGAGGAGACCGACCTCAAGGGCTTCAACGACCCGGCCGGTGGCAAGGCTGCCGCGACCGCGCTGTACGACGGCGGGGCGGACATCGTCTACCACGCCTCGGGCGGCTCCGGCGCCGGTGTCTTCGACGCAGCGGTCGACGCGGGCACGGACAAGTGGGCGATCGGTGTCGACTCCGACCAGTACCTCACCGCCTCGGGCGACCAGAAGAAGCACATCCTCACCTCGATGCTCAAGCGCGTCGACGTGGCGACGTACGACATGATCAAGTCGATCGCGGACGGCAAGGCGCTGACCAGCTACCAGACCTACGACCTGAAGGCGGACGGTGTCGGCTACTCCACCTCCGGTGGCTACATCGACGACATCAAGAGCTCGATCGATCAGTACGGTGACAAGATCAAGTCGGGCGAGATCAAGGTGCCGACCGCACCCTGATCCCTGTGACAGTGAACCTGTGACAGCCCGGACCCGGGACCGGACGAATGCGTTCGGTCCCGGGTCCGACCCTGTGGACGAGCGGAACGAGGAGATCCATGACCGCCACAGCCCCCGCGCCGACCACGGATGACGCCATCCTGGTGCGCGGGATCACCAAGCGATTCCCCGGCGTCATCGCCAACCAGGACGTCAACATCACGATCCGCAAGGGCACTGTCCATGCGTTGATCGGTGAGAACGGCGCCGGCAAGTCGACGCTGATGAAGATCCTCTACGGGGTGCAGAAACCCGACGAGGGGACCCTCACGGTCAACGGGAAGCAGGTCAGCTTCTCCTCACCCACGGACGCCATCGCCGCCGGGATCGGCATGGTGTTCCAGCACTTCATGCTTGCCGACAACCTCACCGTGCTCGAGAACGTCGTCCTCGGGGCCGAGAAGATGCACGGCATCGGCAGCGAGGCACGCAAGGAGATCGAGCGGATCTCGGAGGCCTACGGCTTCGGCCTCGACCCCGACGAGCTGGTCGAGGACCTCGGTGTCGGCGAGCGGCAGCGAGTGGAGATCCTCAAGGTCCTCTACCGCGGCGCGCAGATCATCATCCTCGATGAGCCGACCGCGGTCCTCGTGCCCCAGGAGGTCGACGCACTCTTCGCCAACCTTCGTGAGCTCAAGCGATCCGGTCACACGATCCTCTTCATCTCGCACAAGCTCGACGAGGTGCTCGCGATCGCCGACGACATCACCGTCATGCGGCGGGGCACGACCGTCGGGGAGGCGCGTCCCAAGGGCACGACGAAGCACCAGCTCGCCGAGATGATGGTCGGCAGCGAGCTGCCCTCGCCCCAGACCGAGGAGTCGACGGTCACCGAGCACGTCCTCCTCGGCGTCACGGGTCTCTCCCTCGTCGACGAGCGCGGACGAGCCCTGCTCTCCGACATCGACCTGCGCATCCGCCGCGGCGAGGTCCT
Source organism: Nocardioidaceae bacterium (assembly GCA_035297905.1). GTDB lineage: Bacteria > Actinomycetota > Actinomycetes > Propionibacteriales > Nocardioidaceae > Nocardioides_C. The sequence goes on from DATGYO010000218.1 coordinate 6,230, forward strand.
GGGCATCGCCGGCGTCGAGGGCAACGGCCAGGCCGAGCTGGTCGAGACGATCATGGGCATGCGCAAGGCCACTGCCGGGACCATCGAGCTCGACGGCACCGAGATCAGCGACTGGGACACCCGCCGTCGCCGCGAGGCCGGTGTCGGCTACATCCCCGAGGACCGGCACCGTCACGGACTCCTGCTCGACGCGCCCCTCTGGGAGAACCGGATCCTCGGCCACCAGACTCTCGAGCCGTCGGTCAAGGGCATGTGGATCAACAAGGCGGGTGCACACGAGGACAGCGAGCGCATCGTCAAGGAGTACGACGTCCGCACCCCTGGCGTGGACACCTTCGCCCGGGCGCTGTCCGGGGGCAACCAGCAGAAGTTCATCGTCGGACGGGAGATGAGCAGCGCGCCGCTGCTGCTGATCGCCTCCCACCCGACCCGCGGCGTCGACGTCGGCGCTCAGGCCGCGATCTGGGACCACATCAAGAACGCCCGGCGCCAGGGCCTCGCGGTCCTGCTCATCTCCGCCGACCTCGATGAGCTGATCGGTCTCTCCGACCGGATCGAGGTGATCCTGCGCGGCAGGCTGGTGGCCGAGTTCGACCCCCAGACCGTCACCCCGCAGGACCTGGGAACGGCCATGACCGGTGGCAAGGAGGAGGCGTCGTGAGCACCGTGTCGAAAGTCTTCGCCGCGCTCCTCGCGCCGCTCGTCGCCGTCGTCGCGGCGATGCTGATCACGAGCCTCGTCGTGCTTCTCGTCGGCGGTGCCCCTGGCGAGTTCTGGAGCATCATCTTCTCGCGCCCGGCCAACCGGGTGTTCGTCAACATCATCAACCAGTCGTCGATGATCTTCCTGTCGGCACTCGCGGCCGCCATCGGCTTCCGGATGAACCTGTTCAACATCGGCGTGGAGGGGCAGTACACCCTGGCGTCGTACACCGCGGCCGTCTTCGCCGGGGCAGCACTGCTGCCGGGCAAGCTGAACATCCTGGTCTCGCTGCTGATCGCGATGGCGGTCGGCGCGATCTGGGCCGGCATCGCCGGAGTCCTCAAGGTCACGCGTGGCGTCAGCGAGGTGATCTCCACGATCATGCTGAACGCCATCGGCACGACCCTGGCGGGCTACCTGCTGCTGAACTACGGGCAGCAGTACGGCAGTGGCCGCCGCACGACGCCGCTGAAGCCCAGCAGCGAGCTCACCGGCTTCACCCCGTTCAGCTCGGCCGACGGGGCGATCTGGTCGCTCGTCATCCTGGCGGTGCTCGCGGGCATCGCGTTCAACGTCCTGCTCAACCGGACCCGGTTCGGCTTCGACCTGCGGGCCACGGGCATGTCGGAGAGCGCCGCCGTGGCCAGCGGCGTCAACGTCAAGAAGATGGTCGTCGTCGCCATGATGCTCTCGGGTGCGGTCGCCGGCCTGATCTGGATGCCCGCGCTGTTCAACGGGGCGCACTACTACGGCCCGACCTTCCAGGCGGGTCTCGGGTTCACCGGCATCGCGGTGGCTCTGCTGGGTCGGAACCGGCCGCTCGGCATCATGTTCGGCGCGCTGCTGTTCGCGTTCCTGAACGAGCAGTCGAACCGGCTCACGCTGGAGACCGACATCTCCCCGAACGTCGTCCAGATCACCCAGGGCGTGATCGTCCTGGCCGTCGTCATCGCATACGAGGTCGTGCGTCGCTGGCGCGCCACTGCGGAACAGAATGCGGTCACGCGCAAGCTCGAGGAGTCCCGTCCCATGGGTGGAGAGGCGGTGTCGGCATGAGCACGACTCTGGTGCAGGCTCAGGCCGAGAGGGCGGAGCGCTCTCGACGCCGCACCTACATGTGGGTGTGGATCGCACTCGGGGTCCTCCTCGCTGTCTCAGCGGTCCGGACGGTCACCGGGGCGGACGAGATCGACTCCCGCGGCAGCCTGCAGGCGGCGATCATCGCCACCTGCCCGATCCTCATGGCCGCGATGGGTGGTCTGTGGAGCGAGCGCTCGGGTGTGGTCAACATCGGCCTCGAGGGGCAGATGATCCTCGGCACCTGGGGCGCGGGCTACTTCACGTACTACTACGGTCCCTGGCAGGGCATCCTCGGCGCCGCCCTTCTCGGCGCCATCGGCGGGCTGATCCACGCCATCGCGACCGTCACGTTCGGCGTCGACCACATCGTCTCCGGTGTCGCGATCAACATCATCGGGCTCGGTGCGGCCAAGTTCCTCGCCGAGGCCTACTTCGCCGACCTGAACAGCGACCGGGGCACCGGCGGGGTCAAGCAGCTGGTGGGTCTCGAGAGGCCACCAAGCTTCACCGTGCCCGGGATCTCGGACTGGACCTCCACCCTGGCGGCGAAGCACTGGTTCATCGTGTCCGACCTGGCCGCGACCGTTGCGGCGCTCACCACCCGCATGTCGTGGGTGACGGTTCTGGTCTTCGCGCTCGTCGCCCTCACGGCGTGGCTGCTGTGGCGGACCTCGTTCGGGCTTCGCCTCCGCTCGTGCGGTGAGAACCCGCAGGCCGCCGAGAGCCTCGGCGTCAACGTCTACCGCTACAAGTACATCGCGGTGCTCGTCTCGGGCGCGTTCGCCGGCATCGGCGGCGGCTACCTGGCGCTCGTGGCCTCCAGCGGCTTCGTCACCGGGCAGACCAACGGCCGAGGCTTCATCGGCCTCGCCGCGATGATCTTCGGAAACTGGCGTCCGGGGGGCATCCTCGCCGGCGCGAGCATGTTCGGCTACACCGACAGCCTCCCCCTGCGCTCGACCTCCACGATCCACGCGCTTCTGCTGCTGATCGCGATCGGCCTGTTCGCCTTCGCGATCTTCAAGCTGCTGCGCGGGCAGCGCACCACCGCGATCGTGGTGGCCATCTTCGGCGGGCTGTTCCTGGTGTGGTTCCTCGTGACCAGGCAGGTCCCACGCGACTTCACCAGCATGACGCCCTACATCGCCACGCTGCTGGTGCTGGCCTTCGCCTCGCAACGCCTGCGCATGCCGGCGGCCGACGGCCAGGTGTACCGGAAGGGCTCGGCGGGCTAGCCATGGCAGGCGTTCCCGCCGATGACGGTTTCGACTGGGCAGGCCTGACGGCGCATGCCGTGGAGATCATGCGGCACGCCTACGCGCCGTACTCCAGCTACCCGGTCGGAGCCGCGGCCCTGGTCGACGACGGCCGGGTGATCGTGGGCTGCAACGTGGAGAACGCGGCGTACGGTGTGGGCCTCTGCGCAGAGTGCGGTGTCGTCTCGCAGCTCCACGCCTCGGGCGGTGGCCGCCTCACGCACTTCGTCTGCGTCAACGGCGACAGCGAGGTGATCATGCCGTGCGGCCGGTGCCGGCAGCTGCTGTTCGAGCACGGCGGCCCCGACCTGCTGCTGCTGACGGTCTCGGGGGTGCGCCGCATGGACCAGGTGCTCCCGGACGCGTTCGGCCCGGCTGCGTTGAGCGACTATGCCCACCACGCAGATTGACCTGACCTCTGCCGACGTCGTCGCGGACCCCTACCCGCACTTCGCCGAGGAGCGACGCAACCACGCCGTGGCGTGGCACGAGCCGTCGGGCAGGTGGCTGACGTTCGACCACGCGAGCGCGAACGCCGTCCTGAGGCATCGACGCCTCGGCCGGATCTGGGCCGACAAGAAGCCGGAGACGCGGTTCGAGCCGTTCAACCTGCTGCACCGCAACCAGATGATGGAGAACGAGCCGCCCGAGCACACGCGGCTACGTCGCCTGGTGGCGGGCGCGTTCGCCCGGGGCCATGTGGAGCGGCTCCGTCCGCGGGTCCGCACGCTCGCCGGGGAGCTGCTCGACGAGGTCGACCCGAGCGGCTTCGACGTGATCGGGGAGTACGCCGAGCCGCTGCCCGTGCTGGTGATCGCCGAGCTGCTCGGCGTCCCCACCGAGCTCGCGCCGCAGCTGCGTTCGTGGTCGCAGGCGATCGTGCGGATGTACGAGGTCGCCCCCAGCGCGCAGGAGCAGGACGCGGCGGTCACCGCCGCCCGCGACTTCGCGGAGATGGTCCGGGAGCTGGCCCGTGACCGCGCGGCCGCCCCGCGCGACGACCTGGTCAGCGACCTCGTCGCCGCCCGGACCTCAGCGGGTCGCACCGGGACCGCGCGCCTCAGCGAGGACGAGGTCGTCGCGTCCGCCGTACTCCTGCTCAACGCCGGCCACGAGGCCTCGGTGAACGTCTTCGGCAACGGCCTCGTCGCCATGCTCTGCCTCGGGCTCGGCCCGTCGCCCGGGAGGGTGCCGGAGTGCGTCGAGGAGATGCTGCGCTTCGACTCGGCCCTCCAGCTGTTCGAGCGCACCGCCACGGCCGACGTGCGCATCGGTGACACCACGGTCGAGAAGGGCCAGAAGATCGCGGCGTTGCTGGGCGCAGCCAACCGCGACCCGGCTGCGTTCGAGCGGCCGGACGACTTCGTGCCCACCCGCGACCCGAACCCGCACCTCGCGTTCGGCGCAGGCGTCCACTTCTGCCTCGGGGCGCCACTCGCGCGCATGGAGCTCGCGGAGTCTCTCGGACTGCTGTGGTCTCGGATGCCGGGCCTCCGGCTCGTGGCGGACCCGGTCTCGCGTGGCACGTTCGTGCTCCGCGGCTACACCTCGGTCCGAGTCGGCACTTCGAGAGCCGACACCATCCTCAAACACCCCCACCAAGGAGAGTCCCACTCATGACAGAAGCGCACGACGCGGTCGAGGTGATCGTCGCCAAGCGTGACGGCGGTGAGCTCACCGACTCCCAGGTCGACTGGGTGGTCGACGCGTACACCCGCGGGGTGGTGGCCGACGAGCAGATGTCGGCGCTCGCCATGGCGATCCTGCTCAACGGGATGAGCCGGGCCGAGATCGCCCGCTGGACTGCGGCCATGATCGCCTCCGGTGAGCGCATGGACTTCTCCTCGCTGTCGAGGCGTACGGCAGACAAGCACTCGACCGGGGGCGTCGGTGACAAGATCACGCTTCCGCTCGCTCCGCTCGTCGCGTCGTGTGGCGTCGCGGTGCCGCAGCTCTCGGGTCGAGGTCTCGGTCACACCGGCGGCACGCTGGACAAGCTCGAGGCGATCCCGGGCTGGCGGGCAGACCTCAGCAACGAGGAGATGCTCCACCAGCTCGAGCACGTCGGCGCCGTCATCTGCGCCGCGGGCGCGGGGCTCGCGCCGGCCGACAAGAAGCTCTACGCGCTGCGCGACGTCACCGGCACGGTCGAGGCCATCCCGCTGATCGCGAGCTCGATCATGAGCAAGAAGATCGCGGAGGGCACCGGCGCCCTCGTGCTCGACGTGAAGGTGGGCACCGGGGCGTTCATGAAGGACCTCGACCGCGCCCGCGAGCTCGCCGAGACCATGGTCGCGCTCGGCAAGGACGCAGGAGTGCACACCGTCGCGCTACTCACCGACATGTCGACCCCGCTCGGACTCACCGCGGGCAACGCGCTCGAGGTCCGTGAGTCGGTCGAGGTGCTCGCAGGGGGTGGCCCCGCTGACGTGGTGGAGCTGACGATCGCCCTCGCCAGGGAGATGCTCGCCGGCGCCGGAGTCACCGACGTCGACCCGGCCGACAAGCTGGCCGACGGGTCCGCGATGGACACGTGGAAGGCGATGATCCGGGCGCAGGGCGGGGACCCCGACGCGGCGCTGCCGACCGCGAAGGAGACCCACGTCGTCAACGCACCGGCCAGCGGGGTGCTCGAGCGTCTCGACGCGATGGCCGTGGGCATGGCGGCGTGGCGCCTCGGCGCCGGCCGGGCCCGCAAGGAGGACCCGGTCCAGGCCGGCGCCGGCGTGGAGATGCACGCCAAGCCCGGTGACGCGGTGACCGAGGGGCAGCCGCTGCTGACCCTGCACACCGACGACCCGGCGCGCTTCGACCGGGCCCTCGACGGTCTCCTCGACGGTGTCGAGATCACCGACGGGGGGTCGTACAAGCCGACCCCGCTCGTGATCGACCGGGTCAGCTGAGCAGGAGCACCACTGTCTCGGCGACGCACGCAGGCTTGTCCTCGCCCTCGATCTCGACCACGTAGCGGGTGATCATCTGCTTGCCCGCCGGGATGTCGGTGACGTCGCCGAGCGAGGCGGTGCAGCGGATGCGCGAGCCGACCTTGAGCGGGTTGGGGAAGCGGACCTTGTTCACGCCGTAGTTGAGCCTGGCGCCGGGGGTCTCGAGCGAGAAGATCTGCGCCGCGAAGTACGGCACCAGGGACAGGGTCAGGTAGCCGTGCGCGATGGTGCCGCCGAAGGGTCCGTCCTCGGCTCGCTCGACGTCGACGTGGATCCACTGGTGGTCGCCGGTCGCGTCTGCGAAGGCGTTGACCCGGTCCTGGTCGACCGTCAGCCAGTCGCTGGTGCCGAGCTCCTGGCCGGCCGCTTCGCTGACTTCCTCGAAGGTCTTGAAAACGCGCATGGTCGCCTCTCGTGTCCAGATGCAAGGATGTCGGTCATGGCTGAACTTATCCCTGCCCCGACACGCATCCCTGTCCCGGGTGGCAAGGTCATCGACGAGTACGTCGGCCGTGTCACCACCGGGACCGAGTCGGTCTCCGTGGCCCACATGATCGCTCCGGGCGGCTGGAGCGAGCCGGCGCAGCAGCCGGAGTTCGACGAGGTCACGGTCGTGCTCCGTGGCGTGGTGCTGGTCGAGGTGAGCGACGGCGACGGGTCGACGCAGACGTTGGAGGTCCCGGCCGGCCAGGCGGTCATCACGAGGGCCGGTGAGCGGGTGCGGTACGCCACCGGTGACGCGGAGACGGAGTACATCGCGGTCTGCCTCCCGGCGTTCTCGCCCGACATCGTCAACCGCGACCCGGAGCCGGCCGAATGACCGTGACCGAGAAGATCCAGCTGCCCACCCGCGACCAGGTGCACCGGGCTCCTAAGGTGCTCCTGCACGACCACCTCGACGGCGGCCTGCGACCGCAGACGATCATCGACCTGGCGCCCGGCGCGGGACACCAGCTGCCGGCGGACGAAGCCGAGTCGCTGCGCACGTGGTTCGAGGACTCGGCCAACTCCGGGTCGCTCGAGCGCTACCTCGAGACCTTCGACCACACCGTCGCCGTGATGCAGTCCGCGGAGAACCTCCGCCGCGTCGCGCAGGAGTGCGTGGAGGACCTCGCGGCGGACGGGGTGGTGTACGCCGAGGTCCGCTACGCGCCCGAGCAGCACCTCGAGGGTGGGATGACCCTCGAGCAGGTCGTGGAGGCCGTCAAAGCCGGTTTCGAGGCCGGAGAGGAGCAGGCGAGGGCGCAGGGCCAGCCGATCGTCGTACGCCAGCTCCTGACCGCCATGCGTCATCAGGCCCGCTCCCGGGAGATCGCCGAGCTCGTGGTGAGGTACCGCGACGAGGGCGTCCTCGGCTTCGACATCGCCGGCGCCGAGGCCGGGTTCCCGCCCACCCGCCATCTCGACGCGTTCGAGTACCTCCAGCGGGAGAACGCACACTTCACGATCCACGCCGGTGAGGCGTTCGGACTGCCCTCGATCTGGGAGGCGATCCAGTGGTGCGGGGCCGACCGGCTGGGCCACGGGGTACGCATCATCGACGACATCACCCGGGATCTCGACGGTCACTACAAGCTCGGCCGCCTGGCGTCGTACGTGCGTGACAAGCGGATCCCTCTCGAGATGTGCCCGAGCTCCAACGTGCAGACGGGCGCCACGCCCTCGATCTCGAAGCACCCGATCGGGATCCTGAAAGAGCTCGGCTTCCGAGTGACGGTCAACACCGACAACAGGTTGATGAGCGGTACGTCGATGACCAACGAGATGTACGCCCTCGTCGAGGCGTTCGGCTACACGCTCCAAGACCTTCGCTGGTTCACGATCAACGCGATGAAATCGGCCTTCCTGCCCTTCGACGAGCGGCTCGAGATGATCAACGCCGAGATCAAGCCCGCCTATGCGGTTCTGAGCGCGATGGTCTAGCAGGGTAAAGTCCCCCCGGCAGCAGGGAGGGAGACCCAAGACATGGCTGGACGCCACAGTGCGCCCGGACGGGATCGAGCACGGGTGGGGTCGCGTGCACAGCGACGCACACGGTCTCGCGCGTTGCCGGCGTTGCTGGCGGTGGCAGCTGCGATCGCCGTAGCCGTTGGCGGGTTCGTCGCGGTCGGCGGCGTCTCGACGGCCGAGACGGCCTGCGAGAGCTCGACGAAGGTTCGCGTCGCAGCCGCGCCGGAGATCGCGCCGGTTCTCGAGACGGCCACGGCAGCGCTCGAGAAGGACGGCGCCGACGCAGGGGGCCCCTGCGTCGACTACCAGGTGCAGGCGCTGGCGCCGGAGAAGGCGTCGGAGACGCTGGCCGCCGACCCCGCGAACGCTCCCGCTCTGTGGGTCCCGGACTCCTCGGTGTGGGTCACCCGGGTAGCGCAGGCCGGCGCGACGCCGGCGACCTTGTCGCAGTCACTGGCCAAGTCACCCGTCGTGGTCGTGGGCCCGGACGTGAAGACGCCTGCCTCCTGGCAGGAGGTCGGCATGAACACGGTGGCCTACCTCGACCCGCTGACGAGCTCCGCCAGCACCGCGGCTCTCCTCTCCGCCTTCGGCGAGATGAAGGTGACCGGAGCCAGCGAGGTGGAGATGGGCAGCATGATGGTGCCGCTGGCCCAGAGGTACGGCGCCCAGCCCAACAAGCCCCAGACGGTCGAGGAAGTCGCTCAGGCGGCCCAGCAGGGCGCTCAGGGCGTGATGACGGAGCAGCAGCTCGTCGCCCTCCAGAAGGCCGGCAGCGCCGCGGGTTTCACCGCAGCCGTTCCGGCGTCCGGCACGATGGTGCTCGACTACCCCCTGGCAGCCCTCTCTCCGGACGAGTCCGTCCGGGACGCCGGCAGCCGTCTCGGGGAGTACCTTGCCGGGCCGCACGGCGCCGCGCTGCTGGCCGAGCACGGCTTCCGTGACGCCGCCAACACGCCGCTCGCCTCCGGGGAGGGACTCGGCAAGGGGAGCCTCAACGTGCTGCCCGCGCCCGACGCCCAGGCCGTGACCAACGCGTTGAGGCAGTGGGCGGTGCTCACAGTCCCCTCCCGCATCCTCGCCGTGGTGGACGTCTCGGGGTCGATGGACTTCACCGATGGTGGGCAGGCCAGGATCGCGCTCGCGATCGAAGCTGCCGAGGGAGCCTTGAAGCTCTTCCCCGACAACGGCCAGATCGGGTTGTGGGCGTTCTCGGTCGGCCTCGGCGGAGGCAACCGCGACTACAAGTCCCTCGTCCCGACCCGGCCGCTGCAGCCAAGCCAGCGAGGGGCGATCGACAAGGCGCTGCGCAAGCTTCCCCGGATGACCAACGGCGGCACAGGTCTCTACGACACCACCCTTGCCGCGATCCGGACCGCCCAGGACGACTACGACGCCCGGTCCATCAACAGCGTCGTACTGCTGACCGACGGCGCGAACGACGACCCTGGCAGCCTGTCCCTCGACGAGCTGGTGAACACGATCCAGAGGGAGCGGGACCCGGCCAGGCCGATCCAGGTGATCGCGATCGGGATGGGCCCGGACGCGGACGAGCACGCCTTGAAGAAGATCGCGGGAGCCACGGGTGGCCGAAGCTACGTCGCGCGCAACCCCTCCGACATCTCCAAGGTGTTCATCGACGCGATGCTCGCCAGGTAGCCGTCAGCTCGGTTGCTCCGCTGCCGGCCCCGGCCGCTGCGGCGACGTGATGAGCCGGGTGATGTGGCGGTAGGCCTCCTCGGAGGTCATCGGAGTGCACCCGAGCTCCTCGGCATGCCTGACGACGTGTGGCTCCGCGCGCAGGAGCATCACGCCCCGGTGCACCAGGACCAGCGGGTGCTTGCGACGCTCGCGCAGGTCACGGGTGAGTCGGCGCCAGAACGTGACGACCCGGTGGTTGCGCACGCAGATGGCGTCGGCCAGCAGGCCACGCGACCGGCACTCCTGCACGACCTCCTGCGCGAAGATCCCCTCCGCGATGAAGTACGGCGAGCCCTGGAGATCGAGCACCCGGTGGCCGGTGCGGCCGTCGTGCGCGATGTCATAGACCGGCACCTCTGCCCTGCCGTCACGGCACAGGGACTCGATCGCCTCCAGCGCCTCCTTCATGTGCCACGAAGCCGGGTCGTCCCAGTCGACGATCGACTCGTGCCCCAGGCCGATGCGCGGGAGCGAGGGGTCGGTGCCGTCCTTGTAGAAGTCGTCGAGGTTGAGCACCGGCAGCCCGATGCGTCTGGAGAGCCGCGACTTCCCCGATCCGGAGGGACCAGCGAGGACGAAGACCCGGGCGCGCACCGGGACATTGTGCCGGTGCGCGCGCAGCGTCTCCGGGTCGGGGGTGTGGCTGATCGTCAGATCCCGATGGGGTGCCAGACGGTCTTGGTCTCCAGGAAGGCTGTCATCCGCTCGATCCCGGGCTCGACTGACCAGTCCGGCTCGGTGGCCGGGGCGCGTACGACGCGCTTGAGGTTCTCCGCCGCGGCGACCTCCAGCTCACGGGCGTGGTCGAGGTCTCCCGCGGCGCCGGTCAGGTCGATGGCGTTGACGTCCATGTGGGAGGCCAGGGTCGGGACGGTGTCGGCGAGCCGGCCGGTGAGGACGTTCACGACGCCACCGGGCACGTCAGAGGTCGCGAGCACCTCGGAGAACGTGATGGCCGGGACCGGACGCTCGTGGGAGGACGTCACGACGCAGGTGTTGCCGGTGACGATCACCGGTGCGACCACGGACACGAGGCCGAGCAGCGAGGACTGCTGCGGCGCGATCACCGCGACCACGCCGGAGGGGTCGGGCATGGAGAAGTTGAAGTACGGGCCCGCAACGGGGTTCGCGCCGCCCACCACCTGGGCGATCTTGTCGGCCCAGCCGGCGTACCAGACCAGCCGGTCGATGGACTGGTCGACGGCGGCCTCGGCCTGACGCTTCCCGAGACCCTCGCTGAAGCCGACCTCCTCGACGAACTGCACGCGGCGGCCCTCGAGGACCTCCGCGATCCGGTAGAGGACCTGCCCGCGGTTGTAGGGCGTGCGCGACGACCAGCCGCCGAAGGCCTTGCGGGCCGCGGCCACCGCGTCGCGGGCGTCCTTGCGCGAGGCGTACGCGGCGTTGGCGACGAACCGGCCCTTGGCGTCGTGGACCTCGTAGGAGCGGCCGGACTCCGAGCGCGGGAACCCCCCTCCGACGTACAGCTTGTAGGTCTTGCGTACGTCCAGGCGGGCGTCAGCAGGGGGTGTCATCGGACGTATGCCTCCAAGCCGTGGCGGCCGCCCTCGCGGCCGTATCCGGACTCCTTGTAGCCACCGAAGGGGCTCGCGGGGTCGAAGCGGTTGAACGTGTTGGCCCACACCACGCCGGCGCGGAGCTTGTCGGCCATCCAGAGGATGCGCGAGCCCTTGTCGGTCCAGACGCCGGCGGAGAGGCCGAACGGGGTGTTGTTGGCCTTCTCGACGGCCTCGGCAGGCGTGCGGAAGGTCAGCACGGACAGCACGGGCCCGAAGATCTCCTCGCGTGCGATCCGGTGGGCCTGCGTGACGCCGGTGAAGATGGTCGGGGGGAACCAGAAGCCCTTCGTCGGCAGGTCGCACGCCGCAGTCCAGCGCTCGGCGCCCTCGGCGTCGCCGACGTCGGAGAGCTCGCGGATCCGCTTGAGCTGCTCGAGCGAGTTGATCGCGCCGATGTCGCTGTTCTTGTCGAGCGGGTCGCCCACGCGCAGCGTGCCCATCCGGCGCTTGAGCCGTTCCAGGACGTCCTCGGCCACCGACTCCTGCACGAGCAGCCGTGAGCCGGCGCAGCAGACGTGGCCCTGGTTGAAGAAGATGCCGTCGACGATGCCTTCGACGGCCTGGTCGACCGGGGCGTCGTCGAAGACGATGTTGGCAGCCTTGCCGCCGAGCTCGAGGGTGACCCGCTTGTCGGTGCCGGCGACGGCCCTCGCGATCTGCTTCCCGACGTCGGTGGAGCCGGTGAACGCAACCTTGTCGACGTCCTCGTGGGCGACCAGCGCCCTTCCGGTCTCACCCGCGCCGGTGACGATGTTCACCACGCCGGGCGGGAGGTCGGCCTGCTGGCAGATTTCTGCGAACAGCAGCGCGGTCAGCGGCGTGGTCTCGGCGGGCTTGAGCACGACGGTGTTGCCCGCTGCGAGGGCCGGCGCGATCTTCCACGCGAGCATCATCAGCGGGAAGTTCCACGGGATGACCTGCGCCGCGACGCCCAGAGGTTTCGGAGGTCCGGACTCTGCCGTCGAAAGGCCGGCGTACTCCAGCTTGTCGGCCCAGCCGGCGTAGTAGAAGAACCACGACGCCACCAGAGGTACGTCGACGTCGCGCGACTCGCGGATCGGCTTGCCGTTGTCGAGGGACTCGAGGACCGCGAGCTCACGCGAGCGTTCCTGGATGATGCGGGCGATCCGGAACAGGTACTTCGCCCGCTCGCGGCCCGGCATGGTCGACCACACCTTCGTGTAGGCGCGGCGGGCTGCCTTGACCGCGCGGTCGACGTCCTCGGCCGATGCCTCGGCGACCTCGGCAAGGACCTCCTCGGTCGCGGGGCTCACCGTCTTGAACGACCGGCCCTCCGTGGCATCGGTGAACTCGCCGTTCACGAACAGGCCGTAGGACGACTTGATGTCGACGACCGCCCGTGACTCGGGTGCCGGGGCGTACTCGAACGCCGCCCGTGCGTCTAGCGCGTGGGTTCCGGCGTTGTTCTCGGTTGTCATCTGCGATCAGTCCAGGGTGAAGTAGTCGGGGCCGGAGTAGCGGCCGGTCTTCATCTTCGTGCGCTGCATCAGCAGGTCGTTGAGCAGCGTCGACGCACCGAAGCGGAACCACGCCGGGTCGAGCCAGTCGGTGCCGGCGACCTCGTTGACCATCACCAGGTACTTGATCGCGTCCTTGCTGGTGCGAATCCCGCCGGCCGGCTTGACGCCGATCATCCGCCCGGTCGCCGCGCGGAAGTCGCGAACCGCCTCGAGCATCACCAGCGTCACCGGCATGGTCGCAGCGGGCTGGACCTTGCCGGTGGAGGTCTTGATGAAGTCCGCCCCGGCCATCATCGCCAACCAGGAGACCCGTCGTACGTTGTCGTAGGTCTGCAGCTCGCCGGTCTCGAAGATCACCTTGAGGTGGGCCGCGCTGCCGTCGGGTCTGGCGCACGCCTCGCGGACGGCGACGATCTGCTCGAACACCTCGAGGTAGCGCCCGCACAGGAACGCCCCGCGGTCGATCACCATGTCGATCTCGTCCGCGCCGGCCTCGACCGCGTCTCGCGTGTCCGCGAGCTTCACGTCGAGGGCCGCACGACCCGAGGGGAACGCCGTGGCCACCGAGGCGACGTGGACGCCGCTGCTGCCGAGCGTCTCCTTCGCGACCGCGACCATGTCCGGGTAGACACAGACCGCCGCGACCTGTGGGCAGGTCGGGTCCTCCGGGTCAGGGCGCATCGCCTTCGCGGACAGCGCGCGGACCTTGCCCGGGGTGTCCTGGCCCTCCAGGGTGGTGAGGTCGACCATCTGGATCGCGAGGTCGATCGCGAACTCCTTGGCCGTGGTCTTGATCGAACGGGTGCTCAGCATGGCGGCTCGGGCCTCGGCGCCGACCTGGTCCACACCGGGAAGGCCATGGAGGAACCGGCGCAGCGAAGAGTCGGACGACGTCGCTTCTGCCAGGTCTCCGCTGCCGGCACCGTTGCCTGGGCTTACGACGGTAGTCACCGGGCAAGCATATGGTGGGCACACGCGATGTGGAGAATCTGCGCGACACAGGCAGAATCGGCGCCATGACGCAAGCGCAGGACGGGCGCGGGAGGCCGGAACCGGTCGAGCGGTTCAGGCCCACCAGCGGTCGGATCGTCGGGTACCTCAGCCTCGCGGTGATCGCCGGGCTGGTCGTGTTCCTCGCGGTGAACGAGCAGTCGCTGCTCGGTCTGCGCATCGGCACGGGCCTCCTCTTCGTCGGCGTGCTGATCTGGATCACGCAGCTGCGACCTCGCGCCACCGCCTACCCCGACACCCTGCAGCTCCAGAACTCCCTGCGCGACGTCACCGTGCCGCTCGCGTCGATCGACGACGTGACCGTCCGCCGGATGCTCAACGTGTGGGTGGGGGAGAGGCGCTACGTCTGCATCGGCATCGGCAGCTCGCTGCGGAAGATGGTCAAGTCCAAGTCTCGAGGGCCCTCGATGATGCTGGGCTGGGACAAGCTCGAGTCCTACACCGAGGAGGCCACGCCGCTCCGCCCCGACCAGACGGCGATGAGCTACGCGACCTTCGTCGAGACCCGGATCGACGGGCTGGTCGAAGATGCCAAGCGCAGGGCGGCTTCTCGCGGGGCCGCGACGAAGGAGCAGCCGCGGGAGACCTGGGCCTGGCCGGAGCTCGCCGCGCTCGTCGTCACCGGTGCGGCTCTTGTGGTGAGCCTGCTGATCTGACGCCGGCCGGGTCGGCTCGCGCATCCCGGCGACCGTCGTACACCCGGCGGGTCGGACCGGGACTCCGGCAGACATCGTGCAGGTGCGAAGGAGTTACGTCTCGATCAGCGAGTCCGCCGCCACCATCGGACTTCTGCACGATGTTTGTCAGCCACCCGACATGGTCGTGCCCCCAGGGCCTCGGTTCGCGGTCAGAGGCCGAGAGCGGCGGAGAGGTCTGTGCGGATCGCGTCCAGACGCCCGGCCGCGGAGATGCGGGCGGCATCCACGCCACCGGCGTCACTGCCCTCCACGGGCACCACGACCTCGAGGTAGCACTTGAGCTTGGGCTCGGTGCCCGAGGGACGTACGACGACCCGGGCCCCCTCGCTGAGGCGGTACCGCAGGCCCTCGGTCGGCAGCAGCCCGGCACCGCCGAGGCTCAGGTCGTCCACCTGCTCGACGGAGAGACCGCCGAGGGAAGCCGGGGGAGCGGCGCGGAGCCGGGCCATCGCGTCGGCGATCTTGGACAGCTCGGTCACCCTGACCGACAGCTGGTCCGTGGCGTGGAGGCCGTACGTGCGCGCGATCTCGTCGAGCTGGTCGGTGAGCGTGCGTCCCTCGCCCTTGAGGATCGCCGCGAGCTCAGCCAGCCGCAGCAGGGCGGAGATGCCGTCCTTGTCGCGCACGAGCTGCGGCGCCGCGCAGTACCCGAGCGCCTCCTCGTAGCCGAAGGCGAGGCCCTCGACGCGCCCGAGCCACTTGAAGCCGGTGAGCGTCTCGACGTACTCCTGGCCGTGTGCGGCGGCCATCCTCCCGAGCAGCGACGAGGACACGATCGTCGTGGCGTACACGCCTTCGACACCCTGGCGGAGGAGGAAGTCGGCGAGCAGCGCCCCGACCTCGTCGCCGCGGAGCATCCGCCAGCCGTGAGGTCCGTCGGGCACGGCAGCGGCGCAGCGGTCCGCATCGGGGTCGTTCGCGAGGACGACGTCCGCACCGACCTCCGCGGCGAGCTGCACGGCGATGTCCATCGCCCCCGGCTCCTCCGGGTTCGGGAAGGCCACGGTCGGGAAGTCGGGGTCGGGCTCGAACTGCTCGGTCGCGACATGAGCCGCCGAGAACCCCGCCCGCTCGATGACCTGCGCGACGACCTTGCCGCCGACGCCGTGCAACGGCGTGTAGACCGCGGTGAGGTCGCGCGGAGAGCCGGGACTCACCAGGGCCGCCACCCGGGACACGTAGGACGCGAGGACGCTGTCGTCGAGCCACTCCCAGCTGTCCGAGCGTGGCACCGAGGCGAGTGCTCCGATCGCTTCGATCCGCTCCGAGATCCCGGCGTCGGCCGGAGGCACGATCTGGCTGCCGTCGCCGAGGTACACCTTGTAGCCGTTGTCCTGCGGCGGGTTGTGCGATGCGGTGACCATGACGCCGGCGACGCAGCCGAGCTCGCGGATGGCGTAGGCGAGCACCGGCGTCGGAAGCGCCTGCGGCAGCACGAGCGCGCGCAGGCCCGCCCCCGCCATGACCTCGGCGGTGTCCCGTGCGAACACGTCGGAGTTGTGCCGCGCGTCGTAGCCGATCACGACCTCGTCGCCGTCGTCCGCCCCGTTGTCACGCAGGTAGGACGCGAGGCCGGCCGCCGCGCGGACGACCACGACCCGGTTCATCCGGTTCGGTCCCGCCCCGAGAGCGCCACGGAGGCCCGCCGTACCGAACTCCAGGGGGCCGCTGAACCGGTCCGCGAGGTCGGCGGCGGCCGGTCCCGTGGGGTCCAGCTCGACCTGGCGGAGGACGTCCTCGAGCTCGCTGCGGGTCTGCTGGTCGGGGTCCTCGGCCGCCCACGCGCGGGCGTGCTCGAGCAGGGCGTCGATGGACTCATAGGTGTTCGAAACGGTCACCCCCGAAGGCTAGCGTTGCAGCCGTGACGAAGTTCGGGACACCGGACCGACGTGACGCAACTGTCCGTCAGGTCGTGGAGGCGCTCGCAGCCCGTTTGGGGCAGGCGAGCGTGGTTGAGGCCTGCGGGGCCCTTCTCGACGGCGCGCCACCGGAGACCTGCACGGAGGTGGCCGTCGGCCTGACCGGTCATGGCAGGACCATCGAGGAGCTCCGCGAGTCGGGCTTCCGCGACTACTGGTGGCCGACCTGGGGAGCCCGAGGCCTGCTCTACGTCTGGTCCCCGAAGGTGGCGCCGGCAGTCGTCCGAGGTATCGCGCACGAGCACTGGCGGCCGGCGGAGATGTGCCTCAAGGTCGCGGCGCGAAGGGAGCTCGCAGAGGCGGCCGACAGCGCCGTCCCGCTCGCGAGCCACGACCTCCCGCGGGTGCGCGCTTCGGCGCTGCGTACGCTCGGGCGGGTGGGTGACACCGAGCACGTGCCTCCGGTGCGGTCGGCGCTGGGCGACACCGACTCCCAGGTACGACGGGCAGCGGCCCTGGCGCTCGAGCGGATGGTCGCCCGTCTCGACCTGCCGGGCGAAGTGCTGCCGTGAGCACGACCTACCGCTTCAGGAACGACTGGTCGCTGCCGTCCCCTCGCGGCGAGCTCTTCGACATGTTGGCCGACGTCGGTGGCTACCCGTCGTGGTGGCCCCAGGTGCGCGCCGTGAGGCGTGTCGACGACGACACCGCCCACGTGGTCGCGCGCTCGCTGCTGCCCTACTCGATCGACCTGGTCCTCGAGCGCGCGGTGGAGGACCGGTCGGCCGGGGTGCTGGAGGCTCGCATCCGCGGCCAGCTCGAGGGCTGGTCGCGGTGGACCCTGCGCGGCACCGGACCCACCACGGCGGTGTGCTACGAGCAGGAGGTCGAGGTGCGTGGACGACTCCTGAGAGCGGGGTCCTCGGTGGCCCGCCCCCTGCTCCTGGCCAACCACGCCTGGATGATGCGCGGCGGCCGCCGGGGAATGCTCAGGCGCGGTCCAGGGCGGGGCGGTAGTACTCCTCGGTGACGAACGGGCCGCCCACGTGCCCGCCCTCGACGCGGTCGGCGTCGCTCTCGGGCGTTGCCTCGACGCTCGCGGCGAACTCCTCGGCGTCGTCCTGCGGGTCGTAGCCGAGTGCACGGCCGGGAGCCAGGTCCCACCACGCCCGGGTGTTGGCAGAGATGCCGTAGAGCACCGCGAAGCCGGGGTCCGGTGTGGTGAGGCAGGCGTGCACCATGCGGACCGCGTCGTCGTGGGAGAGCCAGGTCGAGAGGTGTCGTCGGGTCTCGGGCTGGGGCAGGAAGCTCCCGATGCGTGGCGCCACGGCGTCGATGCCGTAGCGGTCGACGTACAGCCGCAGGAGTGCCTCCGCCGCGACCTTGCCGACCCCATAGAACGTGTCCGGCCGGGGCGGCACGTCCGTCGACACCAGGTCACTGCGGGGGGTGCGCCCCACGGCGTGGTTGCTGCTGGCGTACACGATCCGGCTCACGCTGTGGCTGACCATCGCGTCGAGGAGCGCCGCGGTCGTGACCACGTGGGACTCGAGGATCACCGGCAGCGCGGCCTCGTCCGGGATGCTCGCGAGGTGAACCACCGCGTCGAGCGGGCCTGAGTGCTCGAGCCTGTCGAAGACCGCCGAGACCGCGTCCGGGTCGGCGCAGTCGGCGGTGAACCACGCGCCGGTGAAGCCCTCGGGCTCGGCCGCCATGTCGAGCCCGGCCACGTCGTGCCCGCGGTCGAGCAGACCGGCGCAGACGACGGTTCCGATCGTTCCGGCCGCGCCGGTGACCAGGACCCGCATCAGATCTTCGGCACGATCGCGCCGAGGAGCCCGCCCATGCGTGAGGCCGCGGCGTTGCCCGACTCGAGGACCTCCTCGTGGTTGAGCGGCTCGCCGGTGATGCCCGCGGCGAGGTTGGTCACGAGCGAGATGCCGAGCACCTCCATGCCGGCCTCGCGCGCCGCGATCGCCTCGAGCGTGGTCGACATGCCCACGAGGTCACCGCCGATGGCGCGGACCATGCCGATCTCCGCCGGGGTCTCGTAGTGCGGTCCGCGGAACTGGACGTAGACGCCCTCGTCGAGGCTCGGGTCCACCTCACGGCACAGGTTGCGCAGCCGCGTGCTGTAGAGGTTGGTGAGGTCGACGAAGTGCGCGCCCTCGATGGGGGAGGTGGCCGTGAGGTTGATGTGGTCGCGGATCAGCACGGGGGTGCCGGGCTGCCAGGACTCGTTCAGCCCGCCGCAGCCGTTGGTCAACACCGCGACGGTGCAGCCGGCGGCCGCGGCGGTGCGGACCCCGTGTACGACGGAGCGCACGCCGAGGCCTTCGTAGAAGTGGGTCCTGCCGAGGAACACGAGCAGGTTCTTGTCTCCCGCGCGCACCGACCGGATCTTGCCGGCGTGGCCCTCGACGGCCGGAGGTGCGAAGCCGGGCAGGTCTGTCGTGCTCACCTCGGCCGTGGCCTCGCCGAGCGCCTCGACGGCCGGTAGCCAACCGGAGCCCATGACGAGCGCGACGTCGTGGCGGTCGACGCCGGTCAGCTCACGCAGTCGGGCGGCAGCGTCGGAGGCAGAGGTCTGAGGAGTGGGGGAGGAGGTGCTGGTCGTGGTCACCGCGGCACTGTAGCGCCGGGAGCCGGTCGACGTACGCTCACAGGCCGATGGAGCGGCAGGGTCTCGCTCGCAGGGCGGCGACGTAGTCGTCGGGGGCGTCCGCGGCCTCGGCGGCGTCCGCGAGGATCCCGACCGTGCTGGCCGAGGGCAGACCGCCTTCGTAGGCGTCGAGGACGTAGGTCCAGGCGAGGTGGCTCCCGCTCATCGTCGCCACGCGGACCCGGGTCTTGCGGTAGAGGCCCGCGTTGAAGCTCTCGAGCTCGTCGAGCGCCGCCATGTCCTCCTCCGAGACGTCGTACAGCGCGACGAACACCTGTTCGAAGGGGTCCTGGACGATCGTGACGAGGGCGCCGTCCCAGCCGTGCTCCTCGCCACCGAACGTGAGCCGCCAGCCGGTGAGCCAGCCGGTGCTGCGCAGCGGAGAGTGCGGGCAGCGCTCGCCCATGCGCGAGGGATCGAGGTTCGACCCGTAGGCCGCGTAGAGAGGCACGGCACAGGAGGCTATCGCGCGGATGGAACAATGGGCGCCGTGAATCGCGTAGTGATCGTCGGTGGTGGACCAGGTGGCTACGAATCTGCGCTGGTGGCGGCGCAGCTCGGGGCCGAGGTCACCGTCGTCGACACCGACGGGGTCGGCGGTTCGGCGGTCCTCACGGACTGCGTTCCGAGCAAGACCCTGATCGCCACGGCGGAGCTGATGGCCGACATGGGCGAGGCGGCGGAGCTCGGCATCTCCCTCGGTGGCCACGACGACGTCCCCGGCGGCACCGTCTCCGTCGACCTGCTGCGGGTGAACGAGCGGGTCAAGCGGCTCGCGCTGGCGCAGTCCTCGGACATCGAGCGCAGGCTGACGAGGGAGAAGGTCCGCGTGGTGCGCGGTCGCGGTCGGCTCGACGGCCCGCAGCGGGTGGTCGCGGAGCTCGCGGACGGTGGCACGGAGACGTTCGACGCCGATGCTGTCCTGGTCGCGACAGGCGCCAGTCCGCGCACCCTCGACACCGCCCAGCCGGACGGCGAGCGGATCCTCAGCTGGGACCAGGTCTACGACCTCGACGAGGTCCCGGAGCGACTGATCGTCGTGGGCTCCGGTGTGACGGGTGCGGAGTTCGCCGGCGCCTACAACGCCCTCGGCATCGACGTGGTGCTCGTCTCCAGCCGTGACCGGGTCCTACCGGGGGAGGACCCAGATGCGGCCGAGGTGCTCGAGCAGGTGTTCACGCGCCGCGGCATGACCGTGCTGTCCCGCTCGCGCATGGAGGCGGTCGTCCGTGACGGCGAGAAGGTCACCGTCACCCTCACCGACGGCCGGACCGTCGAGGGGTCGCACTGCCTGCTGGCGCTCGGATCGATCCCGAACACCTCCGGGATCGGGCTCGACGAGGCCGGGGTGAATCTCAAGGACGGCGGGTTCGTGAACGTCGACCGCGTTTCACGTACGTCGGCCCGCGGCATCTACGCGGCCGGCGACTGCACAGGGGTGCTGATGCTCGCCTCCGTCGCGGCGATGCAGGGGCGCATCGCGATGTGGCACTTCCTCGGTGACAAGGTCACGCCGCTCGACCTCAGGACCGTGTCGGCCAACGTCTTCACCGCACCCGAGATCGCCACGGTCGGCTGGACCCAGAACGCCGTCGACAAGGGCGAGATCCAGGTCGAGACCGTGATGCTCCCGCTGTCCGGCAACGCGCGGGCCAAGATGCAGGGCGTCCGGGACGGGTTCGTGAAGCTCTTCTGCCGTCCTGGCACGGGCATTGTCGTCGGGGGAGTGGTGGTCGCTCCGCGCGCCAGCGAGCTGATCCACCCGGTGTCGATCGCGGTGGCCGAGAACCTCACGGCCGACCAGCTCGCCCAGGCGTTCACGGTGTACCCGTCGATGAGCGGCTCGGTCGCCGAGGCTGCTCGCCGCCTGCACCGCTACCACGGCTAGCCTCTGCGGCGGAGGGTCAGAACCCGCCGAAGTCCCCGCCACCGTCGAAGTCGCCGAACCCGCCACCGAAGTCGCCGAAGCCCCCTCCGAGGTCACCCCCTCCGGAGTCGGCGCTGTAGTCGCCGCCGCCTCCGCCATCGCCGCTGTAGTCACCGCCCGAGTCGCCGCCGTCGCCCGAGTCACCGCCGTTGCCCCAGTCGCCGTCGCCACCGCTCGCGTCGGCTGCTCCGAAGTCGGTGTCGGCTCCCTCGACATTGCCGCCGTCCCAGGTCGGTGAGAGCAGGGTGAGCAGCATGAACGACGGGAGGAGGTTCGAGGCAGCGTACGCGCCGAAGTACCCAGTCGCCCACGGGGAGTAGGCAGGGCCCGCCTGCCAGTACGGCACCCTCGCGTACCCCTGCTGCACCGTGCGGATGTCCGGCTCGGCGCCCTGCTTCACGCGGTCGGCGTCCGCGGCGCAGACCGGCACCTGGCGCGGGATGCCCGCGGGCGGGGCCCAGTCGATGTCCGTGGTGGATGGTCCGTGCGCCGGGTTGAAGAAGCACGGCGGCCTCCGGACCGGCAGCGGCTCGCCGTTCTTCCGGGCGAGGACGCACGCCACGGCGTACCTGCCGTCCTCCAGCGCCTGGGTCACGTACTTGATGTGCTCGGGCTCCGACGCTCGCCCCAGGGTCTCCTTGGCGGACTCGTAGGAGTCGAG
>DATGYO010000219.1:0-31972 GCA_035297905.1 Nocardioidaceae bacterium
CCTGCCTGACTTCCCAAGCGAAATGGACGGTCCCCAAGCGGCATGTCGCTTGCGGACCGTCCATAACCCCGCGTTACAAGGGGAGAGTCAGCAGCAGCGGGACTGCGGGTTGCGCTCCTTGTGGTCGGCGCGGTGACGCTCGAACTCACGGCGCGACATCGGCTCGACGCCGTCGCGGGCGCAGCGCTCGACGTACTCGTCCCACTTGGCCTCGCCCGTGGCCTGCTTGAGGTACCAGACCACGCTGCGCTGGGCGCGGACGAGGGTCGACCTCATCGCTGACCACCGACCGCTTCACGCCGTGAGGCCTCCCACTGGCGGACGGACTCCTTCTCCTCCTTCGTCGCGAAGAAGTCGGACGGCGCCACGAGGTGCGACTCCTGCTTGGGCACCTCGGTCGTCGGGAGGCTGCCGACCCGGAGTGCCTTCACACAGACGGACAGCGCGTTGACGACGACCACGATGACGAGGATCGCGAAGAGAGCCTGCAGTGTGCCGTTGACGGTGGAGTTCGTGACGACCTGATGCATCTGGCTCATGTCCGTAGCCGGGGCCAGGACCTCGCCCTTGTCGATCGACGCCTGGTAGACCGACCGCTGCTCGAAGTAGCCGATCTTCGGGTTCGAGGAGAAGACCTTCTGGTAGCTCGCGGTCAGCGTGACCACGAGGTCCCACACGAGTCCGATCCCCGGCACCCAGGCCCACTTGGCCTTGCCGTGCTTGATCAGGAGCGTCGTGGCAAGGGTCAGTGCGATGGCCGCCAGCAGCTGGTTGGCGATACCGAACAGCGGGAACAGCTGGTTGATGCCGCCGAGCGGGTCGGTGACGCCGACGTACAGCATGTAGCCCCACAGTCCGACCACGATCGCGCTCGCCGACCAGGAGGCAGGCTTCCAGGAGATCTGGGCGTACTTGGGCCAGAGGTTGCCGACCGTGTCCTGGAGCATGAACCGACCGACACGGGTTCCGGCGTCGACGGCGGTGAGGATGAACAGCGCCTCGAACATGATCGCGAAGTGGTACCAGAACGCCGCCAGGCCACCGAAGAACGCCTTGCTGAAGATCAGCGACATGCCGAACGCGAGCGTCGGCGCACCACCGGTCCGGGAGATCAGCGTCTGCTCCTGCACGGACTGTGCTGCCGCGTTGAGGTCGGCCGGGCTGATCGTGAACCCGAGCGTGCGGACGAACTCCGCGGCCGACGCGGCGGTGCCGCCCGTGGCTCCGGCCGGAGCGTTCATCGAGAAGTAGAGGCCCTGGTCGATCACCGACGCCGCGATCAGCGCGCTGATCGCCACGAAGGACTCCATCAGCATGCCGCCGTAGCCGATCATCCGGACCTGGCTCTCCTTGGCCACCATCTTCGGGGTGGTGCCGGAGGAGATGAGTGCGTGGAAGCCCGAGAGTGCACCGCACGCGATCGTGATGAAGACGAATGGGAACAGCTTGCCGGCGAACACCGGCCCGGTGCCCTTGAGGGCGAAGTCGGTGACCGCCTGGTTCTGCAGCTCCGGGGCCGCGAAGACCAGCCCCACGGCGAGGAGCGCGATCACACCGATCTTCATGAACGTCGACAGGTAGTCACGCGGCGTCAGGAGCATCCACACCGGAAGGATGGATGCGACGAAGCCGTAGACGATCAGTGCGAAGGTCAGCTGCTCCTTCGACAGGGTGAAGGCCTCGGCGATGCCCATCTCGTCGACGTACCCGCCGCCGATGATCGCGAGCAGCAGGAGGGCGACGCCGATCGCGGTGACCTCCATGACACGGCCGGGGCGGATGTGACGCAGGTAGAAGCCCATGAAGAGCGCGATCGGGATGGTGAGGCCGATCGAGAAGACGCCCCAGGGCGACTCGGCGAGAGCGTTGACGACCACCAGCGCGAGCACGGCCAGGATGATGATCATGATCGCGAACACGGCGATCAGCGCCGCGACACCGCCGACCACGCCGATCTCCTCGCGGACCATCTGGCCCAGGCTCTTGCCGTCGCGGCGCATTGAGAAGAACAAGATGACCATGTCCTGCACGGCGCCGGCGAAGATGACGCCCACGATGATCCAGATCGTGCCGGGTAGGTAGCCCATCTGAGCAGCGAGAACAGGCCCGACCAGCGGACCGGCGCCGGCGATCGCGGCGAAGTGGTGCCCGAACAGCACCCGGCGGTCCGTCACGTCGTAGTCGACGCCGTTCTCGAGCCGCTCCGCAGGGGTGGCCCGGGTGTCGTCGACACCCAGCACGCGGTAGGCGATGAAGCGTGCGTAGAAACGGTAGGCGATCGCGTAGGACGAGAGCGCCGCGAACAGGACCCACAGAGCGGAGACGTGCTCGCCGCGGGAGAGCGCGAGGACGGTCCAGCAGACGGCGCCGACCACGGCGACCAGGCCCCAGACCACCATCGACCTGGGTGTCATGCCTGGTCGTTGCTGTTGTTGTGGCTCACTTGTCGTCGTAGACATGGCAGCTCCTCAGGCAGTCGGGGTGAGAGGCCAGGCGGCCTACCGTGTCGTTTTACCGTCCAGCCCGAACTCATGCCACTCTCCACGCCAGGAGGTGGGCCGAGCGGTCGAAACGGCGCGGCCAGTGGCCGCCGGCTCGTGGCCGCTGACCGACGGGCTCAGTGACCGCCGACGACCGGGGCTGAGTGGCCGCCGACGAGCGGGGACGTGAGGCGGGCCAGCCTGCTCGGTCGACGCGTGAGCCGCTCCTCCCGGTCGGCGAGCGCCATCGAGCGCAGGCCGGCGTTGATGCCGAGCCATCGCAGCGGCTCCGGCTCCCAGGGACGCGAGCGGTGGTTGACCCAGGGCAGGTCGGTGAGGTCGGTGTCGTAGCCGAGGATCAGGTCGCGGAGGGTCCGGCCGGCCAGGTTCGTCGTACTGACTCCGTCGCCGACGTAACCGCCCGCCCAGGCCAGCCCGGTCGCGCGGTCGAGACCCACCGATGCGGTCCAGTCCCGCGGGATGCCGAGGTTGCCGCCCCACGCGTGGGTGACCTTGGTGCCCTTGAGCACCGGGAGCATCTCGCGGAGCGACGACCAGATCGCCGCGAACACCCGCGGGTCGTGGTCGAAGCCCGGGGAGACCCTGGAGCCGAAGTGGTACGGCGCCCCGCGGCCGCCGAACACCAACCGGCCGTCCGCCGTCCGCTGTCCGTAGACGATCAGGTTGCGGTAGTCGGTGAACGTCTCGCGCTCGCGCAGGCCGATCGCGTCCCAGGTGCGGTCGGGAAGCGGCTCGGTGGCGATCACCAACGAGTACACCGGTGCGATCGCGCGGCGGTGCCCGGGAAGTGACGGCGTGTAGCCCTCTGTCGCGCGCACCACGACGTCCGCGGTGACGGAGCCACCGGGAGTGTCGACACGATGGGGCCGCAGTCGCGTCGCCGGCGTCCGTTCGTAGATCCGGCCACCGGCGGTCGCCTCGACGACCTCCGCGAGCCCGCGTGCGAGCCGGGCTGGATGGATCGCCGCGCAGTCCGGGGTGTACGTCGCCCCCAGCACGTGCGTGGCCGCGAGGCGCTCGCGTGCCTCGGACGCCGTGAGCAGGCACAGGTCGTCCGCGTCCCGGCCCCAGGCTCGAGCGTGCTCGACGTCGGCGCGGGCCGACCGCCGTTGGGCCCGCGACCTGGCGAGCGAGATGGTCCCGCCCTTGTGGAAGTGGGCGTCGATGCCTTCGGCGGCCGCGGCCCGGCCGACCTCGTCGACCGACTCACGCATCGCCCGGTGCAGAGCCAGGGCCGCGTCACGGCTCGAGCCCTCCATTGCGGCCACCTTGTCGAGGGACGCGGGGAAGAGCGCCGAGGCCCACCCTCCGTTGCGACCCGAGGCGCCGAACCCCGCCGTCTCCTTCTCGACCACGACGACCTTCAGCGTGGGGTCGGCGCGGAGCAGGTAGTAGGCGGTCCACAGACCGGTGAAGCCTGCGCCCACGACGGCCACGTCCGCCCGCACGTCCTGGTGCAGGGGCTCGCGCGGAGCCCAGTCGTCACCGGCGGTGTCGTGCCACAAGGAGAGCGAACGGTAGTCGCCCCGCCGGTCGCTCAGCGCACACCCCAGGAGTAGGTCTGTTTCCGCAGCTTCAGATACATGAAGGTCTCGGTCGACACGACGTTCTCGATCTGCCGGATCCGGTGGGACAGCACCTCGAGCAGGTGCTCGTCGCTCTCGCAGACGACCTCCGCGAGCAGGTCGAAGGAGCCGGCGGTGATGACGACGTAGTCGACCTCGTCCATCTGCGCGAGGGCGTCGGCGATCGGCTCGAGCTCCCCATGGGCCTTGATGCCGATCATCGCCTGACGCGCGAAGCCGAGCTCGAGAGGATCGGTGACGGCGACGACCTGCATGACGTTGCTGTCGATGAGCCGCTGCACCCTCTGCCGCACCGCGGCCTCGGACAGGCCGACGACCTTCCCGATCGCGGCGTAGGACCGACGGCCGTCCTGCTGGAGCTCCTCGATGATGGCCTTGGAGACCTCGTCGAGCGTCACTCCGTTCGCTCCCGACTTCGTTGCTCTGCTCACGCAGGCATAGTGACAGCCGGAAGTAAAGAGCGTCAAAGGAATCGCCGATAAAGGACAAGGAATCCGTTGCTTTATTGTTTCGAATCTACGAAATCCCTTGTCGGCGGGCTCACTGTTTGACAAGATCCTCACGGACTCCCGCCATCGAAACACGCATGCCGGCCTCCAGGAGGAAGCACATGGCGAAACGCTCCCCGCACTCGCATGAACGAGACGCTCTGATGAGCGCCATCGGAGCCCGGGGGGTAAGCCGGAGGAGCTTCCTCCGTGGTGGCTCGCTGGCAGCGCTCGCGCTGGGCAGTCCGTCGGTGCTCGCCGCCTGCGGCACCAAGGCCGCGAAACAGACCACCGAGTCGTGCGTGAGCAAGGACCTCTCGTCCACGCAGAAGACGCTCAACTTCTCCAACTGGCCGGAGTACATCGACGTCGAGACCAAGAAGGTCAACGGCAAGAAAGAGACCGTCATCCCGACGCTGGAGGACTTCCAGAAGCAGAGCGGGCTCGAGGTCACCTACAACACCGACATCAACGACAACGCCGAGTTCTTCGCCAAGGTGCGCAACCAGCTCGCCGCGTGCGAACCGATCGGCCGGGACATCATCGTCCTCACCGACTGGATGGCCGCACGCATGATCACGCTCGGGTGGATCCAGGAGCTCGACTACGCGAACCTGCCCAACGTCGAGAAGAACCTCAAGGCCAGCCTGAAGTCACCAGCCTGGGATCCGGACCGCAAGCACAGCGTTCCGTGGCAGAGCGGCCTGACCGGCATCGCCTACAACGCGAAGTACACCGGCGAGGTGAAGAGCATGGAGGAGCTGCTGACCCGCAGCGACCTGAAGGGCAAGGTCAGCATGCTCACCGAGATGAACGACACCATGGGCTTCATGCTGAGGCTGGTCGGTGCCGACCCGGAGAAGTTCACCGACGAGGAGTGGAACAAGGCGATCGACAAGCTCCAGGGCTACGTCCAGTCCGGGCAGATCCGCCGGTTCACGGGCAACGACTACATCCGGGACCTGAACAACGGCAACATCGCCGCCTGCGAGGCCTGGTCGGGTGACGTGATCGCGCTGCAGTACGACAACCCGGACGTGAAGTGGGTGGTTCCCGAGGAGGGGCTCAACCTCTGGTCCGACAACATGCTCGTTCCCAACAAGGCGACCCACAAGACCAACGCCGAGAAGCTGATGAACTACTACTACGACCCCATGGTGGCCGCTCGGGTGGCGGCGTGGGTGAACTACATCTGTCCTGTCGACGGGGCCCAGGAGGCGATGAAGAAGGTGGATCCCAGCCTGGTCGACAACCCGTTGATCTTCCCCGACCAGGAGATGCTCTCGAAGACCTCTGGCTTCATGGACCTCGACGAGAAGACGCGTCAGAAGTACGAGACCCAGTACACCCAGGTCATCGGGTCGTGATAGTCGCACCATGGCATCCACCGACCTCGTCCTGACCTCCGTCACCAAGCGCTTCGGCGGCTTCACCGCTGTCGACGACCTCGACCTGACCGTCCCGGAGGGCTCGTTCTTCGCCCTGCTCGGGCCCTCCGGTTGCGGCAAGACCACGACCCTGCGGATGATCGCCGGCCTCGAGGAGCCAACCGCCGGCACCATCCGGCTCGGGGAGCAGGAGATCACGCGGCTCCGGCCTTACAAGCGGCCGGTCAACACCGTCTTCCAGAGCTACGCGCTGTTCCCGCACCTGTCCATCTTCGAGAACGTGGCCTTCGGTCTGCGCCGGCGCGGGGTCAAGCAGATCAAGCAGCAGGTGCACGAGATGCTCGAGCTCGTCGAGCTCCAGGAGTACGCCGGGCGCAAGCCGGCCCAGCTCTCGGGTGGCCAGCAGCAGCGAGTCGCCCTTGCACGCGCGCTCATCAACCGCCCGCAGGTGCTCCTGCTCGACGAGCCACTCGGCGCCCTGGACCTCAAGCTGCGCCGGCAGATGCAGATCGAGCTGAAACGGATCCAGACCGAGGTGGGGATCACGTTCGTGCACGTCACGCACGACCAGGAGGAGGCCATGACCATGGCCGACACCATCGCGGTCATGAACGCCGGTCTGATCGAGCAGATGGGCGACCCGACAGAGCTCTACGAGAACCCCGCCACCACCTTCGCCGCGAACTTCCTCGGGCAGTCCAACCTCGTCGCAGGCAGGATCCTCGAGCGCGACGCGAGCTCGATGCTGCTCGACGTGCAAGGCAGCAAGCTCGTGGCGCCGACGGCCCGAGGGGGGCAGGCTCACAACGAGGTATGGGTCGGCGTACGCCCGGAGAAGGTCTTCCTCGCGCCTGCCGACTCCGAGACCGACGACGGGTCGAACCTGCTCCGGGGCGCGGTCGTCAGCGACGTCAGCTTCGTCGGGGTGAGCACGCAGTACCTTGCGAAGATGCCGTGGGGCCAAGAGCTCATGGTCT
The DNA here is from genome assembly GCA_035297905.1 of Nocardioidaceae bacterium. Classification (GTDB taxonomy): domain Bacteria; phylum Actinomycetota; class Actinomycetes; order Propionibacteriales; family Nocardioidaceae; genus Nocardioides_C. The sequence goes on from DATGYO010000219.1 coordinate 6,941, forward strand.
TCGAGCAGAACACCGGCGCACGTGAGCTGTTCCGCCCCGGTGACCGGGTCGACCTGCACTGGATGCCCGGCCACACCTTCGTGCTGGACGCCACCCAGGACGCGCTTGCGGGAGTGGAGAAGGAGGACCAGCTGTGAGCGTCGCCGCCGCACACGTCGGTCCGGCCGAGCAGCAGCTGCCCGCTGACCAGGCCCCGCGCAAGGGTGGTTGGACCGGCTATCTCCTGCTGCTGCCCGGTGCGCTCTGGTTGCTCGTCTTCTTCGTCGTCCCGACGATCACGCTGATCAGCACGAGCCTGTACGACCCGTCCGGGTCGGTCCTCACCGGCTACCAGATGACCTTCCACTGGCAGAACTACGTGACGGCTGTCCAGGACTACGCACCGCAGCTGTGGCGCTCGTTCCTGTACTCAGTCATCGCAACCATCGCGTGCATCGTGCTCGGCTACCCGCTGGCCTACGCCATCGCGTTCAAGTCCGGCCGCTGGAAGAACTTCCTGCTGGTGCTGGTGATCGCGCCGTTCTTCACCAGCTTCCTCGTGCGCACGCTGTCCTGGCAGCTCCTTCTCGGGGACAACGGCTTCGCGGTCGGCGTACTCCAGGCGATCGGGATCCTGGGCCCCGACGGTCACCTGCTGGCCACGCCGTTCGCGGTGGTCACCGGACTGACCTACAACTTCCTGCCGTTCATGGTGCTGCCGCTCTACGCCAGCCTGGAGAAGATCGACCCGCGTCTGCTCGAGGCCGGCAGCGACCTGTACGCGTCGCCGCTGACGACGTTCCGCAAGGTGACCCTGCCGCTGTCGATGCCTGGACTGGTCGCAGGCACGCTGCTGACCTTCATCCCCGCCGCCGGTGACTTCATCAATGCCCAGCTGCTCGGCACTCCGAAGACCCGCATGGTCGGCAACGAGATCGAGGACCTCTTCGCAGCCGGTGCCTACCCGGTCGCCGCCGCCCTGTCCGTGACCTTGATGGTCGTGATCGTGACGATGGTGTTCTTCTACGTCCGCCGCGCCGGGACGGAGGAACTGGTATGACGCCGGCACCCGGACCCGGTCGCAAGGGGGTCGCATGAGCACGACCGCCTTTCGCAGCCGTAGGTGGCTGGCCGACCGCGCGATCCTCTTCTACGGGTTCCTGGTTCTCCTCTACATGGTGCTGCCGGTCCTCGTCGTGATCCTGATGTCGTTCAACGACCCGGCCAGCCGGCAGAGCTACGAGTTCGACGGCTTCACCTTGGACAACTGGACGAACATCTGCGGGCCCTACCAGCTCTGCTCCTCCGTGGCGACCAGCCTGAAGATCGGCCTGCTCGCGACGCTGTTGGCCACCGCGCTGGGCACCCTCATGGCGTTCGGCATGGTGCGCCACAAGTTCCGTGGCCGGGCCGCGACGAACGTCGGCATCTTCCTGCCGATGGCCTCGCCCGAGATCGTCCTGGGCTCTTCACTGCTCGCGCTGTTCGTCAGTGCTGGGTTCTCCGGGGTGCTCGGCTTCTGGACGATCTTCGTCGCCCACGTGATGTTCTGTCTCTCGTTCGTCGTGGTGACCGTGAAGGCGCGGCTCACCGGCCTCGACCCCCGCCTGGAGCAGGCGGCGATGGACCTTTACGCCAACGAGTGGCAGACCTTCTGGAGGGTGACCTTCCCGCTGGTCTTCCCCGGCATCCTGTCGGCGGCGCTGCTGAGCTTCTCGCTCTCCTTCGACGACTTCATCATCACGAACCTCAACGCCGGCCAGACCGTGACCTTCCCGATGTTCGTGTGGGGTTCGGCGCAGCGCGGCATCCCCATGCAGATCAACGTGATCGGCACGATCATGTTCCTCACCGCGTTGACCCTCGTGCTGATCGGGGAGTTCGGTCGCCGTCGTCGGACCGTCCGGTAGGAGAGTGGCTCGCACCCACCCCGCGCTGGCCGGTGCTCGACCTGAGGTGCTCTGGCTCGATGACCCGGTCCGCCCCGAGCCGCTCCCGCCGCTGCGCGGAGGGGAGGACACCGACCTCGTCGTGGTCGGCGGCGGCTACACGGGACTGTGGACGGCGCTGCGTGCGAAGGAGCGTGACCCGGCCCGTGACGTGGTCGTGCTCGAGGCAGGGCGGTGCGGCGACCAGGCGAGTGGCCGCAACGGCGGGTTCGCGTCGGCGAGCCTGACCCACGGCTTCGTGAACGGCATGGCGCGCTGGCCCGACGAGCTCGCGGTGCTCGACAGGCTCGGAGCCCAGAACCTGGCGGAGATCGGCGGGACGATCCGGCGCTACGACATCGACTGTCGCTGGGAGGAGACCGGCGAGCTCACCGTCGCGACAGCTCGCCACCAGGTCCAGGAGCTCGGCGAGCTCGCCCGGGCGATGCGGTCGGCCGGCCGTGACGTGGAGCTGCTCGACGGACCGGCCGCGCAGGAGCTCGTCCGCTCCCCGTCGTACCTTGGGGCCCTGCGCGACCGGTCGGGCACCGCTCTGGTGGAGCCCGCGCGGCTGGCCTGGGGACTGCGCGAGGCATGCCGCTCGCTGGGCGTGCGGATCTACGAGCAGACGCCCGTGCTCGGGATCGCCCGAGCGGGATCGACCGTCGTCGTAGGCGCTTGCACCGGGGGTGTGCGGGCGCATCAAGTGGTGCTCGCGACGAACGCCTTCCCGCCGCTGCTCGCCCGGCTACGGCTCATGACCGTGCCGGTCTACGACTACGTGCTCGCGACGGAACCGTTGTCCGCGTCACAGCTCGACGCGGTGGGCTGGGCGGGGCGCGAGGGCGTCGGCGATGCGGCGAACCTCTTCCACTACTACCGGCTGACACGCGACAACCGGATCGTGTGGGGCGGGTACGACGCGGTCTACCACTACGCGAGCCGGGTCCGGCGCGGCCTCGAGCGGCGCGACGCCACCCACGCCGTGCTGGCCGAGCACTTCTTCGCGACCTTCCCGCAGCTCTCGGGTCTGCGGTTCACGCACCGGTGGGGCGGCGTGATCGACACGTGCACGCAGTTCGCAGCGTTCTACGGTGCGGCGTACGACGGGCGGGTGGCCTACGCGCTGGGGTACACCGGCCTCGGCGTGGCGGCCACCCGGTTCGCCGCCGACGTGGTGCTCGACCTGCTCGCGGGGGAGGAGACCGAGCGGACGTCGCTGCGCATGGTGCGCGGGAAGCCGCTGCCGTTCCCGCCCGAACCCCTGCGCTTCGCCGGCATCCAGCTCACCCGCTGGTCCCTCGCGCACGCCGACGCCCACGACGGCCGGCGCAACCTCTGGCTGCGCTCCCTCGACCGGCTGGGCCTCGGCTTCGACTCCTGACGTCGGTCAGGTCCCCCAGCGCTCGGTGCTCTGGTGAGGCCGCATCGGCGGAGCCTCCGCAACGTCCTTCGGCTCCAGCGGCAGGATGGTCCAGGCCTTCTCGAGGACAGCGCGGACCTTCTGCTCGATCTCGTCGAAGTGATCCTGGTCGCAGATCAGCGGGGGCGCGAACTGGATCACGGGGTCGCCGCGGTCGTCGGCGCGGCAGTAGAGGCCCTCGTCGAACAGCGCCTTGGACAGGAAGCCACGCAGCAGCTTCTCGGCCTCGGCGTCGTTGAAGGTCTCCTTGGTGTCCTTGTCCTTCACCAGCTCGATGCCGTAGAAGTACCCGTCGCCGCGGACGTCGCCGACGATCGGCAGGTCGGTCAGCTTCTCGAGCGTCGCGCGGAAGGCGCCCTCGTTCTCCCTCACGTGCTTGTTGATGCCCTCGCTCTCGAAGATGTCGAGGTTGGCCATCGCCACGGCCGTGGAGACCGGGTGACCGCCGAAGGTGTACCCGTGGGCGAACATGTTGGTGCCCTGGAGGAACGGCTCCATCAGCCGGTCCGTCGCGATCATCGCGCCGAGCGGGGAGTACCCGGAGGTGAGCCCCTTGGCGACCGTGATCATGTCCGGCTGGTACTCGTAGCGCTCGGCGCCGAACATGTGACCGAGCCGGCCGAAGGCGCAGATCACCTCGTCGCTGACGAGCAGCACGTCGTACTCGTCGCAGATCTCCCGCACCCGCTGGAAGTAGCCCGGCGGGGGAGGGAAGCAGCCGCCGGCGTTCTGCACCGGCTCGAGGAACACCGCGGCGACCGTCTCCGGGCCCTCGTTCTCGATGGCGATCGCAATCTGCTCCGCGGCCCAGCGACCGAAGGCCTCGACGTTCTCGCCGTACTCCGGCGCGCGGTAGAAGTTCGTGTTCGGGACCCGGAACGTCGAGGGGACCAGCGGCTCGAACACCGCCTTCAGCGCGGGCAGGCCGGTGATCGAGAGCGCGCCCTGAGTCGTGCCGTGGTAGGCGATGGCCCGGCTGATGACCTTGTGCTTCATCGGCCTTCCGGTCAGCTTGAAGTAGTTCTTCGCCAGCTTCCACGCCGTCTCGACGGCCTCACCGCCGCCCGACGTGAAGAAGACACGGTTGAGGTCGCCGGGAGCCATCTCGGCGACGCGTTCGGCGAGCTGGATGGCCGTCGGGTGCGCGTAGGACCACAGGGGGAAGTAGGCCAGGTCGGACGCCTGCCGGGCTGCCGCCTCGGCGAGCTCGGTCCGGCCGTGCCCGAGCTGGTTCACGAACAGGCCCGACAGGGCGTCGAGGTAGCGCCTGCCCTTGGCGTCCCACACGTAGGGACCCTCGCCCTTCACGATCACCGGCACGTCGGCCTTCTCGTAGCTCGAGTGGCGGGTGAAGTGCATCCAGAGGTGGTCGCGCGCGGACCTCTGCAGCGACGCGTAGGCGTCACCGTCCATCGCGGCTACGTCGGCCGATGCTCCGGTGGGCAGGTCCATCGCGTCAGATGCCATGTGATGCTTCCCTTTGTGCGTGCGGGTGAACGACGTCCATCTTGCTCTGCGAGTCCAGTGTAGGCAAGGGATTTCGTTGCTGCGGTCCGTCAAAGGCGGTCATGTCGTGGTTCGATTGCGTAGTCGACTACGGATTCCGAAGATTGGGGGGTGTCTGTGAGCGCTCGCGCAGTGGTGTTCCGCAACGGCGGCGTCTTCGACGGGCGTCGGCATCGACGAGGAGTAGGAGTGGTCGCGAAGGCCGGTCGGATCACGTCGGTGGGCGACGACGCCGCGCTCGACGTGCCGCCGGGATCGGAGGAGGTCGACCTCGCCGGAGGTCTCGTGCTCCCCGGCTTCCAGGACGCTCATGTGCATCCTGTCCAAGGCGGGCTCGAGCGTCTGCGGTGCGATCTCTCCGGCCTCGACACACGCGAGGGCTACCTCGCGGCGGTCCGTGCCTATGCCGACGCGAACCCCGACCGGCTCTGGATCGGCGGTGGCGGCTGGTCGATGGCCGTCTTCGGTCCCGAGGGCCCGACCGCTGCCGAGCTCGACGAGGTCGTCCCGGACCGACCGGTGTTCCTGCCCAACCGCGACCACCACGGAGCCTGGGTCAACTCGCGCGCCCTAGCCCTGGCGGGGATCGACCGGCGGACGCCGGACCCGGTGGACGGGCGGGTCCAGCGCGACCAGGCGGGCATCCCGACCGGGACCCTCCACGAAGGTGCCATGACGCTCGTCGAGCGGCTGATCACGGACACGAGCAACGAGGAGTACTACGAGGCGTTCCTCGGCGCCCAGGAGTATCTCCACTCGCTCGGCATCACCGCCTGGCAGGAGGCGATCCTCGGCGACTACGCGGCGCTCGACGACCCGTCCTCTGTCTACGTCCGCGCTGCCGAGTCCGGCACGCTCACCGCCCGGGTCCGGGGCGCGCTGTGGTGGGAGCGTGACCACGGCCTCGAGCAGGTCGAGAGCCTCGTCGAGCGCCGCCGGGTCCTCGGTCGCGACCGGTTCGTCCCGGGCGCGGTGAAGATCATGCAGGACGGCATCGCCGAGAACTACACAGCGGGGATGACAGCGCCGTACCTGGACGGTTGTGGCTGCGCCACCCGCAACGCGGGGCTCTCCTTCGTGGAGCCGGCGTTGTTGCGGGAGGTCGTCGTACGCCTCGACGCCGAGGGCTTCCAGGTGCACTTCCATGCCATCGGGGACCGGGCCGTGAGGGAGTCCCTCGACGCGGTCGAGCAAGCGCGTACGACGAACGGCCGCACCGAGCTCCGCCACCACATCGCCCACATCCAGCTGGTCCATCCCCACGACCGTGGGCGCTTCGCCGGGCTCGACGTCACGGCGAACATGCAGCCCCTGTGGGCGGCCTACGACGAGCAGATGGTCGACCTGACCCTCCCGTACCTCGACCCGGAACGCGCGGCGTGGCAGTACCCCTTCGCCGACCTGCTCCGCCACGGTGCCCGGCTGGCCTCCGGAAGCGACTGGCCGGTGAGCTCGCCGGACCCGCTGGCCGGCATCCACGTCGCCGTGAACCGCACGGTGTACGGAGAGGGTGGACGCGCCGGGACCGAGCCGTTCCTGGCCGAGCAGGCGATCGCGCTGGAGGAGGCGTTCCGCGCCTACACCTCGGGGTCGGCCTTCGTGAACCACCTCGACGACACCGGCGCGCTCGAGCCGGGGCGCCTCGCTGACCTGACGGTCCTCGACCGCGACCCGTTCCTCGGCGAACCGGAGGAGATCGGAGCGACGCGGGTGCTCGCGACGTACGTCGACGGGGTCAGGGTCTTCGGCTGACCCGAGTCTGGGGGTGGCCCTCACTAGGGTCGGTGCATGGACATCTCGGACACCTCGACGAACCCGGCGAAGAAGGCGGATCTGGTCCTCGAGGGAGGTGGCGTCAAGGGCATCGCTCTCGCGGGGGCGGTCCTCACGCTGGCCGACGCCGGCTACACGTTCCCCCGGATCGCCGGCACCTCGGCGGGCGCGATCGTGGGTGCCGTGCTGGCTGCGCTCCAGCGGAGCGGGGAGCCGCTCGGGAGGCTCGGCGACATCGCCCGCTCGCTCGACTACCGGAAGTTCCGGGACCGAGGCTTTCCTGGCAGTCTCGTCGCGCCCTTCGGCCTCCTCGCCGACGGGCTCTCGGTCCTCCTCGAAGGCGGCGCCTACGAGGGTGACTACCTCCTCGACTGGTTGTCGGGTGTGCTGAAGGACCTGGGCGTCGAGACGTTCGGCGACCTGCACACCGACGACCCGGGCGACGACAGGGCAGTGCACCACCGCTACGGGCTCGTGGTGATGGTCAGCGACCTGTCTCGCCGTCGGCTCGCACAGCTGCCGTGGGACTACGGGGAGTACGGGCTCGACCCCGACGAGCAGCGAGTGGCCGACGCCGTGCGAGCCTCGGCCTCGATCCCGTACTTCTTCGAGCCGGTCGAGCTCGTCGGAGCCCACGGGACGTCCACGCTCGTCGACGGCGGGCTGATCTCGAACTACCCGATCGACACGTTCGACCGCCTTGACGAGACCCGACCGAGGTGGCCGACCCTCGGGGTGCGGCTCGACGTGCTCGGGATCGACGCGGTAGCCAGGCGGCCCCGGCCGGTGCACGGCCCGGTGAGCACTGGGATCGCTCTGGTCGAGACCGCGATCGAGGCGAACCAGGCTGAGCACGTCCTCGACCCCTGCAACATCGCCCGCTCGGTCTACGTCGACACCGCCGGGATCAGCGCCATCGACTTCGGCCTGGACGAGCGGGAGCAGGTGCAGCTGCTCGAGGCCGGCACGGAGGGGGCCAGGAAGTTCCTCGCCGGCTGGGACTTCGAATGCTGGCTTGCCACCTGCCGTGGAGCTCCAATATCGATGTCGCCGGTCCAAGGCGCATCAGACTGATGATTTCGTTGGAGGCGCCCTGTTCCCTTACCGAATCCGTTGCGCTATGAGTAGTGTCTGACGTGGCGGGCGGGTGCGCCCGTCGTACCCCGGAACGACCGTGAGCAGCCACAGGAGGGCGGGCACGATGGCGCAGCAGTTCCGCAACATCATCGGCGGGGAGGCGGTCGACTCCGCCTCCGGCAAGACCTACGACGTCGTGAACCCTGCGACCGGACAGGTCTATGCCACTGCCCCGGCGTCCTCGGCCGAGGACGTCGATCGGGCGATGAAGGCCGCGGAGCAGGCGTTCGAGTCCTGGGGCGAGACGACTCCCGGTGAACGGCAGACCGCGCTGCTGAAGATGGCTGATGCGCTCGAGCAACGCGCCGCCGACTTCGTCAAGGTCGAGTGCGAGAACACCGGCAAGCCGATCCACCTCACCGAGGAGGAGGAGCTACCGCCGTCCGTGGACGAGCTGCGCTTCTTCGCCGGTGCCGCACGGATGCTCGAGGGGCGTTCTGCGGGGGAGTACATGAAGGGCTACACCTCGATGATCCGGCGCGAGCCGATCGGCGTGGTCGGCCAGGTCACGCCCTGGAACTACCCGCTGATGATGGCGATCTGGAAGATCGCGCCCGCGCTTGCGGCAGGCAACACCGTGGTGCTCAAGCCGTCGGACACCACCCCCGCGAGCACGACCATGCTCGCCGAGCTCGCGCAGGAGTTCCTCCCACCCGGCGTCTTCAACGTCGTGTGCGGCGACCGTGACACCGGCCGCGCGATCGTCGAGCACCCGACCCCGCAGATGGTGTCGATCACCGGCTCGGTGCGAGCAGGCATGGAGGTGGCAGGATCGGCGGCCACCCAGCTCAAGCGCACCCACCTCGAGCTCGGTGGCAAGGCCCCCGTGGTGATCTTCGACGACGCGGACATCGAGGCCGCCGCCGAGGCGATCGCGACGGCGGGCTACTTCAACGGCGGCCAGGACTGCACGGCGGCCACGCGCGTGCTCGCCGCTCCTGGCATCCACGACGACTTCGTTGCGGCGATCACGGAGCAGGCGCGGAACACCAAGACCGGCGCCCCCGACGACAAGGACGCGCTCTACGGTGCGCTCAACAACGAGAACCAGCTGGCCCGGGTCAGCGGCATGGTCGACCGGCTGCCCGGCCACGCCCACGTCGAGATCGGCGGCTCGAGGCAGGGCGACCGGGGCTTCTTCTACAGCCCCACCGTGGTCTCGGGACTCCACCAGGACGACGAGGCGATCCAGGAGGAGATCTTCGGCCCGGTCATCACCGTGCAGCGGTTCAGCGACGAGGGGGAGGCGCTGCGCTGGGCGAACGGCGTGAAGTACGGCCTCTCCTCCTCGGTGTGGACCAAGGACCATGGCCGCGCGCTGCGGATGGCCAAGCGGCTCGACTTCGGCGTGGTGTGGATCAACACCCACATCCCGTTCGTGTCGGAGATGCCTCACGGTGGCTTCAAGTACTCCGGGCACGGGAAGGACCTGTCCGCGTACAGCCTCGAGGACTACACGCGCATCAAGCACGTGATGTCCTACATCGGAGAGTGAGCGCATGAACGCCTCACGCAGCTGCTCACTGCACTCGAGCGTCCCCGGAGGCACCAGGTGAGGATCCTTCTCGTCGGCGCCGGTGGTGTCGGTGCCGCCTTCACCGCGATCGCGGCCAGGCGCGACTTCTACGAGACGATCGTCGTGGCCGACTACGACCTGTCGCGGGCGGAACGCGCGGCCAAGGTCGATGCCCGTTTCCTCCCGGCGCAGGTGGACGCCTCCGACGCCGAGTCGGTGGCCGCGCTCGCGCGCGAGCATCGCATCACCCACGTGATGAACGCTGTGGACCCGCGCTTCGTGATGCCGATCTTCGACGGGGCGCTCGCCGCGGGAGCCGACTACCTCGACATGGCGATGAGCCTCTCGCGACCGCACCCGGAGTCGCCGTACTCCGAGACCGGCGTGAAGCTCGGCGACGAGCAGTTCGCCAAGTCCGCCGAGTGGGAGGCGGCCGGGCGACTCGCGCTCTGCGGGATCGGCGTCGAGCCCGGGCTCTCGGATGTCTTCGCGAGGTACGCCGCCGACCACCTGTTCCTGGAGATCGACGAGCTCGGCACCCGCGACGGGGCCAACCTCACCGTCGAGGGCTACGACTTTGCGCCGTCGTTCTCCATCTGGACCACGATCGAGGAGTGCCTCAACCCTCCGGTGGTCTGGGAGAAGGACCGGGGCTGGTTCACGACCGAGCCGTTCAGCGAACCGGAGGTCTTCGACTTTCCCGAGGGTATCGGCCCGGTCGAGTGCGTGAACGTCGAGCACGAAGAGGTGCTCCTCATGCCGCGCTGGGTCGAGGCGCGACGGGTCACGTTCAAGTACGGCCTCGGCAACGAGTTCATCGAGGTGCTCAAGACGTTGCACAAGCTCGGCCTGGACCGGACCGACAAGGTGCGCGTCGGCGGCGTCGAGGTCTCGCCCCGCGATGTCGTCGCTGCCTGCCTGCCCGACCCTGCGACCCTCGGCGACCGGATGCGCGGCAAGACCTGCGCCGGCCTGTACGTCACCGGCAAGTGCCTCGACGGCCGGCCCCGTTCGACGTACCTCTACCACGTCGTCGACAACGAGTGGTCGATGCGGGAGTACGGCCACCAGTGCGTGGTCTGGCAGACCGCGGTCAACCCGGTCGTCGCGCTAGAGCTCCTGTCCAGGGGGACCTGGCAGGGCAGCGGCGTGCTCGGTCCGGAGGCGTTCGACGCGGTGCCGTTCCTCGACCTGCTGGTGGAGTACGGCTCGCCTTGGGGTCAGCGTGACGACTGGCCGCCGAAGGGGTCGGGACGCCAAGAGGTCCGGAGCGCGGAGCGTTCAGGGGACTCGGGCGTCAGAAGCTCGGGGTAACCCACCAGCCCATGTCGACCGGATCCTTCGCGGGCTCCGAGCGGTCACCGCAGAGCCAGTGCGGTCGGGTCCCGACGTCCCACGAGAGGTGGTAGCTGCGGTAGTTGCCGCCGGCGAGCCGGTTGCACTCCGCGCTTGCCGCGCCGTGCAACGCCGGCGTGACCGCCGGCCCGTAGAAGTAGAAGCCCACCGTGCCGAGCACACCGAGCATCGTGAACAGTGTCGTCAGCCGCGCAACCGAGTTGCCGGTGTCGCCGTTCAGCTTGACGCCCATACCCGCCCCCTGTCTCCGGCGGCGCCGCCGCTGGAGGAATCCCTTCCCGGCATCTTAGGAACTACCGCGCTGCACGTCCGGAATATGCGCATACTCACGCTGTTGCGTCGAATGCCTCGGTGACCACGTCGAAGGCCTCCTCCAGCAGGTGGTCGGGCATGGCAAGCGGCGGCAGGAAGCGCAGCACGTTGCCGTAGGTGCCGGCCGTGAGCGTCACCACTCCACGTGCGTGGCAGTAGGCGGAGATCGAGCCGGTGCGGACGGGGTCAGGGGTCAGCCCGTCCGCACCGACGATCTCGACCGCCATCATCGCGCCGCGGCCTCTGACGTCCCCCGCTGCTGGGTGCCGTTCTGCGATGGCGGTCAGTCTTCTGTGGATGGTCTTTCCGAGGTCGCGGGCCCGGCCGGAGAGGTCGTGCTTGCGCATCGCCTCGATCGCCCCGAGTGCCGCAGCACATGCCACGGGGTTCCCGCCGTAGGTGCCGCCGAGACCGCCGACGTGGACGGAGTCCATGATGTCGGCCCGTCCGGTCACCGCGGCAAGCGGTAACCCTCCAGCGATGCCCTTCGCGGTGGTGATCAGGTCGGGCACGACGGCCTCGTGGTCGCACGCGAACCACGCCCCGGTGCGGCAGAAGCCGGTCTGGATCTCGTCGGCGACGAGGACGATCCCGTGCTCGTCGGTCCAGGTGCGCAGCCTCGGGAGGAAGCCTTCGGCGGGTACGACGAAGCCGCCCTCGCCGAGCACCGGCTCGATCACGACGCAGGCGAGGTTCTCCGCACCGACCTGCTTGTCGAGCACGTCGATGGCGCGGTCGGCCGCGGCCTCGCCGGAGATCGGCACCGGCTCGCGGAAGGGGTAGGAGACAGGCGCCCGGTAGACCTCGTTCGCGAAGGGGCCGAAGCGGTGCTTGTAGGGCATGTTCTTCGCCGTCATCGCCATGGTGAGGTTGGTCCGGCCGTGGTAGGCGTGGTCGAACACCGCCACCGCGTTGCGCCCCGTGAACGAGCGGGCGATCTTCACGGCGTTCTCGACCGCCTCCGCGCCCGAGTTGAACAGGGCGGACTTCTTGGGGTGGTCGCCGGGTGTCAGCTGGGCGAGCTGGTCGCAGACGTCGACGTACCCGTCGTAGGGCGTGACCATGAAGCAGGTGTGCGTGAAGGCCCGGACCTGCTCCACCACCCGCTCGGTGACCTCGGGCGCCGAGTTGCCGACGCTGGTGACCGCGATGCCCGAGGCGAGGTCGATGAGCGAGTTGCCGTCGGCGTCGACGAGCACGCCGCCGCCCGCCGCTTCGACGAAGACGGGCAGCGTGGTGCCGACCCCGGCAGCCACGAACTCCTGTCGACGTGCGAACTTGGCCAGCGACGCAGGGCCGGGGATCTCGGTCACCAGACGTCGTTCCTGGGGGAGCCCCGGACCACCGGAGATGGCGGGAGTCGCTGCTTCGCTCATGCGCCCTAGACTAGGCTTCGTCACCTGCGAAATGCCACGGATTGGGCCCACGGGATCGACCCAGGCTGGCGAAAACGACATCGAGACCTGTCTGCAGCTGCGGAATCAGTTGTCTAGTCGCTCGTCTGTCCAGCCGGTGGCCGCTTGAGGCCCCCCGGCCCCGGAGGCAGCCGCCGACCGGGCGCACCCGCGGCAGGTCGCGATGAAAGGATGATCCTCATGAGCTCGCGCCGTGACGTCGTCATCCTCGGATCCACCGGCTCGATCGGCACCCAGGCGCTCGACGTGGTCCGGGCGAACCCCGACTCGTTCCGGGTTGCCGCCCTCACCGCCGGAGGCTCGAACCCCGACCTCTTCCAAGCCCAGTGCGAGGAGTTCCAGCCGGACTACTCCGGGCTCGGCGAGGAGGCCTCCGTCGAGGCCGCGAGCAGGTACTGCGACGTCGTGCTCAACGGCATGACGGGCGCCGTCGGACTCCGACCCACGCTCGCGGCGCTCGACGCCGGCAACACCCTGGCGCTCGCGAACAAGGAGTCGCTGATCATCGGCGGACCGGTGGTGACCTCGCGGGCCGCACCGGGACAGATCGTGCCCGTCGACAGCGAGCACAGCGCGTTGGCGCAGTGCCTGCGTGGCGGGCGCGCCGAGGAGGTGCGTCGGCTGGTCCTCACCGCGAGTGGGGGGCCGTTCCGCGGCCGCACCCGGGAGGAGCTGCACGACGTCACCCCGGATGAGGCACTCGCACATCCGACGTGGTCGATGGGCCCGGTCGTCACGCTGAACTCCGCGACGCTGGTCAACAAGGGCCTCGAGGTGATCGAGGCGCACCTGCTCTTCGCGATCCCGTTCGAGGCGATCGAGGTCGTCGTACACCCCACCTCCGTCGTGCACTCGATGGTGGAGTTCTACGACGGGTCCACGCTCGCCCAGGCATCGCCGCCGTCGATGATGATCCCGATCGCGCTCGGCATGGCGTGGCCGGACCGGGTCCGTGACGCGGCGCCTGCCGTCGACTGGAGCAAGCCGGAGACGTGGGAGTTCTTCCCGCTCGACGACGACGCGTTCCCCGCCGTACGCCTGGCCAGGGAGGCAGGCGCGCGTGGTGGCACCTCGCCTGCGGTCTACAACGCCGCGAACGAGATCTGTGTGGAGGCGTTCCTCTCCGGTGGGATGAGGTTCACCGACATCGTGCCGACAATCGAGACGGTCCTCGGGCGGCACCACGTACCCTCGACGGTGGAGGACCTGACCGTCGAGGACGTGCTCAACGCCGATGCGTGGGCGCGCGCCGAGACCCGCAACGAGCTGGAGCGCCGTCGATGACCACCGTGCTGATGTACGCCCTTGGCGTGGTGCTCTTCGTCGTGGGCGTGGCCGTGTCGATCGGCCTGCACGAGGTCGGGCACCTCGTGCCGGCCAAGAAGTTCGGTGTCAAGGTCACGCAGTACTTCATCGGCTTCGGCAACACAGTGTGGTCGCGCCGCCGGGGGGAGACGGAGTACGGCGTCAAGGCGATCCCCCTCGGCGGCTACGTCAAGCTCGTCGGGATGCTCCCTCCGGGCCCCCACGACGAGCCCGGCCGGGTCCGTAAGAGCAATACTGGGATGTTCACCCAGCTGATCTCCGACGCCCGTGCGGCCGAGTACGAACACGTACAGCCGGGAGACGAGGAGCGGCTGTTCTACCGGCTGCCGTGGTGGAAGAAGGTCATCGTGATGGCCGGCGGCCCCACGGTGAACCTGGTCCTGGCGTTCATGCTCTTCGGCGCCGTCTTCATGCTGCACGGGGTCCTCACGCCCACCACGACCGTGGACAAGGTGTCGGACTGCGTCATCTCCGCGACCGAGCCGAACCTCGACCGGACCTGCAAGCCCTCCGATCCCGTGGCACCTGCGAAGCAGGCCGGCCTGGAGCCCGGTGACCGGATCCTCGCGATGAACGGCACCAAGGTCACCTCGTGGACCCAGCTGACCACGCTGATCCGGGCCAACCAGGACGGCGCGGCCACGATCGTCTACGAGCGCGACGGTGAGCGTTACACCACCACGACGAACACCCTCGTCTCCCCACGGCCGGACCTGAAGCAGACCGACAAGTTCGTCAAGGTCGGATTCCTGGGAGTACAGCCGGAGCTGGTCCGGGAGAAGCAGGGTCCGGCGTTCGTCATCGACACGATGGGCACCTACACCTGGCAGACGCTCAAGGCTGTGGGCACGCTCCCCGCGAAGCTCTGGGGCGTCGGCAAGGCGGCTCTCGGCATCTCCGAGCGGTCGGCCGACAGCCCGATGAGCGTCGTGGGCGCGAGCCGCGTTGCCGGGGAGATGGCGTCGACCCCCGACATCTCGGTCGGCGACAAGTTCTTCAGCCTGTTGATGCTGCTCGGCGGGATCAACCTGTTCGTCGGCATGTTCAACTTCATCCCGCTGCTGCCGCTCGACGGCGGTCACATCGCGGGCGCCCTCTACGAGGCGATACGGCGGGGGCTCGCACGGCTCTTCGGGCGACCGGACCCCGGCTACTTCGACGTCGCCAAGCTGCTTCCCGTGGCCTACGTGATGGCTGGGGCGATCCTGGTCATGAGCGTCGTCCTGATCTACGCCGACATCGTCGCTCCTGTCCGGCTCGGGTAACGTCGTAGGGCGGTGGGCCATGCTCTTGGATCCCTCGCCGCAGAGGATGTCGGACGGCTGCCGACGGGCATGACAAGAACCACCGGACGAACTCAGAGAGAAGGAACCGCCCCATGACCTCGGTCGACCTCGGAATGCCCGCCGCCCCGCCGCCGGTGCTCGCCGAACGACGCAAGACCCGCCAGATCAAGGTGGGCAAGGTTCTCGTGGGTGGCGACGCGCCGATCTCCGTGCAGTCGATGACGACGACGCTCACCGCCGACGTCAACTCCACGCTCCAGCAGATCGCCGAGCTCACCGCTTCGGGCTGCGACATCGTCCGGGTGGCCTGCCCGTCGCAGGACGACGCCGACGCCCTCGCCGAGATCGCGCAGCACTCGCAGATCCCGGTCATCGCCGACATCCACTTCCAGCCGAAGTACGTCTTCGCCGCCATCGAGGCCGGCTGCGCCGCGGTGCGGGTGAACCCCGGCAACATCCGCAAGTTCGACGACCAGGTCAAGCAGATCGCGCAGGCCGCCAAGGACCACGGCACCTCGCTGCGGATCGGGGTCAACGCGGGCTCGCTCGACAAGCGGATCCTCGAGAAGTACGGCAAGGCCACTCCGGAGGCGCTCGTCGAGTCCGCCGTGTGGGAGGCGTCGCTGTTCGAGGAGCACGACTTCCACGACTTCAAGATCTCCGTCAAGCACAACGACCCGGTGGTCATGGTCAAGGCCTACGAGATGCTCGCCGAGCGCGGGGACTGGCCGCTGCACCTCGGAGTCACCGAGGCGGGCCCCGCCTTCCAGGGCACGATCAAGTCCAGCGTCGCCTTCGGTGCGCTGCTGTCCCGTGGCATCGGCGACACGATCCGGGTCTCGTTGTCCGCGCCTCCCGTGGAGGAGGTCAAGGTCGGGCTCCAGATCCTCGAGTCGCTGAACCTGCGTCCGCGCCGGCTCGAGATCGTCTCCTGTCCCTCCTGCGGTCGCGCGCAGGTCGACGTCTACAAGCTCGCCGAGGAGGTGACCGCGGGCCTCGAAGGCCTCGAGGTCCCGCTCCGGGTCGCCGTCATGGGCTGCGTCGTGAACGGTCCGGGGGAGGCCCGCGAGGCCGACCTCGGTGTGGCCTCCGGCAACGGCAAGGGCCAGATCTTCGTCAAGGGCGAGGTGATCAAGACCGTGCCCGAGTCGAAGATCGTGGAGACCCTGATCGAGGAGGCGATGCGCATCGCCGAGGAGATGGGCGAGCCGGTCGACGGCGACGGCAGCGCACCGACGGTCACCGTCGGCTGACCGTCGTGGTCTAGGCTGCGGCCCGCCACAGTGGAAACGGAGAGCCGATGCCAGACCTGACCGACGCCTACGTCTACTGCCTCGTCCGCTGGGTGACGGGCAAGCTCGCCGAGCTGGCGATCGTCCTGGGCGGCCTGACGCTGGTGTGCGCGCTGGTGATCTGGATGGTGGCCAACGTGGCCCCGCTGGGCCTGGGAGTCGTTGGCGCCCTCCTCGTCGTGGCTGGGTTGCTCCTCAACAATGCAGAGGTGCCTGCGCCCCCAGCGCTGAAGGCCTCACCGGGCGGGCCTGACGGACCGACTGCGACCTGGCTGCGCAACCGCGCGGCCACCGACGACAGCACGCCCTGAGACGTCGCGAACCGCCAACGAGGCGCCCACCCGGTGACGTAGGCTCCGGTACGTGCTCCGCACCCAGCAGGGTCTCCGGCTTCTCGGCCCCTCCGACCTCCCGGCGATGTCGGAGCTCGTGGCGCGCGACCCGGTGGTCAACGTCTTCGTCGACTATCGCAGCCGGGTCACCCAGCTCGACCCCCGCTGGATGGGCGGCGAGATGTGGGGGTACGTCGAGGACGGCGAGCTCGTCTCGGCCTGTCACTCTGCCGCGAACCTCGTGCCCGTCGATGCCGGCCCCGAGGCCCTAGAGGCGTTCGCCGCCAAGGCGATCCGGCAGCGGCGGCGCTGCTCGACCATCGTCGGGCCGGCCGACATGGTCGCCGGCCTTTGGAAGCATCTTGCTCCCCACTGGTCGAGACCACGGGACTTCCGGTGGGTCCAGCCACACCTCGAGATCAGCGGTCCGCCGAAGGTGGCGCCCGATCCCGACGTACGCCGCACGGCACCCACCGACCTGGAGACGCTCTATCCGGCCTGCGTCGCGATGTACAGCGAGGAGGTCGGGATCTCGCCGGAGGTCGGCGGGGGAACCGACATGTACCGCGCCCGCGTTGCGCAGCTGATCGGCAAGGGCTGGTCCTTCGCGCGCATCGAGGACGGCCGTGTGGTGTTCAAGGCCGAGATCGCCGCTGCGACCCCGCACGCCTGTCAGGTACAGGGGGTATACGTCGCTCCCGACCGCCGCGGGGAAGGGCTGGCCACCGCGGGGATGGCCGCGGTCATCGAGTATGCGCTGCGCGAGATCGCGCCCGTGGTCTCGCTCTACGTGAACGACCACAACATCCCGGCGCGCCGCGCCTACGCCGCGGTGGGCTTCGAGCAGAGCGCGGTCTTCTCGACGATCATGTTCTGACTCCGTGTCAGGGCTGGCCAGGCAGGGCTGGCCGGGCAGGGCTGGCCGGCCTGGAGTCAGCTTCCGCGGTGTCCGCGCTGGCCCGCGCGCTGGGACTGCCAGGTCTGCCAGCTGACCGGCGTGGCCCCGCGCTCCATCTGACCCACGATCTGCGCGGACAGCCAGGCTCGCAGGGCCTGCACGTCGGGGGAGGCCGGCAGGGTCAGCAGCCTGCGCTCGGTGGAGAGGGCGTCGGCCTCACGCAGGGCGTCGTCGAGCAGCCGGATCTCCCGGCTGAACTCGCTCGGCATCGAGAGGTCCACGTCCACGACCGACTCGCCACGAGCAAGTGCGGCGTCGACATCACGGCGAACCGTGAGCCGGACGTAGTCCGAGGCGTCGATGACCGGACGCAGCCGCCTGGCGATCGCGACGTTGCCCGGATTCTCGTTGGCGTAGAGCATCAGCTTCAGCTCGCGGACCAGCTCGTCCAGGTGCTGGTCATGACGGCGAACGAGGGACGCGGGGGAGCCCGACAGGCGGACTGTCGCCCAGCCGGCGGGAAGGTCGGCAGCTCGTTGCTCGGCGGAACGTCGCTCTTGCGCGCGGCGCGCCGCCCCTGCGCTGTCCCCGGTGAGCGCGGCCCACACCCGCTTGCCCTGCGGCAGCTCCTCGACGCCCCAGTCGCGAGCGAGAACGGTCACGATCGCCAGGCCCCGGCCGGTCGCCGGCTGGTCGGCCAGCAGCAGGTCAAGCTCGTCGAGCTCCTCGTCGAACGAGTCGTCGAGCCCGGGCAGCGTCGTCCGCGGTGCCACCACACTCATGGACACGGGCCCGTCGTCCTCCACGACAAGACGCACGGCGTCCGCGGTGGTCTCGACCGAGACCTCGATGTAGGTGCACTCGCTGTGCAACGCGGCGTTGCCTGCCAGCTCGCTGGCACACAGCATCGCGTCGTCGACGAGATCACTGCGACCTATCGCCTCGAGACTGCGCGCGACGAACCGTCGGGCGCCTGGGACACTCGCGGGGTTCGCCGGGTAGCGGACGCTCTGCGCGGTGTCGGAACCGGTCAGATGCTCCTCCTGCACGGGACCATCATGCCAAACCCGCTCTAGACATCTCGGGTCATATCGCCCATGGCGCCATGGACGCGCTATAGACAGGTAATCGGTGTGCGTCGCCGACGAACCCGTAGGTAGCCTTGCGCGCATGATCATGCGGATGTCGAACTTGTTCGTGCGGACCCTTAGGGAGGACCCGGCGGACGCCGAGGTGCCGAGCCACCGGCTCCTCGTCCGGGCGGGCTACATCCGGCGCGCCGCCCCTGGCATCTACACCTGGCTGCCGCTCGGCCTCCGCGTGCTGCGCAACATCGAGACCATCGTCCGGGAGGAGATGGACGCGATCGGGGCGCAGGAGCTCCAGTTCCCGGCTCTGCTTCCGCGCGAGCCCTACGAGGCATCCAACCGGTGGACGGAGTACGGCGACGGGATCTTCCGGCTCCAGGACCGCAAGGGGGCCGACTACCTGCTCGGGCCCACCCATGAGGAGCTGTTCACGCTGACCGTGAAGGACCTGTACTCCTCGTACAAGGACCTGCCCGTCTGGCTCTACCAGATCCAGACGAAGTACCGCGACGAGGCGCGACCCCGGGCCGGCCTGCTCCGTGGGCGCGAGTTCGTGATGAAGGACTCCTACTCCTTCGACACCACCGACGAGGGGCTCGAGCGCTCCTACGCCGCCCATCGGGAGGCCTACGTCAAGATCTTCGACCGGCTCGGCTTCGAGTACGTCATCGTCAAGGCCACCTCCGGAGCCATGGGCGGCTCCGTGTCCGAGGAGTTCCTGGCGAAGGCCGACGTCGGCGAGGACACCTACGTGCGCTGCACGTCCTGCGACTACGCGGCGAACGTCGAGGCGGTGGCGGTTCCCGCTCCCGAGCCGCAGTCGTACGACGACGTACCGGTCGCCCACACCGAGGACACCCCCGGCACCCCCACGATCGAGACGCTCGTGGACCACCTCAACGAGCACTTCCCGCGTGAGGACCGCCCCTGGAACGCCGGCGACACGCTCAAGAACGTGCTCGTCGTGCTCAAGCACCCCGACGGCACCCGCGAGCCCCTGGCCATCGGCATCCCCGGTGACCGCGAGGTCGACGCCAAGCGGCTCGAAGGTCAGCTCGAGCCGATCGAGATCGAGCCCTTCGACGAGGCGGAGTTCGCGAAGCACCCCGCCCTGGTCAAGGGCTACATCGGCCCTGCTGTGCTCGGCGAGACCAACGAGTCCAAGATCCGCTACGTCGTCGACCCGCGCGTCGTGCAGGGCACCCGCTGGGTGACCGGCGCCAACGCAGCGGGCCAGCACGTGATCGACCTCGTCGTCGGCCGGGACTTCACGCCGGACGGGACGATCGAGGCGGCCGAGGTCCGCGACGGCGACCCCTGCCCCCGGTGCTCGACGGAGGGCGGCGACGGCACGCTCGAGTCGGCTCGGGGCATCGAGATGGGCCACATCTTCCAGCTCGGCCGGAAGTACGCCGAGCCGCTCGGGCTGCAGGTGCTCGACGAGAACGGCAAGCTCGTCACGGTGACGATGGGCTCTTACGGCATCGGGGTCTCTCGCGCGGTCGCGGCCATCGCGGAGAACACCCACGACGACCTCGGCCTGGTCTGGCCGCGAGAGGTGGCGCCGGCCGACGTACACCTCGTCGCCACCGGCAAGGACGCCGCTGTCTTCGATGCAGCCGCCAAGGTCGCGGGCGAGCTCGAGGCGCGAGGCCTGACGGTGCTCTACGACGACCGTGCGAAGGTCTCGCCCGGTGTGAAGTTCAAGGACGCCGAGCTCATCGGCGTCCCCACGATCGCCGTCGTCGGCAAGGGGCTGACCGACGGCGTGATCGAGGTCAAGGACCGCACTACGGGCGAGCGTCAGGACGTGGCCGTGGACGACGTCGTCGAGCACCTCGTGCGGGTCGTTCGTGGCTGACCCCGACACGAGGCGTCCGCCGGTCGAGGCCGTCATCTTCGACTGGGGCGGCACGCTGACGCCCTGGCACACGATCGACTTCCGCGAGGAGGCCGAGGCGCTGGCGGAGGCGGCCGTCGGGGCCGACCACACGGCGCCGGAGCTGCTCCGGGCCGCCGCCGACGCCGTGTGGGGGCGGTCGCGTGACGAGCACACGAGCGCGACCATTGCCGACCTCTTCGCCCACGCGGGGCTGTTCCACGACGAGGAGCTCCTGACGGCGTACCGCGAGTTCTGGGAGCCGCACACCGCGACCGACCCGGATGTGCCGCCGCTGTTCGACAGGCTGCACGCGGACGACATCCGGGTGGGCGTGTTGTCCAACACGATCTGGCCGCGCGACTGGCACGAGGAGTTCTTCCGACGTGACGGTGTGCTCGAGCTGATCCACGGCGCCGTCTACACGAGCGAGGTGCCCTGGACCAAGCCCGCTCCCGAGGCCTTCCGCGCCGCGATGGACGCGGTCGGAGCGGTGGACCCGCAGGCCTGCGTGTTCGTCGGCGACCGGCTGTTCGACGACATCTGGGGCGCCTCCAACGTCGGCATGCGCACGATCTTGGTGCCCCACAGCTCGATCCCGGAGGAGCAGATCGGGCACAGCGTGGGGGAGCCGGACGCGGTCGCGCATCGGCTCAGCGAGGTCCACGACATCGTCTCCCGCTGGCGATGACGTCCTGCAGGACCGCGTCTCAGAGCTCGCCGACGCCGGGGAAGGGCTCCGCCTGACCGCCGAAGCCGAGTAGTCGCACGGAGGCGTCCTCGAGCGCGTCGAGCGCCCATTGGCGGTTTGCCCCGGAGGTGCTCCCGACCATGTCTGCATACACCGCTGCGCACCGCTGCTCGGTCTCGAGCGCCGCCTGCTGGAGCTGACCTGGCGTACGGGCTTCGTTCGGCAGCTCGTAGCTCACCTCCGCCGCGACCGGGTCTGCGCCGGCTGCCCGGACCATCGCGGTCAGGTTGTCGCGGCGGTCGCGGTGAAGGTCGTACGCCTCGCCGACCCGCTGCCAGAGGTCCGGCTGCTGCGAGACCGACACGCGAGCACCGATCACGCCGTAGACGTACACGGCAGCGTGCTCGCCGGCGAGCGTGTGCTGAAGCGCCTGGAGCGGAGTCACGAGCCCCCCTGTCCTGCGGCGCGTGCGGTCTCGAGCACCGCGGCCTGCTGGGCAGCGGCCGCCGCCATGCTGCCCAGGATCCGGGCGAAGGCGCCGCTCTCGGCGTTGAAGGCGAGCCGCTTCGTGGATGTCCGCAGGTCCTGCTCGGCCCGCACGACCTTCTGGAGGGCGCGGGCCGGGTCGCCGGGCACGCGGGTACGACGGTCGGGCCCGCTCGGCGAGGGCGACGGTGAGGTCGAAGGGCTCGGGCTGACGTCGTCAGGCACGGCGCGGGCCAGAACCGCGACGTGTGCCTGCTGTGTCGTCAGAGGCTGCGTGAGCACCTGGGCGAGCCCCTTGTGGCGTTCCTGCGTGGCAGCGATGAGCTCCAGGACCGCCTTCTGTCCGGCCAGGGCGTCGGCGGCCACCGCGACATCGGGGTCGACCTTCGCCTCGACGTGCCGGCGACGTACGCGGTGCTGCTCCCGCGCCGGGGTGCAGCCCGCCACCGCTCCGGCGGCCGCGGCGGCGAGGACTGCGAGTGCAGCCCGGCGGCTCATCGGCACTCCGGGCCGCGGCCCGGAGTCGGCGGAAGAGGGGGTCGGCACGGGAGCCGACTCTAGCGCCGCCCCCGCGCTTGCTTCCCACAGGCTCGGTGCTGGCGAGCCCTCGGGATTCCACTCCGCACGGTGCGCCGACTTCAGTACAGGCTGAACGACTCGAGGCGGAACCGCCCGTCGGTGTGCGTCATCTCCACCGTGAACCTGCTCCCGGGATGGGCCGGGTTGATGGCGCGGAACGTCCCGTCGTCGTTGTAGCTGGAGCTCGCGGGGATCTCCACGGACAGCACCGCTCGGCTGGTGCTGCCCGACTGGCTGATGCGGGTCGAGGCGACGCGCACGCCCTGCAGGGCAACATGCCAGCCCTGTTCCCTGCGCTTCTTCAGCTCTGCGACCAGGTCGCCGCAGCCGTCGCAGGGCTTGCGGCCGCTCACCGAGAGGAGCGGCTTCGGGTCGTTGGTGTTCAGCGCGTAGATCCAGGCCTCGAGGACGTACTCGGCGAAGGCAGTCCGGCCCCGCCGGTCGTTGGTGCCGGGAGGCGGTTCCGGCACCGCGGTGGTCGAGGGGGCCGCGCCGGAGGGTGCGCTGTCGGCGGGCGGGGACGCGTCCGCAGCCGGACGGGACGAGGGGGGCGCCGAGGATCGGTCGTCGGCACCGCTGCAGCCCGAGACGAGCAGGCCGAGAGCGAGACAACCGGCGGCGATGGCTCTCATGGTCTCCCCAGGTCGGTGGTGGGACGAGGCTAGCAACTGCACCTCCGGGGGTCCGCTAAGGTTGCAGCACGGGCGACCCGCGCACCCGCCGTGGGGCCGGACGCCCTGAGCAGGGCCGACAACAGCACAGCGAGGAGGATGCCCGTGAGCACCGACCAGACCCGGGACCGACTTGCAGAGGTACTCACCGAGCCCCTCGCAGCCACCGGCCTCGACGTCGAGGCCATCGAGCTCACGCCCGCTGGTCGTCGCCGGCTGCTCCGTGTCGCCATCGACAAGGACGGCGGCGTGACGATGGACGACATCGCCGACGCGACCAAAGAGGTCTCCCGACTCCTCGACGAGTCCGACGTCATGGGGGAGCAGCCCTACACCCTCGAGGTCACCTCGCCTGGCATCGACCGCCCCCTCACCCTGCCCCGACACTGGCGACGCAACGAGTCGCGTCTGGTCAAGGTCACCACCCGCGACGGCGGCACCGTCACCGGCCGGATCCGCGCCAGTGACGATAACTGCGCGACCCTCGACGTCGACGGCACCGAACAGGTGCTGACGTACGACGAAGTCGCGAAGGCCCGCGTCCAGATCGAGTTCAACCGGAAGGAGAGCTGAGCCATGGACATCGACATGATGGTTCTGCGCTCGCTCGAGCGCGAGAAGGAGATCTCCTTCGAAGTCCTCGTGGAGGCGATCGAGCAGGCCCTGCTCATCGCCTACCACAAGACCCCCGGCGCCCAGCCGAAGGCGCGGGTCGAGCTCGACCGCAAGACCGGCCACGTCACCGTGCTCGCGGCAGAGACCGACGAGGAGGGCAACGTCGTCGGTGAGTACGACGACACGCCCGAAGGCTTCGGGCGGATCGCAGCAACCACCGCGAAGCAGATCATCCTGCAGCGCCTCCGCGACGCCGAGGACGAGGCGAAGTTCGGCGAGTTCTCCGGCAAGGAGGGCGACGTCATCTCGGGAGTGATCCAGCAGGGGCGCGACCCGCAGGACGTGCTGGTCGACCTCGGTCGGCTCGAGGCGCACCTGCCGCTCGTCGAGCGCGTTCCGGGCGAGCGCTACGACCACGGAACCCGCATCAAGTGCCTCGTGGTCAGCGTGCGGAAGGGGCTGCGCGGCCCGCAGGTCACCCTCTCGCGCTCCCACCCGAACCTGGTCAAGAAGCTCTTCGCCCTCGAGGTGCCCGAGATCGCCGACGGCACGGTCGAGATCTGCGCGATCGCTCGTGAGGCCGGCCACCGCACCAAGATCGCGGTGCGCTCGACGGTCCCCGGCGTGAACGCCAAGGGCGCCTGCATCGGTCCCATGGGCCAGCGGGTCCGCAACGTCATGCACGAGCTGCACGGCGAGAAGATCGACATCGTGGACTGGTCCGAGGACCCGGCGGAGATGGTCGCCCACGCCCTGTCACCTGCCCGCGTCTCCAGCGTCGAGATCGTCGACCGCGAGGCACGGTCGGCCAGGGTCGTCGTACCCGACTTCCAGCTCTCCCTCGCGATCGGCAAGGAAGGGCAGAACGCCCGTCTGGCCGCCCGGCTCACCGGGTGGCGCATCGACATCCGCTCCGACGAGGCGCCGAGCCCGCAGGCGGCTCCCGGCGGGGGAGAGCGGCGCTGAGCCGATTCTGACTACGGGGAACGAACCGCTAGACTGGTACCGGTGGTTCGTGAACACGGCGCTGACTCATGCGCGCACATCCCTGTGCGCACCTGTATCGGTTGTCGGCTCCGAGCTTCCAAGCAAGACCTGCTACGCGTGGTCGCCCGCGGTTCGGACGACGGTCTGACCGTGGTTCCGGATCCAGGAGCAAGAGCACCGGGCAGGGGTGCCTACATCCACCCCACACCCGAGTGTCTCGAGCTCGCCACACGCCGCCGGGCTTTCGTCCGGGCCCTACGGGTCCGGGGCGGGCTCGGCGAGTCCCTCCTCAGGGACTATGTGCAGCGCGCAGCAGATCCATCCGTGTTGACCGACAGAAATTGGAGCAGCAGCTCATGAGCACTCGATGAGTACTTCGCGATGAGCATGCACACCAGCTAACGGTCCGGGCACACAACGGCTCGGACCAGAAGGAGAAGCGTGGCTAAGGTCCGAGTCCACGAGCTCGCCAAAGAGTTCGGAGTCGAGAGCAAGGTCGTTCTGGCCAAGCTCGGAGAAATGGGAGAGTTCGTCAAGTCGGCGTCGTCGACTGTCGA
>DATGYO010000220.1:0-47411 GCA_035297905.1 Nocardioidaceae bacterium
GTCTGAACGGACGTTGGAGTGATGTGGCGAAGTTCGACCTCACCCCAGTACGCCTTCAGGCCGGTCTTCTTGCAGCCGTACTGAGCCTCGTACTTGACGATGGTGGTCACCTCGACCACCTTGTTCGGGAGCCAGTGGGTCTCGAAATAGTCCGCGAACGTGATCGCCCCCTTGGCCGGATCCCACCACGTTCCCTGGCGGATCTTCGACTCCTCGTCCAGGGCAGCTTCCCTCGCAGCCTTCTTGGACGCGAACCATCGGACGCTGCCCTCGCGGTCACGGACATCCTGGACGTTGCGCTCCGCGTCGCGGTAGCGACCGCGGTAAGCGCCCTTCGGTCCCTGACTAGCCCATGCCATGACGGGCCTCCTGCGGACGGACGTTGATGCTCATGCCGAGAACTCTGGTGAGGACTTCAAGAGGTTCTCTGCGCCAACTTGCGCCAAACCTGCGCCAAGCGCCGAAATCGGACACCGATCTGAGGCGCGAAAAGGGCCTCTGACCTGCGGAAACGTGGTGGCGTTTGTGGACCTTTGTCCAAAAAGCACCACTTTGTAAGGGAGGTGCTCTACCGCTGAGCTATACGCCCCGAAGCGGGCCACAGCCTACGCGAGCGGCGCTCGGCCGGACAAAACCGTCCCCGGCGCGAAGCAGGACCTAGCGACAAGGCCCCGGAGATGCGTACGACCGCTGGCGTCTCGGGTCACCAGCGGTCGTAGCAATGACTATTCAACCCAGGCCGCGGGACCGTGTCAGAGGATTGCAGGATTTCTGGACCCGTGAAAACGAAACTTTACTTTAGGCGTCCGGTTTGACCGATGTTGCATCGAGCGCACCGAGCTGACTCAGGTAGTCGGCGACTTCTCTAGGCTCTCCCATCGGGTTGTGAACGCTCCAGCGCACGATGCCCTCGCGGTCGACCACGAAGGACGAGCGCGTGGGGCACCCGTGCTCCTGGTCGAAGACCTCGTACGCCGATGCCACCTCGCCGTGAGGCCAGAAGTCCGACAGCAACGCGAACTCCAGCCCGTCCTGGTCGGCGAATGCCCTCAGCGCGAACATCGGGTCGCAGGAGACGGCCAGGAGCTGGGCCCCGGCCTGAGCGATCTGGTCAGCGCGCTCCCGAAGCTCCCGGAGCTCGCCCGTGCAGACCCCGCTGAACGCGAACGGGAAGAACACGATCACCACCGCTCGCTCACCGCGAAGAGCACTCAACGAGGTCCGGCGACCGTGCTGGTCGCGGAGCGTGAAGTCCGGCGCCGGGTCACCGACTTGGAGCGTCACGGGTGCTCGGCGAGCTCGCGCTTGAGGATCTTCCCGGTGGCGTTGCGGGGCAGCTCCTCGATGAAGACGATCTCCCGAGGCACCTTGTAACGCGCCAGGTTCGACTTCACGTGGGCCTTGAGCTCGTCCTCGTCGGCCGCGCCGTCGGAGCTCAGCACGACGAAGGCCCGGAGCCGCTGCCCGTAGTCGTCGTCCTCGACGCCCACCGCCGCCACGTCCTCCACGGCCGGATGTGCATGGAGGCAGTCCTCGACCTCCTTGGGGAAGACGTTCTCGCCGCCCGAGACGATCATCTCGTCGTCGCGACCCTCGACGAACAGGTGGCCGTTCTCGTCGAACCGTCCGACGTCGCCGGTGGACATCAGGCCGTGGATCATGTCCTTCGACCCGCCGCCGGTGTACCCCTCGAAGAGCATCGAGTTGCCGACGAAGATCCGCCCGGTCTCACCCGCCGGGAGCTCCTGGCCGTCCTGGTCGTAGATCTTCACGACGGTGGCGTGCGGAGGCTTGCCGGCGGTGCCGGGAGCGTCGCGAAGGTCCTGCGGCTGCGCGATCGTCGCCCACGCGACCTCGGTCGAGCCGTAGATGTTGAAGAGGTTGTCCCCGAAGTGATCCATCCAGCTGGTGCCGAGATCGCCCGCCAGCCTGGACCCGGAGCTCGCCACGACCTTGACGTTCGACAGGTCGTAGGAGCGAAGCTGCTCCTCGGGCATCTGGAGGATCCGCTGGAGCATCACCGGGATCACCACGAGCGAGTCACAGCGTTCCGCGGTGACCGCCTCGAGACAGTCCGCGGGATCGAACTTCCGGCGCAGCACGATCGTGCTGCCCATGAGCATGGCCAGGGCCAGATGCGCCCAGCCCCAGGTGTGGAACATGGGCGCCGCGATGTGCGTGCGCCATCCCCGCTTGAGCGGCAGCCGGGACAGCAGGGAGACGGCCGCGTCGAAGTTCCCCTCGCTGCGGGGAGCGCCCTTCGGCGTGCCCGTCGTACCCGAGGTGAGGATCACCGAGCGGGACCTCCGCGCAGGCGGCGTCAGGTCCTCCGTGGAACCGGCCCGGATCAGCTTCTCGAGCGTCGGCAGGTCCGACTCGGTGTCCTGCCAGGCGTGCACCTTGTGTACGTCGATGTTCGCCTTCTCGATGAGGCCGTCGAACTCCTCGTCGTAGATGATCGCGGCCGGCTTCTCCCGCTCGCAGACCTCTCCGAGCTGGGGTGCCGCGAACGCGGTGTTGAGGTAGAGCAGGTCGGCGCCGAGCTTCGAGACCGCGACCGTGGCCTCGATGAAGCCACGGTGGTTGCGGCAGAGCACCGCAACGCTGTCGCCTTCGTTGACGCCCATGTCGCGCAGACCGCGCGCAAGGGCGTTGCTGCGCTCGTGCAGCTCGAGGTAGGTCAGCTCCCCTCGCTCGTCGACCACCCCGACCTGGTCCGGGACCCGGTCGGCGAGCGAGATGAACCCTCCGGCCGGACCCATCCCCCACTTGCGCAGCGTCGAGGCGATCCGCACCAGCACATGCGGCGGGTACGGGCGGATCACCCCGGACGAAGCAAGCACGCGGAGCGTGGTGAGCTCTTTCGACAGCAGCATCGCGGCTTTGGCCAGCATCAGTGGGCGTCCTCCTCGGTCGAGTCGGACCACTGTAACGGCCGTTTACATCATCCGTACATGCCGTGTCCGTCCGAGATTCCGGACGCCAGCGCGCGACAGCTCAGTGTGCGGTCTTGGGAGCGACCAGACGCGTCGCTGCCCAGTCCTTGCTCACACCTGCAGTCGACGTCGTCGCGAGGCCGGCCACCTGGGCCGCTTCCGCAACGTCGGCCGCCTCGACGGCGTTGGGCCGCCCCACCTTGGGCGTCAGCAGCCAGATCACGCCACCACCCACGAGGTCGGTGAGAGAGTCGACGAGGGCGTCCACGAGGTCACCGTCGTCGTCCCGCCACCACAGGATCACGGAGTCGACGACGTTGCCGAAGTCCCCGTCCACCATGTCTGCGTCGATGGTGTCCTCGATCTGGACCCTGAGTTCGTCGTCGACGTCCTCGTCCCAACCGAGCTCCTGGATGACCATTCCGGGTTTGAACCCCAGCCGATTACCCACGGTCTGGGTGGCGGTGCCTTCGTGGCCACCCGCGGTCGCGCTCAACTTTGCCCTCCATACGACGTGTGAGGAGCAGTGATGCTCCTGTGCTGTCGGGTAGTCCACCCGAAGTAACACGCGGGCGCAACCCCAGAACCTGGGCACCATGACACATGCCACCCTTGTCCCGTGCACGAGACGGGGCAAAGGACGGGTCTGGAGAGGCAGGCTCCGAGCCTGCGCGCTCACGTGACATCGGTCAACGTCAGCGCGGTCCACGACTTCTCCAAGGCGCCTGCTCTCGAGGTGCGGCTGCTCGAAGGGCTCGGTGTCGAGGGAGACGCACACTGCGGTACGACGGTCCGCCACAGGTACGACCGTCGCCGGGACCCGAACCGCCTCAACCTCCGTCAGGTACATCTCATCGCCACCGAGCTCATCGACGAGCTCGCACAGAACGGGCACGCACTCCGGCCCGGCGACCTGGGTGAGAACGTCACGACGACGGGCGTCGACCTCATCGGGCTGCCCCTCGGGACAGTGCTTCGCCTGGGTGACGAGGCCCAGATCCACCTGACCGGCCTGCGCACGCCCTGCCGCTTGATCGACGGCCTCCAGCCAGGACTGATGCAGCGGATGTGGGGGCGCGACGAGGCGGGGCGGCGGATCCGCCGGGCCGGGGTGATGGCCGTCGTCATGAGCGGAGGCGTGGTCCGTGCGGGGG
This sequence comes from Nocardioidaceae bacterium, assembly GCA_035297905.1. Lineage (GTDB taxonomy): Bacteria > Actinomycetota > Actinomycetes > Propionibacteriales > Nocardioidaceae > Nocardioides_C. The sequence continues at coordinate 4,091 of DATGYO010000220.1, forward strand.
ACCCGCTGACCGTCGTACTCCCCGCGGAACCCCATACGGCGCTGGGACCGGTGTAAGCACCCAGCCGCCTGCAGCCGGTGGCTACCAATCAGTAAATTTTGTGACAGCCCCGAGCGTGACACGATGAACCCTGAGGGTCCCGCTTCAGGACCTTCGGCCACACAACGACGTGCACGTGAGAGCAGAGGAATCGTGGCGAACACCAACGACCGCCCTTGGACCCCATCGGTGATCCACGAGGGTCTCCCCACCCAGCTTCCTGACATCGACCCCGACGAGACGCAGGAGTGGATCGACTCACTCGACGCGCTCCTCGACGAGCGTGGAGGAAGCCGCGCCCGCTACGTGATGCTCAAGCTCCTCGAGCGCGCCCGTCAGCGACAGGTCGGCGTCCCGTCACTGCGCAGCACCGACTACATCAACACGATCCCGCCGGAGCGCGAACCCTGGTTCCCCGGCGACGAGGACATCGAGCGCCGCATCCGCGCCTTCATCCGCTGGAACGCCGCGGTCATGGTGTCCGCGGCCAACCGCAAGGGGCTCGAGGTCGGCGGGCACATCGCCACCTACCAGTCCGCCGCCTCGCTCTACGAGGTCGGCTTCAACCACTTCTTCCGCGGCAAGGACCACCCCGGCGGCGGCGACCAGATCTACATCCAGGGCCACGGCTCCCCGGGCATCTACTCCCGAGCCTTCCTCGAGGGCCGGCTGACCGACCAACAGCTCTCCCACTTCCGGCAGGAGGTGCAGCACGGCGTCGGCAAGGGGCTTCCCTCCTACCCGCACCCGCGTCTGATGCCGGACTTCTGGGAGTTCCCGACGGTGTCGATGGGTCTGACCGCGATGAACGCGATCTACCAGGCCCGCTTCAACCGCTACATGCAGAACCGCGGGATCAAGGACACCTCGCAGCAGAACGTGTGGGCGTTCCTCGGTGACGGCGAGATGGGCGAGCCGGAGTCGCTCGGCGCGATCAGCGTCGCGGCCCGCGAGGAGCTCGACAACCTCACCTTCGTCATCAACTGCAACCTGCAGCAGCTCGACGGCCCGGTGCGAGGCAACGGCAAGATCATCCAGGAGCTGGAGTCGGTGTTCCGCGGCGCCGGCTGGAACGTCATCAAGGTGGTCTGGGGCCGTGAGTGGGACGACCTGCTCGCCCGGGACCACGACGGTGTGCTCGTGAACCAGATGAACATCACGCCGGACGGCCAGTTCCAGACCTACTCGGTGGAGACCGGCGAGTACATCCGCGAGCACTTCTTCGGCAACGACCCGCGGTTGCGCCGGATGGTCGAGCACATGACCGACGACCAGATCCGCAAGCTGCCGCGCGGCGGTCACGACTACCGCAAGGTCTACTCCGCGTTCAAGGCAGCGTCGGAGCACGTGGGACAGCCGACCGTGATCCTCGCCAAGACCATCAAGGGCTGGACGATCGACGCGCTGGAGGGCCGCAACGCGACCCACCAGATGAAGAAGCTGACCAAGGACGACCTGAAGAAGTTCCGCGACCGGCTCAACCTGCCGATCAGCGACGGTCAGATCGACGACGCCGACGTGGCGCCGTTCTACCACCCAGGTGCGGACAGCCCCGAGATCGAGTACATGATGGAGCGGCGTCGCCAGCTCGGTGGCTCGCTGCCGAAGCGGGTCGTCCGCTCCAAGCCCCTCAAGCTCCCCGGCGACGAGATGTACGCCGAGCTGAAGCAGGGGTCGGGCAAGCAGTCCATCGCGACCACCATGGCGCTGGTCCGGCTTCTCAAGGACCTGATGAAGGACCCGGAGATCGGCAAGCGGATCGTTCCGATCGCGCCGGACGAGTTCCGGACCTTCGGCATGGACTCGATGTTCCCGACTGCGAAGATCTACAGTCCCGCGGGCCAGACCTACGAGGCGGTGGACCGCAAGCTGCTGCTGACCTACAAGGAGTCCGCGCAGGGCCAGCTGCTCCACGAGGGCATCTCGGAGGCCGGCGCCATGGCGTCGGCGACCGCAGCCGGCTCGGCGTACTCCACGCACGGCGAGCAGATGATCCCCTTCTACATCTTCTACTCGATGTTCGGCTTCCAGCGGACCGGCGACTCCATCTGGGCGATGGCCGACCAGCTCGCCCGCGGGTTCCTGATCGGCGCGACAGCAGGGCGTACGACGCTCACCGGCGAGGGCCTTCAGCACGCCGACGGGCACTCGCCACTGCTCGCCGCGACGAACCCCGCAGTCGTGCACTACGACCCGGCGATGGCCCACGAGATCAGCTACATCGTGCAGGACGGCCTGCGACGGATGTACGGATCGACCGAGGAGAAGCCCCACGGCGAGGACGTCATCTACTACCTGACGGTCTACAACGAGCCGACGGTGCAGCCGAAGGAGCCGGAGAACCTCGACGTCGAGGGGCTGCTCAAGGGCATCTACCACTTCGCCGTACCTCCGAAGGTGGAGAACGACAACCCGCCGCGGGTTCAGCTGCTCGCGTCGGGCGTCGGGTTCCCCTGGATCCAGGACGCCCAGCGGATGCTCGCCGAGGAGTGGGGAGTCGCCGCAGACACGTGGTCCGTGACCTCCTGGAACGAGCTCGCCCGAGACGCGGTCGCTGCGGAGGAGTACAACCTGCTGCACCCGTCCGAGGACGCGCGCGTTCCGTACGTGACGCACAAGCTCAAGGAGGCCGAGGGCCCGTTCGTCGCGGTCACCGACTACATGCGCGCCGTGCCCTACCAGATCGCCAAGTGGGTCCCCGGCGACTACCACGTGCTCGGCACGGACGGGTTCGGCTTCGCCGACACCAGGCCGGCCGCTCGGCGTTACTTCCACGTGGACGCTCAGTCCGTCGTGGTCGGGGCACTCCAGGCTCTCGCCGAGCGGGGCGAGGTCAAGCGGGAGACCGTGCAGGAGGCCTTCGACAAGTACCGCATCGACGACCCGACCGCGGTCCGCGGTGTGAAGCAGGAGGGCGGCGACGCCTGACCGCGAGGTTCCAACCAGGTCCGCCTGCCGTTCCCGTCCACGTGGATGGGAACGGCAGGCGGATCGCCGTTTCAGGCGTCATTCGCGTCCACCTGGACGGGAACGACGGTCCGCACCCGGCGTCCACAGCCACCCGACAGCCACTCGGACAGGCACTCGAACAGAACCGGGGCCTCGCTTCCGCGGGAGCGCAGGAGGCGAACGAGGCGAGTGCCTGTCCGAGTGGCTCCGCGACCCAACCGCGCAGCGCCGACGAGGTGCCCGTCAGGCGATCTCGATGACGTCTGCCACAGGCTGGCGCGGGGTCGGCGTGCCCTCGCGGCCAATCTCCAGGAGGGTCCGCCAGTTGTCGCGGTCGTAGACGGCCGGGTCGGTGGTGCGGATGAAGTCGCTGAGGATCTTCACGAACCGCTGCGGATGGTCCTTGTGGGGGAAGTGGCCGGCGTTCGGGATCACCTCGACCGTGGCCTCCGGAGCCATCTCCGCGGCGAGCTCGGCGTGGCTGCACGGGATCACCGCGTCGTCGCTGCCCCACACGACGCACATCGGCATGGCATGGGTGAGGTAGGCACGGTCCGCCATGGTGACGACCTGGCCGCGCCAGTCGACGACCGCCCGCACCACGTGGGTGATCGCGGCCCGGGCCTTGCGGTCCGACAGGTGCTGGACGATCTCGGCGACCTCGTCGAGGTCTCGCACGAGCGGGAGCCCCGTGGCGGAGAGGGTGCGCAGGCCGAGCTTCGACGCCTGAAGAAGGCCGGGCATCGTCGCGAGGCCCATGGCGAGCTGGAAGCCGGGAAGCGAGATGGCTCGGATCGCGGGAGTGACCTCCCGGCCGATGCCACCGGGGGCGACGAGAACGAGCCGCTCGGTGCGCTCGGGGAACTGGTAGGCGAACTGCATGGCCACGCCTCCCCCGAAGCTGTGGCCGACCACCGTCACCTTGTCGATGCCCAGCACGGTGAGGAGGTCGCGCATCCCGTTGGCGTAGCCGCCGACGCTGTAGTCAGCACGCGGCTTGTCGCTCTTGCCGTGCCCGAGGAGGTCGGGCGCGATCACGGTGAAGCGGCGCGACAACGCGGCGATGACGGGCTGCCAGGTGGTGTGGTCGCATCCGAGGCCGTGGAGGAGCAGCAGAGCCGGGCCGCTGCCCACCTTCACGAAGGCTCGCTTGTGCCCGTGGATCGTGAGGTACTGGACCTCGAACTTCGTAAGCATGGGTGATGCTCCTCACAGGGTGCGTGGCGCGAATGCTACCCAGACGAGGCAGGCCTAATCCTCGCAAAACCCTTTCGGCGTTGGGATTTCGTTATGTGGACGTCACGTAGCAGACCCGATTGAGCCACCTTGGACCGGTTCGGCTCCGGGCGGTCTAGGCTCGGCACATGAGCGCCCCCCGGCGACGTACTCGCGCGCAGATCGCGCGTCGCCTCCAGAAGTCGGTCGGTGACCTGACGACTGCCGCGCTCGCCCGGATGGAACGCGACATGCCCTGGTTCCGGCAGCTCTCGGCCGAGGACCGGTCCTGGATCAGCCTGATCGTGCAGGCGGGCATCAACGCCTTCGTGGTCTGGTACCGCGAGCCGGCCGACGACTCCCCGCTGACGGCGGAGGTCTTCGGAGCCGCTCCTCGCGCCCTGACCGGAGTTGTAAGCCTCCACCAAACGGTGGAAATGGTGCGACTGAGCATCGAGGTCGTCGAGGACAACCTCGGAACGGCCGTCGGCGAGGAAGACGCGCCCTCCGTGCAGGAGGCCGTGAACCGGTACGCCCGTGAGGTGGCGTTCGCGACGGCAGAGGTGTACGCCAGGGCCGCGGAGATGCGCGGAGCCTGGGACGCGCGTCTCGAAGCGCTCGTCGTCGACTCCGTCCTGCGGGCAGAGGCCGATGAGACCGTGCGCTCACGAGCGAGCGCGCTCGGCTGGCAGGGTGCCGGCGACGTCGCGGTGGTCCTCGGCCGGGTACCCGCGGCCGCCACGCGGGACCGGGACCGTGATCGGGAGAGCATCATCGACGAGGTACGACGGTCGGCGCGCCACATGGGCCTCGACGCCCTCTGCGCCGTGCAGGGCGATCGCCTGGTCGTCGTACTCGGGGGTGTCGAGAACCCCGACAAGGCAGGCGCAGCCGTCGCCGGCCACTTCGGCGAAGGGCCGGTCGTCGTCGGCCCGGTCGTGTCCGATTTGATGCAGGCACACATCTCGGCCCGGGCGGCCGTGGCGGGTCTTCGCGCCGCCCCGGGCTGGCCGGACGCGCCGAGGCCTGTCACATCGGACGACCTCCTCCCGGAGCGGGCGCTGTCCGGCGACGGCCACGCGCGCCGACAGCTGGTCACCTCCGTCTACAGACCCCTCGTCGAGGCGGGTGCGGCAACGCTCGACACCGTGTCCTCCTTCCTCGACCACGGCGGGTCTCTGGAGGCGACCGCACGGGCGATGTTCGTGCACTCCAACACCGTTCGCTACCGGCTCAGACGGGCCGCGGACGTGACTGGGCTGACCGCCACCGACCCCCGGGACGCCTACACCTACCGGGTCGCGCTCACGCTCGGCCGGCTCACCCCGCCAGAGGCTGCAACATCTGCCGCTTTGTAGGAACCCTACAAAGAAGCAGCGCCGATCTTCGTGCGTGCTGATGCTGCTTGGCGCGGCACGGGCGGGGCACAGTGGAGGGGTGCTAGTCATTGTCGCCCCGGGCCAAGGCGCCCAGACTCCTGGATTCCTCTCCCCCTGGCTGGAGGAGGAGACCTTCGCCGGCCGGCTTGCGTGGCTCTCCGCCGTCGCCGACATGGACCTCCACCACTACGGCACCGAGGCCGACGCCGATACCATCCGCGACACCGCCGTGGCGCAGCCACTGCTGGTCGCCTCGGGCCTCCTCGCCGCCCTCGAGCTCTTCCCTCACCCGGCCGACGCCTTCGGCAAGGTCGGCGCGGTCGCCGGCCACAGTGTCGGTGAGCTCACCGCCGCGGCCGGCTCCCGGGCCATCACCGCCGAGCAGGCGATGGTCCTGGTCCGCGAGCGCGGCAAGGCGATGGCCGCGGCCGCCGCCGTCACCCCGACGAGCATGACCGCCGTCCTCGGTGGCGACCGCGAGGAGGTGCTCGCGAAGCTCGCCGAGCACGGACTCACCGCCGCCAACGACAACGGCCCGGGCCAGATCGTCGCCGCAGGCACCACCGAGCAGCTCGAGGCGTTCGCCGACGACGCACCCGCGAAGGCACGGCTGATGCCGCTCTCGGTCGCCGGCGCGTTCCACACCGAGCACATGGCCCCGGCCGTCGACGTCCTCGGCCGGCTCGCCCGGTCGGTCTCCACCCACGACCCCCGCACCCCGCTGATCTCCAACCGCGACGGGCAGGTCGTCCACGACGGCCAGCAGGTCCTCCGCCGGATCGTCAGCCAGGTGGCCAACCCGGTCCGCTGGGACCTGTGCATGGAGACAATGCTCGACCTCGGCGTCACGGGGATCCTCGAGATGCCCCCGGCCGGGACGCTCACCGGCATCGCGAAGCGGGCACTGAAGGGCGTGGAGACCTTCGCGCTGAAGACCCCCGACCAGCTCGACGAGGCTCGTGCGTTCTGCGACAAGCACGGCTCGGCATCCGCGCTCGACACCGCACCCACATGGCGGATGCTGGTCTCCCCGGCCAAGGGCACCTTCAGGCAGAAGGAGGGACTTCCCGAGGGCGGCCTGATCGAGCCGGACACGACCGTCGGCGCGGTTGCCAGCCTCCGCGACGAGACGCCGGTCAACGCACCCCACGGCGGGACCATCGTCGAGTGGCTCGTCCACGACGGTGACCTGGTCTCCCCGGGCCAGCCGCTCGTCCGACTCCACCCCGAGGGCGTGGCCTGATGACCAGGATCGGCTCGGTTCCCGGCAGCCAGCACGCTGCGATGCTCGGCCTCGGCGCCTACCGCCCGAGCAGGGTGATCCCGAACGCCGAGGTCGTGGACGCGATCGACTCCAGCGACGAGTGGATCCAGCAGCGCTCCGGGATCAAGCAGCGGCGCTGGGCCAACGACGAGGAGAGCGTCCAGATGATGTCGGTGGCCGCGGCGCGTGACGCGATCGCCGATGCCGGCATCGAGCCCGCCCAGGTGGACTGCGTCATCGTCGCCACGGTCTCGCACCTGCTCCAGACTCCGGCTGTCGCGACGATGATCGCCCACGAGCTCGGCACCGAGCGGGCGGCCGCGTTCGACATCTCGGCCGCGTGCGCCGGCTTCTGCCACGGCATGGCGCTGGCCGCCGACATGGTCAAGGGCGGGACCGCCAAGCACGTGCTGGTGATCGGTGTCGAGCGGCTCTCGGACCTCACCGACGTCTACGACCGTGGCACCGCCTTCATCTTCGCCGACGGAGCGGGCGCGGCCGTCGTGGGGCCGAGCGACGAGCCGGGCATCGGCCCGGTCGTCTGGGGCTCCGACGGCGAGCAGTTCGAGCTGATCCGCCAGAAGGAGGACTGGCGGGACGTGCTCAAGCAGGAGCACCCCTCCATGCCGCACCTGGTGATGCAGGGCAACCCCGTCTTCCGCTGGGCGTCCTTCGAGATGGCCAAGATCGCGCAGCAGACCCTGGACCGCAGCGGGATCACCGCCGAAGACCTCGACGTCTTCGTGCCGCACCAGGCCAACATGCGCATCATCGACGCCATGGCCCGCTCCATGAAGCTGCCTGCACATGTACAGATCGCCCGCGACATCGCCGAGCAGGGCAACACCTCCGCCGCCTCGATCCCCCTGGCCCTGGCCCGGATGGTCGAGGAGGGCACCGCCAAGAGCGGCGACCTCGCTCTCCTGATCGCCTTCGGGGCCGGCCTCGCGTACGCCGCGCAGGTCGTCAAGGTCCCGTAGCCGGCTGCGGTCCGCGACGCCGTGGACCGCGGTGCACCACTTCCCCAGCACGACACGACACCAACCACACAAGGAGCATGAGATGGCAACCACCGACGAGATCCGCGCAGACCTCGCCGACATCGTCAACGAGGTCGCGGGCATCCCGGCCGACGACGTGCAGATGGACAAGTCCTTCACCGACGACCTCGACGTCGACTCGCTGTCCATGGTCGAGGTCGTTGTCGCGGCCGAGGAGAAGTTCGACGTGAAGATCCCCGACGACGAGGTCAAGAACCTCAAGACCGTCGGTGACGCCGTCGCCTACATCGAGCGCGCACAGAACGGATGACCATGACTCGAGTCTTCGTGACCGGGCTCGGCGCGACCTCTCCGGTCGGCGGCGACGCATCCAGCACCTGGGACGCCCTCTTGGAGGGTCGCTCCGGCGTCCGGTCCATCGAACAGGAATGGGCACAGCAGCTGGGTACGACGATCGCCGCTGAGGTCGCCGTCGACCCGAGCGAGGTACTCGACCGGGTCAAGGCCCGCCGTCTCGACCGCTCCGCCCAGCTCGCGCTGGTCGCGGCGCTCGAGGCGTGGGCCGACTCCGGCCTCGCCGGAGACGACACCGAGAAGCCCGGTGTCGAGTCGGAGCGGCTCGGCGTCGCCATGGCGTCGGGCATCGGCGGGGTCCAGACCCTGCTGACCAACTACGACAACCTGAACCTCAAGGGCCCGCGCCGGGTGTCGCCGCTGGCGATCCCGATGCTGATGCCGAACTCCCCCGCGGCGAACATCGGCCTGGCGATCCGCGCCCAGGCCGGAGTGCACACGCCGGTCTCCGCCTGCGCTTCGGGCAACGAGGCGATTGCGCTCGGCATCGACATGATCCGCCTCGGGCGGGCCGACGTCGTCGTGGTCGGCGGCACCGAGGCCGCGGTGCACCCCCTGCCGATGGCCGCCTTCGGGCAGATGATGGCGCTGTCGAAACGCAACGACGACCCGGAGGCCGCCTCACGTCCCTGGGACAAGGGCCGCGACGGGTTCGTCCTCGGCGAGGGCGCCGCCGCGCTGGTCCTCGAGTCGGAGGAGCACGCACGTGCCCGCGGCGCGAAGGTGTACGCCGAGGCAGCCGGAGCAGGGATCACCGCCGACTCGCACGACATCGCCCAGCCGGACCCGGTCGGCCGGGGCGCGACCCGGGCGATGCAGATGGCACTGCGCGAGGCGCACATGTCCGCCGACGAGCTCGTGCACATCAACGCGCACGCCACGTCCACGCCGCAGGGCGACCTGGCCGAGGCCACCGCGATCAAGAATGCGCTCGGCGACGCCGCCGGAGGTGTCGTGCTCACCTCCACCAAGTCGATGACCGGTCACCTGCTCGGCGCTGCGGGGGCGCTGGAGTCGCTGGCGACCGTCCTCGCCCTGCACCACCGGATCGTCCCCCCGACGATCAACCTCGAGGACCCGGAGGACACCGGCCTCGACATCGCCACCGAGCCGCGCAAGCTCGGCGACGGGCCGCTCGCGGCACTGAACAACTCCTTCGGCTTCGGCGGCCACAACGTCGCCATCGCCTTCCGCAGCGTCTGACCGACGAACGAGACCCAGGAGCTCCCCCATGACCGCCACCGCACCGCCGGCAGCCGCCAAGCCTGCGAAGCTCCCCCGCGAACAGGACCCGCGAAACCCGAACTTCCGGCTCGCGGCCCTGTTCGACGAGGGCACCCTCGAGCTGATCAGCGAGGACGACGGCAGCGGGATGCTGGCTGCCACCGGCATGATCGAAGGAGCCCCTGCGGTCGCATTCTGCTCGGACGCCACCGTGATGGGCGGCGCGATGGGTGCGGTCGGCTGCAAGGTCGTCGTCCGCGCCTACGAGCGCGCGCTCGCCGACCAGGTGCCGATCATCGGCCTGTGGCACTCTGGCGGCGCCCGTCTGGCCGAGGGCGTTCTCTCGCTGCATGCCGTGGGCGAGATCTTCCACGTCATGACGCTGGCCTCCGGCAAGATCCCGCAGGTCTCGGTCGTGCTGGGGCCCGCGGCGGGTGGCGCGGCCTACGGCCCCGCGCTCACGGACGTGGTGGTGCTCGGTCCCGAGGGCCGGATCTTCGTGACCGGCCCCGACGTGGTCCGCTCGGTGACCGGTGAGGACGTCGACATGCTCAGGCTCGGCGGTCCCGAGCCCCACGGCAGACGCTCCGGCGTCGTACACATCCTCACCGAGTCCGAGCAGGAGGCCCTCGAACGCACCCGGGCGGTCGCCCACCTCCTCGGCGCCCAGGGCTCCCTGGACGTGGACGCGGTGGCTGACGTGGACCTCGCGGACATGCTGCCCGAGTCCAAGAAGCGGGCGTACGACGTGCACCCCCTCGTCGAGGCCGTCCTCGACGAGGGCACCGCCCAGGAGCTTCACGCCCGGTGGGCTCCGAACATCGTCACCGCGCTGGGCCGCTTCGGTGGCAGGACGGTCGGCGTCATCGCGAACAACCCGCTCCGGCTCGGCGGCTGCCTCGACTCACTGTCCGCGGAGAAGGCCTCGCGCTTCGTGCGGATGTGCGACGCCTTCGGTGTACCGCTGATCGTGCTCGTGGACGTGCCCGGCTACCTGCCGGGCGTGGGCCAGGAGTGGGACGGCGTCGTACGTCGGGGGGCGAAGCTGCTGCACGCCTTCGCCGAGGCCGTCGTTCCCCGAGTCACCCTGGTGACCAGGAAGACGTACGGCGGCGCCTACATCGCCATGAACGCCCGCTCGCTCGGAGCGACCAAGGTGTTCGCCTGGCCGGGTGCCGAGATCGCCGTCATGGGCGCCGTGGCCGCCGTTCGCATCCTGCACCGCCGCAAGCTCCTCGAGGTCGCCCCCGACATCCGTCCGCAGGTGGAGGCCGAGCTGGCCGCCGAGCACGAGCGGATCGCCGGAGGCGTCGACAAGGCCATCGAGATCGGCGTCGTCGACGAGGTCGTCGAGCCCTCGGCGACCCGGAGCGCGCTCGCGCGAGCGATCGCCGAGGCCGGCCTCGCGAACCGCGGAGCCCACGGCAACATCCCCCTCTAGGACCTCACTCCACGGTCACCGACTTGGCCAGGTTCCGCGGCTTGTCGATGTCGAGCCCGAGCTCGAGCGCGGCACGGTAGGCCAGCACCTGCATCGGGATGGTGAGCAGGATCGGGTCGAGCTCCGGCTCGTTCTTGGGCACCTCGATGCGCACGGCGTCGAGGTCTCCGAGGTCCACGCCGGGGTGGGTCACGACGAACAGCGGGCCGCTCCGTGCGTTGATCTCGTGCAGCGCGCCGACGTTGCGCTCGGTCAGCTCGTCGTCGGGGACCACCGCGACCGTCGGGAGCTCCGGGCTGATCAGCGCCAGGGGACCGTGCTTGAGCTCGCTGGTCTGGTACGCCTCCGCGTGCCGGTAGGAGATCTCCTTGAACTTCTGTGCGCCCTCGCGAGCGACGGGGTAGCCGCGCACCCGGCCGATGAAGAACAGACTCTCCGCCGCGGCGAGCCGCTTCGCCGCCTCCGTGACCTGCCCGTCCATCTCGAGCAGCTCGGCGATCTGCCCCGGCAGCGCCTGGAGGCCCGCGACCAGCCGCCTGCCGTCGCTGATCGACAGGTCGCGCACCCGGCCAAGGCTGAGCGCGAGAAGCGCGAAGGCGATCGCCATCGTGGTGAGCGCCTTCGTCGACGCGACGGCGACCTCGGGTCCGGCGTGGAGGTAGATGCCGCCGTCGCACTCTCGGGCGATGCTGGAGCCCACGACGTTGACGAGGCCGACGACCCGGCCGCCCTTGCGCCGGATCTCCTGGACCGCGAGGAGGGTGTCGATGGTCTCCCCGGACTGGCTGACGGCGACATACAACGTGTCGGGCTCGATCACGGGGTTGCGGTAGCGGAACTCCGAGGCCGCCTCCGCGTCGGCGGGGATCCGGGCCAGCTCCTCGATCATCGAGGCGCCCATCTGCCCTACGTAGTAGGACGAGCCGCAGCCCAGGATCTTCACCCGGCGGACGGCACGGGCCTCTCGCGGGTCGAGGTTGAGGCCGCCAAGGTGTGCGGTGCCGAACCGCTCGTCGAGTCGGCCGCGGAGGACCCTCTCGGCGCTCGCGGGCTGCTCCAGGATCTCCTTGAGCATGAAGTGCTGGTGGTCGCCGAGGTCGAAGTCCTGAGCGCTGATGTCGATGGCGGAGGGACTGCGGTCGGTCCGCTGCTGGTCATGGGTGAAGGTCGAGAACCCGGACGCTGTGATGGTCGCGAGCTCCCCGTCGTCGAGGTGGAGGACCTGGGTCGTGTGGCGGACCAGCGCCGCGAGGTCGCTGGCGACGTACATCTCCCGGTCACCGACGCCGATCACCAGGGGTGAACCGTTCCGCGCCACGACGACCCGGTCCGGGTGCTCGCTGTCCATCACCGCGATGCCGTAGGTGCCCTCCACCTGAGCGAGCGCGTCGAGCACGGCACCCTCGAGGGTGCTGGACTCGGACCGGACGATGAGGTGGGCGAGCACCTCGGTGTCGGTCTCGGAGGCGAGCTCGACGCCGTCGTCGGTGAGTCGGCGTCGCAGCGCGGCGGCGTTGTCGATGATCCCGTTGTGGACGACCGAGATACGTCCCGAGGGGTCCACGTGCGGGTGCGCGTTCACGTCGGAGGGTGCGCCGTGGGTCGCCCAGCGGGTGTGGCCGATGCCGACCCGGCCGGAGAACCGCTTGGGAAGCGCCGCCTGGAGGTCGCGCACCCGGCCCGCGCTCTTGAAGACACGTGTCCCGGTGCTGCCGAGCACGGCGATGCCCGCCGAGTCGTAGCCGCGGTACTCCAGCTGGGTCAGACCCTCCAGGAGGAGCGGGGCCGCCTGCTGGCTACCCACGTATCCGACGATTCCGCACATGCTGCTCTCCTTCAGCCGTAGACGATTCTGCGGAGCTGCCGCAGGGACAGCTCGGGGGCCGCGACCACGCGGTCCGCAAGCTCGGTGCTGATCCGCGCGAAGATGGCCGGGTTCTTCAGGCCGCACATCTGCAGCTCGTCGTGGCGTCGGCGGACGAAGTCCTCGGTCGGTTCCGCGTAGAACGCGACCACGTCGTCGATCACACGCGCGGCCTCACTCGGGCGTAGGCCGGTGGAAGCCGCGATCCGCGACACCAGATCAGCATCAGGCATGTCACCATCCTGCAGCATCCGGCTCGCCAAACGCACGAATTTGCCCGGAATCGGGCACGGGTGGCGCGTTTGGACGGCGGTCAGCGGCTGTTCGGTCATGCGGACTCAGCCGACGAAGCCCAGTGCCCGCTTGACCATCCGTCGGCTCCCCGTGTCGATGGCCGTCCAGCCCGCGGGCTCGAACCGCACCTCCGCGTAGCCGTGGGCGGCCGCCCCCAGGCCCTCCTTGTAGGTGGAGAGCGGGGCCGACGTACCGCTGTCCCCGAGGTGGTACCACTGCGCCCCAGCGGCGCAGGCGTCCTGGATCGCCAGCCAGTCGAGGTAGGCCATCACGCCCAGGCTTCCGGCGCGCTCCCGGTCCATGGCAGCGCGGGTCGCGTGAGCGTTGCGACCGAAGGCGACGACGTTGGCTGCCACCGGCTGACCGTCGATCCGGACCACCCACATGCGGTACCGGTCGCCGAGCCGTTCCGCCAGCGAGTACATGTGTCGTGGGGGCTCCGCTAGCTGCGCACGCGGCACCGCCAGCCACAACGGCTCGTGCGTCCTCTCCGCCCAGCGGGTCACCGACAACCGACGCAGCTGCTGGTACGCCTCGATGAACTCTCCGCCCGAGCCCACCTCGACGTCCAGGTCGAACGCGATGCACCGCCGGATGTGGCGACGGGTCTCCTTCTTGAGCGAGGACCACAGCGCCTCGGGTCCCGGACGGAGGTCGAGGACGTGTGCCCGCGAGCTGAGCACCCGATGAGGCCGCACGGGGCATGAGGCCGCCCAGACATCTCCGCCGAGTGGGTTCGCACGAAGGCGCAGCCGTAGGGGATGCATCCTCACCAGGTCGCCGAGCACGTCCGCGATCACGGCGGGGTCGTTGGCCCGCGGCCCCACGAGGCCGCCGAAGCCCCAGCCGTAGGGAAGACTCGCGAACGAGCGAGGCATCCGCCGGTGCCGGAGCAGTGGCAGGACCACGGCGGTTCCGTCGTCGAGCTCGTAGAGCCTGCTGGCGTCCGCCCAGGGCTCGGCAGCGACGATGGCGTCCGTCCAGTCCGGAGCCTGGTCCGGAAGAGCGAGCGGGTCCTGGGCGAGCACATGCGACCACAGCAGGCGCGGCGCGGGCGAGCGCACCCGAGCGATGGTGGTGTCACTCCCGCGGATGACAGCCATGGGTTCTCCCCCACCGAGCCGCAGTGCCTACCGCGTCCCGAGTCCGCTCTCTCAGTCTCCTCCGTTCGCCCCTGCTGCGCAGGAAATCCCGCTCGCGAGGTCCGCGAGGTGGGGCTTGTCTGCCTACAGGTGGCAGCTGTTCACGAGATCGCCCTGGGTGGGCCGTCGGTACAGCCCGTCAGCCGGCGGGCGCACCCCCCGCTCGACCCAAGCGGTGAGCACGTCGAAGGCGCTGCGAGCACAGGGCAGCAGCGGCCTCAGCCGGTCCGGGTAGGCGTCGTACAGCCCGTCGGTGTGGGTGCCGTCCTCGATGGTGTAGTACCGATGGCGGCGACCCGCACCTGCGCGGTCGACGAGCCGGTCGTAGACGTTCGAGTCGGTGCGGGCGGGCAGCAGCGAGTCGAGGGTGCCGTGGATCGTGATCATCGGCTTGCCGATCCGGCCGGTGAGCTGGACTCTGCGCACGGCTCGCTTCACCGACGCGGGACGGCTCGCGTAGTCGTAGTCGGCGTCGCAGTTCGGGGTCCCGCTCGCACAGAACGGGACTCCGCCGTCGAGCGAGCCGTCGTACCCCGGGTCGAGCTCCTCGCGGTAGATCCGCTGGGTGAGGTCCCAGTAGTAGCTGTAGTGGAAGGGCCACAGGAACTCCGAGCCCTTTGCGAAGCCGGCCCGGATCATCGCGTCGTGCGCCGCCTTGTCCCCGGTCGCGGCGTAGGCGGGGTAGTTCTTGAGCGCCGTCGGCAGGTAGGTCAGGATGTTCGGGCCCTTCGCACGGAAGAGTGTGCCCTCCCAGTCGACGCCGCCGTCGTAGAGGCGGGGCCGGTTCTCGAGCTGCCACCTGGTGAGGTAGCCGCCGTTGGAGACGCCCATCATGTACGTGCGTCGCGGAGTCCTTCCGTATCGCTGGCGGACTGCCTGCTTCGCGGCGCGGGTCAGCTGGGTGACCCTGCGGTTCCACTCGGCGATCGAGCCGCCGGGACGCGAGCCGTCGGCGTAGAACTTGCTTCCGGTGTTGCCCTTGTCGGTCGAGGCGAACGCATAGCCCTTCGCGAGCACGAAGTCGCTCATGGTGAAGTCGTTGGCGTACTGCGCCCGCACGCCGGGAGCCCCGGTGATCACCAGCTTTCCGTTCCACCGGTCGGGCATCCGGATCACGAACTGCGAGTCGTGGTTCCACCCGTTGTTGGTGTTGGTGGTCGACGTGTCCGGGAAGTAGCCGTCGACCTGGATCCCGGGCACGCCCGAGGGGTTACGCGTCGCTGCCGCGTTCAGGCCGGCCCAGTCGTTGGGGTTGGTGTGCCCGGTGGCGACCGTTCCCGCGGTGGTCAGGTCGTCGAGGCAGGCGAGCCTCTGCACTGCGGCACGGGGTACGTCGACCCGCGACTGGTGCATGCAGTGGCGGGGGCCGGACCTGGCGGAGACGGCGGTCCCCGGCTGAGCCTCCGCCGGCATCACTGCCAGCGTCGTCGCACCGAGAAGCAGGGCGGCAGCCGTCATGGGAAGGGTGAGGAAGGGCAGGCGCATGCCTGTCATCGTTCTTCGAGCGGGCGAACCGTCTCAATGTGGAAGATCCACACAACTCGTCGCGCGGCTGTGTGCCGGTGACGGGGCGGGCGCAGGTGCCGCAGATCAGCCCAGGTGCCGTTCGAAGAACCGGACCGTCCTGCGCATCGACGTCGGCCAGGCGCTCCCGAACGCGTGCGGCTCTCCGGGATAGGTGAACATCCGCGCCTCGACCCCGGCTCGTCGCAGCGCAGCCAACGACTGGCGGCTCCACAGGAGCGGGCAGCTCTCGTCCGCGGTGCCGTGGTGGATCAAGACCGGCTCGGTGATCCGGCCGAAGTACGTGCGCGGGCTGATCTCGCGCCAGAACTCGGGGTTCCGTTCCGGCGCGCCGTGGGCACGGATGATCCGACGCGACAGCGCCGCCCGGCTCGAGTCGTGGCGGATCCACCGGTCGAAGTTCTCCTCGGCGCGTGTGCTCACCGGGGCGAACACGACGGCAGCATCGACGAGGCCGGGCGCCACGGTGAGGACGTTGTAGACCACTCCCCCGCCCATGGACCGACCCAGCAGTCCGATCCGGCCCCGGTCCACGAACCGGAGCCCCGAGCGACGCAGCGCGTGGACGGCGTTGATGACGTCGACTGTGTAACCGAGACGGAGGCGCTCGTCGGCTCTGCCGTCTCGGGAGGATCCGGCGTGGTTGCGGTAGTCCACGTGAAGCACGACGTACCCGGCGCGCGCGAGCCAGTCCTGCTCCCTGCGCAGCCCCTGCCCAGTCACGTAGACCGCGGGGTCGATGTACCCGTGCGCGAGCACGAGCACCGGGAAGCGGCCGGAGCCCTCCGGGATGTTCATCACCCCGGAGATCAGGAGCCCATCGCCCCGGAAGGTCACGGCGCGCTGCGTGTAGGCGTCGGTACGCAGCAGCACGCGCCCGAGCCGGAGCCGGCGACCGTCGTACCTCTTGGTGAAGAGCGCGGGCAGGGACACGGGGTCGACCGCCTCTGGAGCGCTCGACGGCCTCGAGGAAGGCGTGGCCGCCGACGTCGACGGCGTCGAGGACGGCGCAGCCTGGTCCGACGCGTCAGACGGGGCGGTCGCCGCCTGATCCGCCGGCGCGGTGCAGCCGGACAGGAGCAGACCGAGGAGGAACAACACCGCCAGACTCTTGCGCACGACCCCTCCTCGCCCTCTCACACATTGTCGTCCAGGAAGTCGGCGATCCGTCTGGCCATGGTGGGCCACGCCTCGTCGAACCGATGCCCCTCACCCGGGTACTCGAAGTACTCCACGCTCTGCCCGGCGCGCCGAAGCGCTTGGACCGTCGCGCGGCTCCACGCCACCGGGCAGACAGCGTCAGCCAGGCCGTGGTGCACCTGCACCGGTACGTCGACCCTCCGGAGGTAGCTTCGGACACTGGCCTGACGCCAGAACCGCGCGTTGTCCTGCGGCGCGCCGTAGGTCGAGAGGACGCGGGCGTCGAGGTCTCCCGTGCCGGCGACCCAGCGCTCGTAGTTGTCGCTCGCGAGCGAGGAGACCGGGGCATAGAGCACCAGCGCGCCGAAGAGTCGAGGACGCGCCGCCACCGCCTGGAGAGCGACTCCTCCGCCCATCGAGCGGCCCAGGACTCCTACCCGGGAGCCGTCCACGAAAGGCAGATGTGCGCGGCGGACCGCGAGCACGGCGTTGACCAGGTCCTCCGGGTAGCCGAGACGTGCAGCCTCCGGTTGCGCCGAGTCGCGGTCGGAGTCGCCGTAGCTGCGGTAGTCGGTCAACAGCACGACGTATCCCCGGGCCGCGAGGTAGGCCTGTTCCCGGCTGAGCGCCGCGCCACTGCGGTAGGTCGCGGGGGCCTCGTAGCCGTGGGCAAGGACCACCAGCGGGAACCGCCCGGTGCGTCGCGGGACGGTGAGCTGGCCGGAGATGGTCAGGGAGCCGCTGCGGTACGTCACGTGGTAACGGTCAGAGCTCAGCTCAGCGGCGAGCAACCGCCCGATCTCGAGTCCACGACCGTCGTACTCGTGCCGGATGAGCGCCGGCATGGAGACGAGGTTGAACGGGGTCGAGGTGTCGTTGTGAACGGCTGCTGCCACCACGACTCCCGGCCGGAGCCGTCCGGCCAGTGGAGCGGCGGCTGCCGAGCAGGCGGCCAAGGAAAGGAGCGCGGCCAGGAGCAGGAGCCAATGCGACCGACGAACCACGGCTCCATGGTCGGGCGAACCCGGGTTCGCCGCCGAGGAACCAGGATTCGTTATCGCTCCGTGAGGAACGACGTGCGATGGGGGAGGTCAGACCACCTGGTGCAGCCAGCGGACCGGGGCGCCGTCGCCGGCGTGGCGGAACGTCTCGAGCTCGTCGTCCCACGGCTTCCCGAGGAGCTTGTCGATCTCGTTCAGCAGCGTCGTGTCGCCGAGTGCGGCCTTCACCACCGCAGCCTTGAGCCGGTCCTCGGGAATCATGATGTCGCCGTGCATCCCTGTGACGGCGTGGAAGATGCCGAGATCTGGTGTGTAGGAGAAGCGAGTGCCCTCGGTGCCGCTGGTCGGCTCCTCGGTCACCTCGAAACGGAGGTGGTTCCAGCCGCGCAGGGCGGAGGCGAGCGCAGCGGCCGTGCCCGCCTCCCCTGACCAGGAGTACTCCGCACGGTAGGTGCCGGCCTGGGCGGACTGCGGCGTCCAGTCGAGGCTCACGGCAACGCCGAGTACGCCGCCTGCGGCCCACTCGATGTGTGGGCACAGCGCAGACGGCGCAGAGTGGACGTAGAGAACGCCCCGTGTCGCATGACGTGTCGTCACCGTGACCTCCTGTTGTTCCCGGCGTGAGATACGCCTTCCCCAGCGGTCTCTTCGGGTCCTCGAGGATGTTTCTCGGTGACGGATGTGTGAAGTTTTGTCCCATTGTGACCTACGAGACGTCCCACAGGCCACAGCGACACCAGATTTACCACAAACCTTGCCGCGAGGTCTTCAGCGGGTGCGCGCGTCGCTCCGGGGATGCTCCAGCCCCATGAGCGTGGCGAGGATCTCCTCCGCGAGACCCAGGCCCGAGAGATGGCTCTCGCCCTCGATGGTGCGAAGCACCGCGTCGGGAAGGAGGCGGACCATGTGCTCGCCGTGCCGGTGCGGGACGATGTGGTCGTCGTCGCCGTGCCACCAGCGCACCGGCACCCTGACGTCCGAGGCCTCGAAGCCCCAGTGACGCGAGAAGAGGATCAGGTCCGAGAGCGGCGCGGTGACCTGTTTGCGGCTGCCGTTGAGGAGGTCGTCTACGAACATCGCCTTGAACTCCGGCCGGCTCAAGAGCTCGCGGTCGCCCGGCGGCTGTACGCGCGCGTAGAGGTCGAGCGCCGGCCCTGCGAGGGGCGTCATCAACCGGATGCCGATGGTCAGGGCGAGGCCCAGCGGCACCCGCCCCACGGACACCAGCGGCTCGAGCCGGGCGGCGAGCGAGACCAGCCCGCCGGCCGGGGCATCCGGGCCTCTGGTCGGCGGGACACCCCCGAGCACGGCGACACCGAGCACGCGGTCCGACAGTGCGGCCGCCGCACCGAGCACGTAGGGACCGCCGCCGGAGAGCCCGATCAGGCGCATGGTGTCGATGCCGAGCGTGTCAGCGACCATCTCGAGGTCCGCGCTCCAGTCGATGATCGACTCGTAGACATGCGGGGTCGAGGACCCGATGCCGGGCCGGTCGATACCGATGATGCGCAGCCCCTCGCGGTCGGCGTAAGCGCGAGCCTCGACGGGAATCTGCCGACGCGCACCGGGCGTGCCGTGCATCCAGATGATCGCGGGCCCATGGGGTGAGCCGAACTCTGCGAAGCCGAGGCGGCGATCGCCGCGCACAGCGATGGTGCCTTCCAGCCGTGGCCGGGTGACCTCGTTCATGACAGGAATGCTGTCACAGTCGGCGGCAACGAAACCTTTGTCCCAAAAACGCCCGGAAAGTTGTACGGACTGTTACCGAAATCGACTCCATCGAGGTCTTTGCCACGACATCCTTTACCTAGGCGATTTGCCACCACGGGGCGGCATCGCACCTCACGAAGGATCCTTGATGTCCCACACTCCCCCTGTCCGCCCGCGTGGCGGACTGCGCGGTCGCCCTCGGGCTGCCGTGTACGCAGCCATCAGCGCCGCGGTCCTCGTCTCGGGCCTCGCGGCCGCACCTGCCGCCACCTCGGCGCCCTCCGACGACTGTCCCCTCCCCTATCCCCTCACCAGTGTCGAGAAGGGCCAGGAGGTCACCGGCAAGACCGTCGTCTCCGGCACGCAGCCGTCGGGTTTCGACGGTGAGGTTCTCGGCGTGATCAAGGACGGCATCGCGCCGGGCCTCGACATGATCATGGCGCGACTGAGCTCGGACGAGATCGACCGCGTCGGCGGAATCTGGCAGGGCATGTCCGGCTCGCCTGTCTACGCCTCTGACGGTCGGCTGATCGGCGCCGTCGCCTACGGTCTGACCTACGGCCCCTCGCCGGTTGCCGGCATCACCCCGGCAGCCGAGATGTACCGGCTGGTCTCTGCCGCGCCGAAGGACCCGACAGCGGCATCCACCCTGCGCGCTGCCACCACCGGCGGGAGCGTCGACATCCCGGGGCCGATGGCCCGGCAGCTCGTCAGCTCAGGCGTGCTGGACCGCGCCGAGACGGCCAACGGGATGAGCAGGCTGCCCGTGCCGCTCAGCATCTCCGGCATGACGAGCAACAAGCGGCTGCAGCAGGCGGCGAAGGCGTTCGACTTGCAGGGCGTGCGCGTCTACCAGGGCGGATCCGTAAGTGCCGCCGACAAGCCGATCCCGGTCGAGGCGGGCGGCAACCTCGCCGCCTCCATGTCCTACGGGGACGTCTCTGCGGTCGGCGTCGGCACCGCGACGGCGGTGTGCGGCAACCAGGTCGTCGGCTTTGGACACAGGATGAACTTCACCGGGCCGAGCCAGATGACGATGCACGGCGCCGACGCCCTCTACATCCAGGAGGACAGCCTCGGAGCCCCGTTCAAGGTCGCCAACGCCTCGGCCCCGGTCGGCTCGATCCTCCAGGACCGCGTCGCCGGCATCGCGGGTATCCAGTCCGGAACGGCCGCGCCGCGCACGACCCGTGTCACGTCGTACGTCGGGGTGCCCGGCGAGTGGTCGCGGACGGGGACGACCCGGGTCAGCGTCGCGGACGCCGTACCCGACATCTCGGCCTTCCACATGATGGCCGACGAGGACCGGGTCTTCGACGCCATCGGTCGCGGCTCGGCGCTCGTCAGCTGGCTGATCACCGGGCGCCGGGCCGACGGGCGGGAGTTCGCACTGCAACGCGAGGACCGGTTCGCCAGTGACACCGACATCACGTTCGACACCTCGTTCGACCTCTACGACCAGCTCGCACAGCTGCAGTTCAACGACGTCGGGGACATCACCATCAAGGCCGTGAACACGAGGTCGACGATGTCGAGGAAGTACACCGCCTACTCGGTTGCGAAGGTGCAGATCTTCGCAGGGGGCCGGTGGCGCCCGGTGAGGACCGACCGGCCGCTGTTCCTGCGGCACAGCACCACCAAGCGGTTCCGGGTGCTTCTCACCTCCAGGCAGCTCGGCCCCACCTGGGTGCCGGTGAAGGTGCGCGTGCCGCGGCACATCGGCATGAAGGGCGGCGTCCTCGAGTTCCTCGGTGGTAACTCCTCCTTCCCCGAGGGAGAGGGTGAGTTCTCCGAGGACCCCTACGTCACCGCGAAGGCCCCGGAGACGTGGGAGGGGCTGATGCGTCGCCTGCGCCAGCAGCCGCGCAACGACGCCGTCCTGGCGAACCTGATGCTCTTCAAGCGCGACGGGACGTTCCTGAAGCGCTCGACGCGCACGACCGCGAGCGCGGTCGTCAACGGTGGCGTGTCGGTGCCCGTCCAGGGAATCGGCTGACGGCTCGGCGAGGAAGCCGGGAGAGCACGACGGGTGGCCGACCAAGCAGGTCGACCACCCGTCGTGTGCGTCTGGAGCCTCAGGCGGCCTGGCTGCGGCCGCGTCCTCGGCCCCGCCCGCGGCTGCCACCACGCCGGTCCGGGCTGCCGCCGGAGCGTGGCTGCTGTCCCGATCGCGATCCCGACCCGGAACGCGGCCTGCGAGGTCCGGTGCGCGCCGGCTGCTGTGTCGTGGCGGCCGGGCTCGGGGCCTCGACCTTCGGCGCAGGCGGGCCGACGAGACGACGCAGCTCCTCCGAGCCCGCCCGCACGGAAAGCGTTGTCGGGCTCACCTTGGCCAGGCGCACCAGCGTGGCCACGTCCTTCTTCTGCTCAGGTGTCACGAGCGTGACGACGGCACCCGCGGCTCCCGCACGTGCCGTGCGGCCGGAGCGGTGCAGGTACGCCTTGTGCTCCGACGGCGGGTCGACGTGGATCACCAGCTCGACGTCGTCCACGTGGATCCCCCGAGCCGCGATGTCTGTCGCCGCCAGAACCCGCACCTCCCCGCTGCTGAACGCGGCGAGGTTCCGCTCCCGTGCGTTCTGGGAGAGGTTCCCGTGCAGGTCCACCGTGGGAATGCCCGAGGCGGTGAGCTGCTTTGCGAGCTTCTTGGCGGCGTGCTTGGTGCGCGTGAAGAGCACGGCGCGGCCGTGGCCCGACGCGAGCTCCCGGATGACTGCAGCCTTGTCGGCCGCGGCCACGTTCAGAAGGTGGTGCGACATCGCCGGCGGGGCGGCGGCCGCGGAGTCGACCGAGTGCGTGAGCGGGTTGCTGAGGTAGCGCTTCACGAGAACGTCAACGTCGTTGTCCATGGTCGCGGAGAAGAGCATCCGCTGACCCTTCTTCGGGGTCTTGTCGAGCAGGCGCTTGACCGCCGGCAGGAAGCCCATGTCGGACATGTGGTCGGCCTCGTCAAGCACCGTCACCTCGACCGCGCCGAGGTCGCACAGCTTCTGGTCGATCAGGTCCTCGAGCCTGCCCGGCGTGGCCACCAGCACGTCGACACCCTTGCGCAGCGCGGCGACCTGCGCGCCCTGGCGCACACCACCGAAGACGACCGTCGCGCGGAGGCCCATCGACGCGGCGAGCGGCTCGATCGAGGCGAGAACCTGGTTGGCGAGCTCGCGGGTCGGCACCAGCACGAGCCCGCGCGGGCGCAGCGGCTCCCGGCGGGAGGAGGAGCCGGCGATGCGCACCACGGTCGGGATACCGAACGCGAGGGTCTTGCCCGACCCGGTGCGCCCGCGACCGAGCACGTCACGGCCGGCAAGAGTTGTCGGCAGCGTCGCCGCCTGGATGGGGAATGCGGTCTCGAGACCGCGGTTGTCGAGCTCCCGCGCGATGGGCGTGGGCACGCCGAGCGCACGGAAGGTAGGAGCGTCCGGAGCAGTCGCCCCGGCAGGAGTGTGGTTCTGCACAGCAGTCCTCACGGTTGAGAGTTCTGGCCGCAGTGCTCGTTCGGCTGGGAAGGGGCACCTGGCACGGATCTGCAGTGCAGAACCGGCGGGCCACCGTCAAAGAAAAACCGCGCTGTCCAGAGCGCGAAAGCAGACGACCTCGACGCCCCGGTGGGGCATCTGAGTCCATTCTGCCCCATCGCGCACCACTCGAGCGAATCGGCGGAGCTCAGCTCTCGGCGTGGGCCGAGTCCCGGATCTCCCCCACCAGCTCCTCGAGGACGTCCTCCAGCGTCACGAGACCCAGCACGATTCCCTCGTCGTCGACCACCCTGCCCATGTGCGCGCCGCGGCGCTGGAGGGTCTCGAGGGCGTCGTGGAGTACGTCGACCGGCCGGACCGTCGCGAACGGCCGCACCCACTTGTCGTCGACGACCCGGTCACGCCGCGCGGGATCGGACTCGAGCACGTCCTTGATGTGCAGGTAGCCCATGAGCTCCCCACTGTCGTTCACGACCGGGAAGCGGGAGAAGCCGGTGGCGGCGCACACCTGCTCCACCTCAGCCACGGTGGCTCCGCGGCGAACCGTGGTGAGGTCTCCGGCCGACATCAGCACGCTGGTCACTGTCCGCTCGGTGAAGCCGAGAGCGCCTGAGAGACGGTCGTACTCCTCCTCGGGAAGCAGACCCTCGCCCCGTGACTCGTCGACGAGCGCCGCGACCTCTTCACGCGTGAACGCAGAGGTGACTTCCTCCCTGGGCTTCACCCGCATGAGCAGCAGGACGCCGTTCGCGATCGCGTTGAGCACGATGACCACCGGCTTGAGCACCGTGACCACGACCATCATCGGAGGTCCGAGCACCAGAGCAGCCCGGTCGGGTCCGGCGAGGGCGATGTTCTTCGGCACCATCTCGCCCAGCACGACGTGGAGGTAGACCACGACCGACATCGCCACCACGAACGAGACGGGGTGGAGCAGGTTCTCCGGAAGGGAGAGGGCGTGGAACAACGGTTCGATCAGGCCGGCCACCGCCGGCTCACCGAGCGCACCGAGCCCAAGGGAGGCGAGCGTGATGCCGAGCTGAGCGCCCGCCATCACGACGGTCACGTTCTCCATTGCTCGCAGCGTGGTCCGCGCCATGCGTGAACCCGAGGCGGCACGAGGCTCGATCTGTGTCCGCCGGGCTGAGATCAATGCGAACTCGGCACCGACGAAGAAGGCGTTGGCGACGAGCAGGGCCAAGGCTACGAGGATCGCGGTGAGCTCACTCATCCGAACCCCTCCCGTCCGCGTCGTCCGCGGGGGCATCCGAGGGGGTGACCGATGCGAGGCGTGACAACAGCGAGAGCCGGTCGATCCGAAGGCCGTCGAGCCGCTCGATGGTGATCACCGCCTCCTCCGGCGCCAGCGGGTCACCGTGCTCGTCCAGCCGGACCGGCAGGGGTACGACGACGTGGTCGCCCGGCTCCGGCATCCGTCCCAGCGCCTGAAGGAAGAGCCCGCCGACCGTGTCGTAGTCCTCGTGCTCCGGAAGGGCGATCCCGGTCGTGGACGCCACCTCGTCGGGCCGCAGGAGACCGGAGATCGACCAGCTGCCGTCGAGACGACGACGGAGGCGGGCGCCGAGGGGGTCGTGCTCGTCGGCGATGTCGCCCACGATCTCCTCCACGACGTCCTCGAGTGTCACGACGCCGGCCGTGCCGCCGTACTCGTCGACGACGACCGCCATCTGGAAACCCTCACCGCGCAGCAGCGCCAAGAGCGGGTCGAGCCGGAGCGTCTCGGGAACGACCGTGGGCTCGACCATGATGCTTCGCACGCGGGTGGACCGCCTCCGGGCGACGTCGACCGCGACGGCGTTCTTGACGTGCACCGCACCCACCACGTTGTCGTTCTCCCGCGACACCACCGGGAAGCGGGAGTGCCCGGTGGAGCGCGCGAGCTCGATGACCTCGACAACCTGTGCTTGGGCATCGACGCTGTCCATGTGGACGCGGGGGGTCATGATCTCGCCCGCTGTCCGCCGGCCGAAGCTGACCGAACGCTCCATGAGGTTCGCGACGTCCGAGTCGAGCGTGCCCTGCTTCGCCGAGCGCCGGATCAGGGAGGCGAGCTCGGTGGAGGTACGTGCTGAGCGCAGCTCCTCCTGCGGCTCGATGCCGAGCCGGCGGACGATCGCGTTGGCGGAGCCGTTGAGCAGACGGATCGGCAGCCGCATGGCCTTGGTGAAGGCACGCTGGATCGCCTGGGTGGCCGTCGCCGTACCCATCGGCTTGGCGATGGCGAGGTTCTTCGGCACGAGCTCGCCGAACACCATCGTGAACGCCGTCGCGAGGAAGATGCCGACGCCGATAGCCACGGGGCCGACCGCCGAGGCAGGCAACCCGGCGCTTTCGAGCGGACCTCTGAGGAGCCCGGCGACGGCGGGCTCTGCCAGGAAGCCGATCGCGAGGTTGGTGACCGTGATGCCGACCTGGGCGCCCGAGAGCTGGGTCGACAGCGAACGCAACGCCGACCGGACCCCTTGCGCGGAGCGGCTACCCTCATCGGCTGCCCGGTCCACCGCGGCACGGTCGACGGTCACGAACGCGAACTCGGCGGCGACGAAGACGCCACAGGCGAGGACGAGTGCGAGGGAGAGGAGAAGGAGGAGAACCTCGGTCATGTCGCGTCACCGCCGAGAAGCCGGTGACGCATGGGTCTTTGCGAGTCGTCCATCGGGGTGGTCGGCCCTGTCCTATCTCGTTGCCGGGTCGGTCCCTCCAACGTACCGAACCGGTCGGACTGTTGGAAAACCCGGCGCTCCCGGGACCACGACAGGTCAGGAGAGCTCGGGACCGATCCCCTCATGCTCCGCCATCCCGCGTGCGGGCTCCTTCAGCTCGACGAAGAGCACGTGCGTCTCCGTCTCGCCGATGTTCTCGCCGTAGTGCTCCTGCGCCGGCAGCCAGTTCACGCCGCCGGATTCCAGCTCGACCTCGCGCTGAACCTCACCCGAGACGAGGCGGCGTCGGAAGGTGCTCAACGTGTACATCACGCTGTCCGGGTGCTTGTGCGGAGTGGTCTTCTCCCCCGGCTGGTCGGTGTACTCCAGGACTCGCACCCGGTCGTTCTCGAACACGACCTTGTAGTGGTGGGGATTCGTCTCTACGGGATCGAGGCTCATAAGGCATCGTGACAGCGCGCGGAACCTGTCGCGACCCCCCGGTTGGGTCAGTTGTGCGCCGGCGTGGCGCTCTGTACGGAGCGCATCGTCTTGCCGAACAAGGTCATGGCCGCCGTGGCGAGCTGGTCGGCCTCGGCCGTGAGCTCGGGGCACCGCCAGCGGCATTCCTCGGCGAACGAGATGGCGCGCTCCAGGTCGCGGCTCAACCGGTCGATCAGCTCCTCCGGGTCGAGGGTGGCCGCACCACCTAGGGCCCGCTGCGGTGGTACGTCACTCATGGCTCCCCCTCGTGTCCCCAGGGACCGGCCCCTCAACCGGTCGATCTCCATTGAACGGTCCCCGGGCACCCCGCGTGCGGAGAATCGGGTCAACCGGGCCTGCGTGTAGTTGCAGTTGCGTAGACGTGCAGAACTCGGACGGCTCACGTCGCCCGACCTGCTGAAGCAGGTGGCGCGGCTAGACATGAACGCGCCCGGTCATTGCGCCCGCATGTCGATCAGGAGGATGCTGACAGAGCGGGGCAAGGTTGCTCTCGGGCGTGCGGCAACCGGTGTGGCCCTCCGATCACGGGGGTCGGAGGTCCACAGGGATCACGCCTGGACGTCGGCTTCAGAGCACTGCACTTGGGCGAGCCAGAACCGCCCCGTCTCTTCGGCCGCCTCCCGGGTCGGGTGCGTGCCCGCAAGACGCAGCTGCCCCTGACCGTCGACAACCCGCCATTCCCAGCCCCCACGGCCCGGATTCATCCGCACGTCGACCGTTGCCATCGCCGGCCCCCCTTACAAAACGTGGCCTTTCTCCCAGGCTAGAACCGGTCCCGGCCGGCTCGCGGCGAATTCGTCAGTTACCGGGAGTCACCTGGACCAGTGGTGAATCATCGGGCCCGCCGTCGGCAAAATGACGGCACTGTCGTGGCCAGAGCGCGGAGGCCTGACGGCCGAGTCCCGCGCGGCGGGATGGCCTTTCAGGAGCAGGTTCATAGTCCGTTCGGCAACCGGGAAACCGGGTTGTTCGGGGCCTGTTGCGACCGAGGCGAGATGGGCACTCTGGAAGAGGCCTGCGAGACGGGCGAGGGAGCCGAAAGGCTGAGAGGCCAGAAGGTTGAAAGATCGGATGGCGACCCCCAACACCTGATCCGGACAATACCGGCGAAGGAAAATCGCCTCGCAGGTCCATTCGTGTCACAGACGCCAGCTCACACGTCGAGCGTCACCGAGCACCGCCAGCCGCCGGGTCCAGGAGCGAGCGAGAGTTCGTGCAGCGAAACCGCCTTCGGTACCGCCCCCACCTGAGGGAGCTCGCTCGCGTCGACCATCGCGAACCGTACGTCGACGCCTTCACCCTCAGGCTCCAGCTCCACGTCGACGGGCACCTCGTCATCGGTGTCGAGGAGGTAGATGACCTCGTCGAGCACGGTGGCGAGCAGGTCGTCGTCGCTGTGCGCCGTCAGCTGACGTCGCCGGGTGCGGGCGGGATGAGCGGATGAGGTGTCGAGAAAGCTTTCTACAGCGCCCAGCACCGCCTGGGCTATGCACCCCTCACGCGTCGGTGCCCATGCCTCGATGCGGAGGTCTGCCGTGTGCGGCACCGACCGATGCCCGGCCCCGTTCTCGTCCATGACCAGCTCCCCTCCTGGTGAAGCCAGCAGAGCACGTTCCGCGACAGGCTGCCAGGGTCTTTCGACCAAGCACACGCATGGACGGCCATGAAGCTCGTCGAGGAGACTCCGTTCCGCTTCCGGATCGAGCGTGAAGGCGCGATGCGGGTGCCGGGAGTCGTGTTCGCGTCGAGGTCGCTCCTGCCGCAGGAGCATGGCGACAAGTCGCTGCTGCAGGTGGCGAACGTCGCCACCCTGCCCGGGATCGTCAGGGCTTCCTAGGCGATGCCCGACGTCCACTGGGGATACGGCTTCCCCATCGGAGGCGTGGCTGCTACGGATGTCGACGCCGATGGAGTGGTCTCGCCCGGTGGCGTCGGCTTCGACATCTCCTGCGGGGTGCGGCTGCTCGTTGCACCCGATCTGCAGACCGACCGTCTCGCGCCTCGGCTCGTGTCCGTGATGGACCGGCTCGACCACGCGACCCCGCGTGGTATCGGCGGCAGGGGCGTGTGGCCGCTGCCCGACCGCGCGGCGCTGCACCGCGTGCTCGAGGGAGGTGCCCGTATTGCGGGTCGCGCACGATGTGCGTGCACCGCAAAGGGGCGACCAGGTCACTGCCGCCCGGGCACCCCGACGGACCGCCCGACCTGGTGGACGTCGGCCAACCCGTGCTCATCCCGGGCACGATGGGAACGGCCTCCTACGTCCTGGTACGCGGCAGATCGTGGCGGGGCCTGGCCGAGGAGAGGCCGGACGCCTATAAGGAACATCGATGCCGTCGTGGACGTCAGCCACCAGGCCGGGCTCGCCAGGAAGGTCGCCAGGCTGGCCCCCTTGGAGTGGTCAAAGGCTGATCCGTCGATCTCCATCGGCCCGGTGGGAGACCGCGCTCGGGGCCTCATCACACCGGCTGGACCTCCGCGTAGCGTGGCGAGGGCCGCCCAGTCACGCCAGGACGGCACCGGAAGATCGCCCCCGCCTGGTGCTGCGTTGCACGGATCCCGGGGTCCACGTCGAACCACGAGGTCGTGATGAAGAGCTCGCCGCCGTCGGCTCCGCCGAAGGTGAGCGAGGTCGGGTTGCTCGTCGGTACCTCGATGACGCCGTCGAGAGTCCCGTCGGCGCGGTAGCGGTGGACGGCTCCGGCGCGACCGAGCGCGACCCAGAACATGCCTTCGTCGTCCACAGTCATGCCGTCAGGCCAGACCTGGGCCTCACTGAAGTCGAGGAAGCGACGACGGCCCGAGAGCCTGCCTGTTCCCGGGTCCAGGTCGAACACGTCCACGATCCAGAGAGCCGTGTCGGCGAGGTAGAGACGCCCTTGCCGCTCGTCGAGGGCGGGCCCGTTGGAGATCGTGAGCCCCTCCACCACCCGAGTGACCGTGTGGCCCTCGACCCGGTACAACACCGCGTGCCGTGGCCGCTTGTCGAAGGCCATCGTGCCGACCCAGGCCCGACCGTGGCTGTCGACCTTGACATCGTTGGCGCGGTTCTCCGGTTGGTCACGCTCGATCGGCACACGTAGATCCGTCAGGCCCGTGCTGCGGTCGAGCACGGCCAGTCCTTCAGGGGTTGCCACGACGGGCTCCCCGGCCGAGTTCAGGACGACGCCACCGGGCTGCCCCAGAGTGTTCCACGAGGTGTCCTTGCTCGACTCCGGGTCGAAGCAGTGCACCCGGTCTCCGGTGATGTCCACCCACCACAGGCGCGCTGACGCAGCGTCCCAGAGCGGCCCCTCTGCATGCTGGGCCCGGAGGTCGAGCGCAACCTCAACCGATGTGTCGCCCATGGCTCAGCCTCGCCACGAGCTCGCCGTGGTCATCATGGTTCAACCCCCTCCTGCGCAGATCCTCCAGCAGCCTCACCACGATCCTCCGTGCCGGTCCCGCCGCCTGCATCATCCAGATGGGATGAGGCGTCCCGTCACCCATGTGCCTCACTCCCATGAACCGTCCCGCCGGCTCAGCCGTGTTGCGACAAAAGGAGGAAGAGCCATGTCAGCTGAGTTGGAGCCGGTACGCCGGCAGGCAAGTGTCGTCGGCCTCACCATGTGCCTCGTCGCGGCCGCATCCGCGGCGACGGTCGGTGTGACCGCAGAAAGCGCCTCGGCAAGGCAGCAGGTCGCTGTGAGCCGGCTGGAGGCGAGCCTGACCGGAAGCGGAGATCCCGACGGATCGGGCAAGGCCACTTTCCGGTTGTCCAAGTCCCAGCACAGGGTCTGCGCGACGGTCACGTGGCACAAGATCGGGACGCCGAAGGCGGCCCACATCCACCGCGCCTCCGACGGGGGCGTCGCGATCGACCTGACCGGATCGGTCACCGGCGGGGCGCGCTGCACGACCAAGGCGTCGCGTGCGCTGGTCGGGAAGATCCTGGCGCACCCGGGGCAGTACTACTTCAACGTGCACAACGCGAAGTATCCGGCCGGGGCGATCCAGGGAACTCTGCACCGCTGACGGCCGAGGAGGAGCTAGCGGCGACCCTGCGCCATGCCGTAGCGCAGGTACACCACGCCGCTCCCGAACCGGCGTTCGTCCAACAGCTGCAGCTCCAGGCGGACGTCATCGGGCAGCCACCGATTGCCGCCTCCGACGACGTAGGGCGTGACGAAGAGCTGGTACTCGTCGACCAGGCCGGCCTTGATCGCTTGCGCGGCGAGCTCGGGACCGCCCACGCTCAGGTCACGTTCCGCTGCTGCCTTCAGCTGCCGGACGGCTCCGGGGTCGAACTCGCGCTCGATCCGCGTCCTGACGCTGGACACCGCCCCCAGCGACTTGGAGTACACCACCTTGTCGGCCGCCTGCCAGATCCCGGCGAAGTCCCTGCCGGCGGGCGAATCGTCGTCGGCGGTCGGCGCGCTCTCCCAGTAGAGCATCACCTCGTACATGCGTCGCCCGTAGAGATAGGTGCCGATCGGCCGCTCGAGGTCGTTCACGAAGGCGTGCACCTGCTCGTCCGGCGCAGCCCACTCGAAGTTCCCGTCCTGGTCGGCCACGTAGCCGTCCAGCGACGTGATCGCCGAGTAGATGAGCTTGGCCAAGGCGAGTCCCCTTTGCGCCGTACTGAGTGCATTCGCGACGGTTCGGCTCACGGATGCTCTCGCTGAAGTATGCCGCGCCGACTGACGGCGGCGTGGCTTCTCAGGACCAGAGACCCGTCGCACGTGACTCAGGTCCCTCGACGGGGGACCAAGGTAGGAGCACTCTCGAAGAGTCAGGCGGGGCAGGCCGCGCGTCAGCGGACCTCCGAAGCACGTGGAGTACTCCGGGGCGGGGTTCGCGGGTTGGAGGAGTCATGATCGTTTTCGGGATGTTGCTTGTCGGCGTCGTCGTGCTGTCCGTGGCGCTGATGTTGGCACTTCGTAGGTGGACGCTCGACGAGGCTAGGACCGAGACCCGGCTCCACCAGCCGGGTGCGCACACCGTCGTCTACGCCGTGCCCAACGGCCAGGATCCAGCCATCTTGATGGCAGCCCTGTCGCGCGAAGGGTTCACCGCCGTGTCGGACACGGAGGGCGGCCAGGAGCGGCTGCTGGTCGAGTGCCCGGACGAGCATGACCGGGCGCAGGTGCGCAGCATCATCGAGCACGTCGACCGCGCCGGCTTCGACGGACCCGAGATGCACGTCAGCCACGTGAGCTTCGAAGACGAGCGCTGAGGCTCCAGGTTGCGGACCTCTCGTCGTGAGGCCGTCACTGCTCCCTCGGCGAGAGCCACTCCCCGACCTTCTCGGTGGCGGCGTCGACGACTCCGGTGACCTTGCCCTTCGCCACCCCGGACGTCGTGTCCTCGATCAGACCGGCAATGCCCGCCGTCTGCGTCTCGGTGAGGTCGAGCCGGTTGACCGCCTCGGCGAAGCGCAGGTACGTGTCGACGCTCGCGACCACCACACGGGCGTCGATGGTGAGCACCTCGATGCCCAGCAGCGACACACGCACGTACACGTCCAGGACGAGGCCCTTGTCCAGGATGGTGTCGATGACGTCGGCCAACCCGCTAGGAGCGGGACGATTGGCGTAGCCACCCGAACGTTGCCCCATGCTCACGATGTCCTTGCCCTCCCCGAGTGACACCCGCCCCGTGCGAACAGGTGTACCCCTGCCGTCAGGACCTAACCCGCGACACGGCGTCGGTTCACAGCTCCAGGCGCAGCCAGGCCGGACCCTAAAGCCGTAACCAGGGCTGCAAGCTCTTCGTTGACACTCGTCGACCCTGACTCGAGGAGAGCGCCCCATGCACCGTGTTGCTTCCCGTGCAACCGCCGTCGTCGCAAGCCTGGTCAGCGCGGCACTGGCGTTCACCGCCCTCACCTCGGTTGCGTCGACCGCCGCGTCCGCTGACGGCACGGCGCTGCGCACGTTGCACGTCTCGTCGAGGGCGGGGGCTGCTGCCTCGGGCTGGCGGCCTCGGTCTGCGAGGTACGGCGTGAACGTGACCTCCGACGTGCCGATCACCATGTCCGACGGGGTGAAGCTGTACGCCAACGTCTACCGGCCGGCCAGGGCCGACGGATCACCAGCGTCCGGCCGGTTCCCGGTGATCGTCACCCAGACCCCGTACAACAAGAGCGCGCCGCAGCTGGGCTTCCGCAACGACTACCTGGTGGAGCACGGCTACGTACAGGTCGTGGTCGACGTACGCGGGACTGGCTCCTCCCATGGAAGCTGGGACTCCTTCGGCAGCCGTGAGCAGCGCGACGGCTACGAGCTGGTCCGCTGGGCACACTCCAAGCGACGTCCCTGGAGCAACGGCCGGGTGGGGTTGTGGGGCATCTCGTACGCCGCGATCAACCAGTTCTTCACCGCGGCCCAGCGGCCCCCGGGCCTGAAGGCGACCTTCCCGATCGTGCCCGCCGGCGACGTCTACCGCGATGTCGTCGCCTCCGGAGGCCAGGTCGACGCCGGCTTCATCCCGCTGTGGCTGGGCCTCGTGACGGCGACCGGCGTGGTGCCTCCCGCCTACACGGCCATGGCACCCGACGAGTCGCTCATCTCGCTGCTGCAGCACGTCGGTGGCGCAGCGGCGTTCCAGCTCCCGATGCTCGCGGGTGCCACGACAGGTGGCGATGCTGCGTACGACGGGCCCTTCTACCGCAAGCGCTCGCCCCTGTCGGTCGTCGACCGGGTCGACGTACCAACCTTCGTCACCGGCGGCGAGTACGACCTCTTCCAGCGCAGCGAGCCACTCCTCTACCAGCGGCTGCGCGCCAACGGCGTCCCCTCCAGACTGCTGATCGGGCCGTGGACGCACCTACAGGCGTCCTCCTCCCCCGGACTCGCCGCCGATGGGGCGACCTCGCTCGACGCGCTCGCGCTGCGCTGGTTCGACCGTTACGTGCGTGGGGTCCCCGACCGCGCCCTCGGCTCAGACGTGAAGCCGGTGAGCTACTACGAGATCGGCTCCGGACGGTGGCGTACGGCGTCGCGGTGGCTGCCGAGCAGCGTCGACGCCGTGGCCTACCGGCTCGACGGCGACTCGACGCCCGGCGGTGCTCCCGGGAAGCTTGTCCGTGGAGCCGGACGCACCCCCGGGACGGACGACGTCTACCCGGTGCCTGTCGCAGGTCTCTGCACCCGAAGTGCCTCCCAGTGGACGGCGGGCATCGTCTCGGGGACGCAGTGCGAAAGCGACAGCCGTCTCAACGACCTCGCCGGAACGTCGTACCAGACTGCCCCGTTCACGCGGGCCATGCACCTGATGGGCCCGATCAACGCCCGGCTTTTCGTCTCCACCACGGCGCGAGACGGGATGCTGTCGGTGCACGTCGAGGACGTCGCCCCGGACGGCACTGTGGACCGGCTCACCGGAGGTTGGCAGGTGCTCAGCCACCGGGCCCTCGACCGGCGCCGGAGCGCACGCCTCGGCCGGCAGATCATCCAGCCGTTCCATCCGTTCACGCGTGCCGCGCAACTGCCCGTCAAGGCGGGGAAAGTGATGGGGGTGGACGTGGAGGTCTTTCCGACCGGTGCCGTGCTGAAGCCGGGACACCGGCTGAGGATCACGGTTCAGGCCTACGACACCCCGCACCTCCTCCCCACCGCTCCGCAGATGGTCGACCAGGTTGGCGGAGTGATCACCATCCACCATTCCCCACGGCACCCGAGTCGTCTGGTGCTCCCGGTCCGCCACTGACCTCGTCGCGGGGCGGAGTGCTGGCGTCGGCTTGCACGTGTCGGTGACGGCTTCCACGCGTCGAGCCGCGTTAGAGCGAACACCACGCGTGCGGCCCTCTGCTGCGGGATGCTGAGAACGTGACCAGCCGCCCGAACCGGATCCTTGCGATCGTGGTGGGCGTCATCGCCGTCATCGGGGTCGTCGCAGGTGTCTTGTCCGCGACCCGGCAAGTGCCTCAGTACGACCGGGGGACGCCAGAGGGTGTGGTCCAGGCCTACTTCACCGCGGTGATCGACGGAGATCATCAGGATGCCGTCGATCTCCTGGCTGAGGAGAGCTCCTGCACGGTCGAGGATCTCGATCGGGCGTACGTGCCGGACGACGTCAGGGTCGTCCTCCGAGACACCGAGGTCGACGGTGAGACCGCCCAGGTCAAGGTCGATGTTGTCATGTCTTCCGGGGGGCCGCTGGAGAGCTCCGAGTACGGCGAGGAGCACACCTTCCGGCTGACCAGGGCCGGTGGGGACTGGCTCATCGCCGGAGAGCCCTGGCCGATGTACGAATGCACCAAGGGGAGCTGACATGGCCGTGGGTCTGCTGTTTCTGATCCTGGTGGCGGTCCTCGTCGTGCTCGCCGTCCGCAAGGTCGGCGCGCGGGAGGGGGGCGGTGCGCCGGACGGACACGGGGTGCGGAGGTTCTTCCAGTACCTCTTGCTCTATGGGCTGCTCGTCGTCGTCGGCGTCGGTATCTCGGGGCTCCTCGGCCGGCTGCTCGAGCGAGACGTCCTTGCAGCGGGCGACGAGACGGAGCTGGCGCGGAACCTGGCCTTCACCGTCGTCGGTGTACCCCTGTACACGGGCGTTGCGCTCTGGTCGCGCCGCAGGTTCGCCGCGGACACCGAAGAACCCCGGTCGCTCGGCTGGGGCTTCTACATCACTGCCGCCTCCTTGACGTCTCTGGTCCTGGGCATGACCGGGCTCGGCCAGGTGCTCGAGTGGGCCACAGGGCTGAACGACTACAGCGGTCGTGGGCTGGCCACGTTCCTGGTGTGGGGCGCGCTCTGGGTCGCCCACTGGCGGCTCGATGCCCGCGTCACCCCGCACGAGCACTCTCGGGTGCACCACCTCGCCGGTTCGCTCATCGGCCTGGCGACCGCTGCGACGGGGCTTGCTGGAGTCCTGGCGGGGGCGCTCCGCTCCCTGCTGGGACTGGAGGGCGACGCGGTCCTCGCCGGTGCGGGAAGCCCGATCTTGCAAGGCGGCGTCACCCTGGCGGTCGGCGCTCCGGTGTGGTTCGTCTACTGGGTCAGAACAGCTGCCAAGTCCCAGCGCGACGCGCTCTGGTTCGCCTACGTGCTGCTGGCCGGGGTGGCTGGAGGGCTTGTCACCGCGATCACCTCCGCCAGCACGCTCCTCTACTCCGTGCTCGTGTGGCTGGTGGGTGACCCCAGGTTCGCGGATGCCGGGAAGCACTTCGAGCAAGCCCCGACCCAGGCTGCGGCCGCCGTCGTGGGCCTCCTGGTGTGGTGGTATCACCAGGCGGTCCTGGAGGAGGCGGGCGCCGGACCCCGCACGGAGGTGCGTCGGATCTACGAGTACCTGATGGCAGGCATCGGTCTCCTTGCCGCCGCGGCGGGTCTGACCACGGCGGTTGTGGCACTCATCGAGGCGGTGACGGGGCCGGAGCGGGTCATCGTCGGCGGCGGCAGCACCGTCAACACGCTCCTGGCAGCTGCCACTTTGCTGGCCGTCGGCGCGCCGGTGTGGTGGCTCTACTGGCGGCGGATCCAGGCGGCGGCCAAGGCCGCACCGGCCGCAGAGCTCATGTCCACGACCAGACGGCTGTACCTCTTCGTGCTCTTCGGTCTGGGGGGCGTGGCCGCCGTCATCGCGCTCCTGGTCGGCGTCTACCTCTTCTTCGAGGATGTCGTCGACGGAGACGTGGGCGCGGAGACACTTCGCAGGATGCGTTTCTCGATCGGCGTCCTGCTCACGACAGCCGCCATAGCCGCGTACCACTGGGCGGTCTACCGGGCCGATCGGGAACACGTGCCCGCCGAGATCAAGACGCACGGGCCGAAGTTCGTGCTGCTCGTCGGCCCGTCCGACCCGGAGATCGCCCATGAGGTCGCCCAGCGCACCCATGGTCAGGTGCGGGCGTGGTCCCGGACCGACGACGGGTCGGCGACGTGGTCGGTCGACGAGGTGATGGCAGCGTTGGGAGGGACGACCTCTGACGAGGTCATCGTGCTCTCCGACGCCGGAGGTGTCCGCGCCATCCCGGTCCATCGCGGCTGACCGGTGCCGCGTGTGCCCCACAGCGCCGCGGGGCGCCTGCATCGAGGAGTCAGCGCTCTAGTTGTCTTGTAGCAAGACGGCGTGTGAGTCCGGGTAGCCGACGGGCAGCACATAGGTGCCGCGCACGTGGCGGTACAACACACGCCAGTGCCAGTAGCCGCGATAGGCAGAGTTCGATCGCTGCATCGTGCGGGCGTACTCGGTCACCGCACGCACGTAGTTCTCGGACGGGTTGAAGTGCCACAGCGCCTTGGCCATGTCACCGGGCGCGCCGTTGTGCCTCAGGAGCCGTGCGGCGGCCAGGATCGCGTCCCGTGGGTCGTTGATGTTGCCGCCGTGGCCGTACAACGCCCACGTCGACGGAAGGAACTGCATGGGTCCGCGAGCCCCTGCCGTGCTCGCACCGCGGATGCGACCCATGCGCGTCTCGACGAGGTGGATGGCCGCCAGGTAGGTCCACGGCACGCCAACGCGCCGCTGGGCCTCGTGGTAGTGGGAGAGAAGCTCCTTCGCAGGGGGCGGCGCCACGATGCGCCAGCGGGGCAGCTTCTTCTGTGGGCTGGTCATCTCGTGAAGCAGCCTGGCCGCTCGGACATCGCTCCGGGTGAGCAGCGCCGCCTCGGGATGCAGGCGGGCTGTGACCTTCCGGCGAAATGCGACAGGAGCCGTGGCAAGAGTGCGCACGGCGAGCTGCTGGAACTCCCCCGCCCGACGTACGTCGGACGCCGTGGCACGTCGGTCACGCAACGTCGCCAGGGCACTCTCGAGCTGGCGGGCAAGCTCGGCTGCGTTGCCCGTCGCGGGCAAGGTCTGAAGGTCGCCGCTGATCTCGCTGGGTCGGGGCTGCGCAACCGAAGACCGGGGCCCGGGCGCCTCTGCGGACAACGTCGGCGAACCACCGGCCGTGCGATCCGGGGTCGAGTGACTGCCGCAGGACGCGAGCAGGCAGGCGGACATCGCGAGCGTCAGCATCTGTCGAGCCACGTGGAGCCGGCCGGGGTGCCGATGGCGCCTAACCTCGTCCATGCCCCCGTCCTACACCCAGCGACCTACTGACGGCGGAAGAAGGAACGCAGGTTGGTTGCTTGAAGAACCGTGCCGAGTTTGGTGACAACTGCATTCAAAGTGGGTAAAAGCGGAGCCTCCCGACATTCCTACCCGGAGGCAATCCATGGCAACAGCACTCACCCGGCGCAGTTCCGCAAGCATCAGCGTCGGTACGGTCATCTTGGTCCTGTGGCTCGTGATCGGGGCGATCGCGGCGGCGCAGCGCGGCTACCTGTCCCAGAACCAGGTCAACTGCACCGAGGCCAGCACTGTCGTGGTGACGATCCTGGCGGGCCCACTGAACTATGTCGGCGCCAACCCCAGGATCGCCTGCAGGGCCCCGCAGCCCTCGAAGTAATCGGCTTGCGCCAGCGAACAACAGCTTAGTCAGGGTGCGGTCCTCGCACCTTGACGAGCTTGGCCTTCACCTCCGGCTGGTTACCTTCCCCGGCATGTCCCAGCGATACCACTTTGGTGTCATGGGCTCATGGCCATGACGCTGAGACTGATACCAGAGGACGAGCGCCTGCTCGCTGCACTCGCGGAGTCCGAGGTGGTGAGCCGCACGAGGCCACCCTGCGCGCTATCCGGGAGGCGGCCGCACGGCGTGGGCACGAGCCGTTGCGCGACGCGAATTGTCCATCGACGAGGTCGCAGCCGCTCTTGCGCTTTGGCATTGGTCGCAGAACACGGCTGACTAGTGCGTCCCGTCGGCATGATGCCGCCCCACTCCGACCCACCAGAGGACAACGATACGCAGAACCGGTCAGCAGCAACCCGAGCCAATGCCCGAGCGGCTCTGGATGCGCCCCCACTCCGACAGAATCTGGACACGGGCTTCCTCGACGTGACCCCGCTGCCGCAGCCGTCGCCTCAGCCGCCTTGGCGCGCATCCGCATAAGGCAGCATCGCCCGATAGCCCGCGTTGTCGGTGCCGAACCGCCCCGAGCCCAGCAGCGTTGCTCCGCCGTCGACGACCTCGATCGTGGACGGCTACGCCGCGTCGATGGTGCGGCAGGTACACCCAGGGTCGGGCACGCCTCCGGCCCCTAAGCTGACCGCCTGTTCTAGAGGCGACCTCGGGGCGCGGGACTTCTCCCTCCATGAAGGTCTCCCGGACGGCCGGGGAGCGGCCCGGGCTCGTCCCATGTCCCCCATCGCTCGCACACGCCCGCGTCGGCTCTGAGCCCGGCGACCCACGCCCTCCTCCCCACCGCCCGCGCCGCGACTTGCGCTCCACGTGGTGTGACCTGCGAAAACACCATCCGACGCACACCCCGCCTCTCCGGTCACGCCACTCCCTCTGACCCCACCGGGCGTATCACAGGCGAATCGGACTTCGAGGAATCCACTGCGCGTTTCCGTCCAAGACGGCACAGTCTTGGGTAAAGGACCCTCACTCGGCTGGAAGCGTGGCTCTTCATGCGAAACCCCCTCAACTCCTCCGCGCCTGGAACCCTCCGTCGTCACCTCACGGTCCTGGCGGCGCTCGTGGCCGCGATGCTCGCCACCCTCGCGCCCGGCACGACCGCGCAGGCGCAGACCGCGACGATGCGAGCGGCGTCCGGCAACCCGCTCGCCGCAGGTCCGTGGGGCCTCGACAACCACGACAAGATCTACCGCTGGTACCAGGACTCCACCGGCACCAAGAAGCTGATGCTGGCCAAGATGGCACTGCGCCCCCGGATGTTCTGGTTCACCGACATCGCCGAGGACCGTCTCGTCGAGGGCAAGATCCGCGACTACATCACCAAGTCACAGGCCGGGAACCCGAACGCGCTCGTGCAGCTGTCGGTGTTCCGGCTCTGGCCCCGCGGCGAGGGCGCCAAGCACGTGCCCCTCACGCTCGCCGAGCAGGCTTCCTACCGCCGCTGGGTCGACAACGCCGCTCGGGGCATCGGCAACGCACGCGTCGCCATGGTCCTCGAGCCGGACCTCGCAGTGGCGCTCCAGGGCTGGCGCCCGTCGGTGCGCCTGCGCCTGGCCTCGTACGCCGCACGCGTGTTCTCGGCCCTTCCCCGCACGACGATCTACCTCGACGCCAGCGACTCAGACTGGCTCTCGCCCTCGGAGGCCGCGCACATGCTCCGGGCCGCCGGCATCCGCTACGCGCGCGGGTTCTCCCTGGGCGCGACCCACTACACCGGCACGGCCGCGGAGATCGCGTACGGCACCAAGGTAGTGGCCGAGCTGGCCAAGCTCCGGCTCCCGAACCGGCACTTCGTCATCGACACCTCCGACAACGCCCGGCCGTTCACCTACCGCCAGTACTACGCCAAGCACCCGAGCGGCTGGTTCGACGTGGCGGAGACCTGCCGGACGCGTCTCGAGCGCCGCTGTGTCGCCCTCGGCATCCCGCCGACTACCGACGTCGCGTCGCTGCGATGGGGCCTCTCGGCGACACAGCGGGCTCAGGCCCGGGCCCACGTCGACGCCTACCTCTGGTACAGCCGGCCCTGGCTCGTCTACAGCGCCCCGGCCTACTTCGATCTCCGCCGCGCGCTGACCGCGGCCCGCACGAGCCCCTACTGACCTGGGATCCGCCCAACCTATGGACCCGCTCGCCCCTCCGAGTCTCCTCTCCGGTGGGGCGAGAGCGTAGGTTTCGGGCATGGTCCCGACGCACCCGCTGAACGACGGCCAGCTGATCCCCGCGATCGGTTTCGGCACCTACTCGCTGCGCGGTGAGGAGGGCGTCGCGGCCGTCATGAGTGCCATCGACGTGGGCTACCGCCTCATCGACACCGCCGTGAACTACGAGAACGAGCGGGAGATCGGCGAGGCGATCCGCCGCTCCGGCATGCCACGCGACCAGCTCTTCGTCACCAGCAAGATCCCCGGCCGCCACCATGAGTACGACGACGCGATCGTCAGCACGCAGGACTCGCTGAAGCGGCTCGGCCTCGACTACCTCGACCTGCACCTCATCCACTGGCCGAACCCCCGCGTCGGGAAGTACGTCGATGCGTGGCGTGCGCTGGTGGGCCTGCAGCAGCGGGGCCTCGTCCGGTCGATCGGCGTCTCGAACTTCACCGAGGAGCACCTCGCTCGCGTCATCGAGGCCACCGGGGTGACACCGGCGGTGAACCAGATCGAGCTGCACCCCTACTTTCCCCAGTCGCGCATGCGCCGCGTCCACGACGGCCTCGGCATACGCACCGAGTCGTGGAGTCCGCTGGGCAAACGACGGGCGCCCTTCGAGGAGGCACCCGTCGCCAAAGCGGCCGAGGCACACGGCGTCTCGCCCGCACAGGTGGTCCTCCGCTGGCAGCTCCAGCTCGGCTGCATCCCGATCCCGAAATCCGCGAGCCGGGAGCGCCAGGCGGCGAACCTGGACGTCTTCGGCTTCGAGCTCTCCCCTCCGGAGGTGGACGCGATCAGCGCGCTGGGCCGTGAGGACGGTCGGCTGTTCGGCGGCGACCCCGAGCGCCACGAGGAGATGTGACCCACCTCCGGGGCTTTGGACTCTCCACCCACTGACGCCTCCCCCTTACGGTCGAGGTATGAGCGTCGACCCCCCGACAGAGATTCGGTCGCGTCACAGCGCTCGCCAGGTCTTCAGTGCCCTTCCACCCGCGGAAACCGAGGACCTGGTGGGAGTGGGACGGCCGGATGAGGTGCGGTGGCTAGAGCCGTGCTCCGTGGCGTTGGGAATGCTGTTCATGCCCGTCGGCTCGCACATCGTGCTCGGACCGTTTCCCTACCTGCTGACCCGTCACCACGGGCAGTCAGGCGGGGCGGTCAGACGGCCGGTTGCTCGACGGGCTGCAGGGTGACGCAGTAGAGACGGCCGCTGGGGTCGCGCAG
Organism: Nocardioidaceae bacterium; assembly: GCA_035297905.1. Lineage (GTDB taxonomy): Bacteria > Actinomycetota > Actinomycetes > Propionibacteriales > Nocardioidaceae > Nocardioides_C. The sequence goes on from DATGYO010000220.1 coordinate 45,098, forward strand.
CGTCACCCAGTCCGGCGTACGTCGGACCTCGGTGGCGCCGAGGGCACGGTGCCGGTCGGTCTCGGCGAGGTAGTCGTCGCTGCCGAGGTCGAGGTGTCCGACGACCACCTCCTGCTCGTCGTCGAGCCGCTGGAGCAGGAACTGGATCGCGGGCCCCGCCTGGCGGCGGAGCCGACGGAACTCGTCATCGTGGTCCTGGCCGACCAGGTCCCAGCCGACCGACACCACCAGCAGCTTGAGGCTGGAGAGGTCGAGTTCCATGCCCCCTTCGCCCGCTGACGGCCTTGCATCTCTGTGGCAAATCCGTACGTGGAGCATGGGTACCAGTTCGAGCCCAATCAGCCCTTCAGCCGCCATACTTTGGGCCGGACCCGATGAGAGAAGGCAGCCGCGTGAGTTACGACCTTGCCGTTTGGGACGGTCATCGCCCTGGCAGCGATGACGAGGCCATGGAGACCCATGGAGTACCGGACGAGCACCGCCTGTGGTTCAAGCGTTCACGCCTGTGGCCAAGACACGGCGCTGAATCCTGAGTAGGCCTCTGCTGGGTGTCGTCTCCGGCACTCGGGTCCGATCCCGGGCGTACGATTCGTCCACTCTTCCTCTCCTCGCCCTCTGGAGGCCGCTTTGTCCGTCATGCGTGCTGTCGCGGCTGCTCTCGTCGGAACAATGGCTTTGGCCATGGTGCCTGGGACGGCTCACGCCGAGTGGTCGGCACTCCGCCCGATGGACGCACGCGGCTGGTCGGCATCGGATGACGTCGACGTGGCGGTGGCGCGGAACGGAGACGCCTTGATGGCCTGGACCGGGATGTACGGACGGGAGCTGAAGGTGCGCGTCCGGCGTGTAAGTGCCTCCGGACGTCTCGGCAGGGTGCGGACCGTGAGCGGCCCGGACTCAGGCACGTTCGGGCAGGTCTCCGTGGCGCTGGACGATGACGGTGACGCTCTGATCGCGTGGGCCGTGTACGAAGACGCATCCAGCAGCTGGCAGGTCTGGACGCGCCGGCTGTCGCGCGGCGGCACCGTCGGGCCGTTCCGACGGCTCAGCACGCCAGGGGTCTCCAGCTGGCGGCCGCGGGCGGCCCTTACGCCACGAGGGCAGGGTGCGGTCATCTTCGACGAGAGCGTATCCGCTGACGGCTGGCGACAGGTCCTGCGCCGGGTATCCCGTAGCAGCGGCCTCGGCCGCGCGCGGTACCTGCCGGCGGCGGGTCAGTTCGGTCCGGATCTGCAGGCCACGAGAGACGGTGACTTCGTCTACGCGGGTGTCACCAGAGAAGGGGTCCTCAAGGCCTTCAGGCTGCTGCCCAACGACCGTCTCGTCAGCCGGGGACTGTCCGGGGGCACACCGATGAGGGACACGGGCACCGGCGTCGGGGTCGACCGCCGCGGCACCGCCTACTTCACGTACCTGGCCAAGAACGACGACCGGGCCGTCCTGTGGACTCGGAGCTGGACCCGGGCTGGGCGTGTCAGCCCCGCACGGCGTATCACCCCGCGCGGGCACACGGTCATCGTGGCAACGAGCGGGACGGACCTCCAGGGCGACACCATCGTCTCGTGGTCCGAGGGCACCGCCTCGGAGTACCTCACGCTCCACAGCCGGATCTGGCGGCGAGACGGCTCGCTGGGCGCCGTACAGAAGCTGGGTCCTATCCAGGGATGGGCCGACTTCCACGGGCTCTACGCTCCAGCTGCGGATCTGGCGCTCGACGACGACGGCGACGGGGTCGTGGCTTGGCCGTCAGAGCCGGGGGTTTACCACGAGGTGGCGTGGGCGCGGCGGGTCCGTCCGGATGGGACGCTCGGCCGAAGGGTGCGGCTCCGGGATCATGCAGCCCCGTATGCCGTGGGGATCACGCCACGGGGGCGAGCACGCGTGGGGATCACCGAGTCAGGAAAATCCAACCGCCTGTTCTTGACTACTGGCCCCTGATGCGGCGGGGACGTCGCTGTTCCCTTGTCTGCTGAAACGCGTGCCCACGTGCAACGGTGGCGGCGGCGTGGCGGTGGTTATGGAGGCCCTGGTGGGGTGTGGCTGCCTGGCGAGCCGAGTAGGCGGCGGCCTCGGCGCAGGGCTCTAGCGGGCTCTCCTGTCGCGCACGATCTGGGCAGCCCACCCGGGCTCGTCCCTGAGGTGCGGCGGTGCGAAGACTCGTGGCCATAGGTCAAGCAGGGTGCCGACCCCTCGGCGCTGGGGCCAAGCCACCGCCGTGCGTGTGCGACGGCTGGACCTGATGAAGCGACGCATCGAGGTCGTGCACACCGCCGTGGAGATCAACGGCGAGATGACCTACGGCACCCCGAAGACT
>DATGYO010000221.1:0-6998 GCA_035297905.1 Nocardioidaceae bacterium
GTCCCGGTCGCCGAGGGCGGCGAGACCAGCATCGCCAACGGAGCCCCCGTCTGCCCCTACCACCACGGCCTCATCCACTCCGGCCAATGGACCACCACCTGGCACAACCGCAAAGCCCGACTACGCCGCAGAGACCGCCGCGAGTAGCCCCGCTGTTCAAAGCGCTTACGACGGCATCAGCCGATCCGGGAACGGTCCATCGCGAAGACGAAGCGCCGACCTGGGTACTCCGACAGGGACCAGAGCTCGTCCCGTGAGGGCCAGTACGCGATGTCCTCGACCCCAACAGGCAACACACGTCCTCGGCGCCGAAAGTCGCCCGGCCGTCCGACGTACAGCGACCCCCGGCGGTAAGGGCCGGCGCTTGTCGTCACGTACCAACGGCCGTTCACGACGGCCGCCCCCTGCATGCCCTCGAGACCCTCGGGAGAGAGTGAGAGCGGTCGCGCATGCCCCTCGTCGGAAAGACGCAGCAGCGAGTCGGCTGGGTTGATCCCGAAGTACACCAGGCGCGTGGTCCTGCCCCGCCGGCCATACTCACCGGCGACGAGCCGAGGCTCCTCGGAGCCCCGGTCGAGGGAGAGGAAGGAGTAGCGCAACAGCTCGTGACCCTCGTCCGCGAGCGCGTCGTAGGTGAAGCGCACCGGGAGCAGGTAGCGATACCCGTAGCTTCCTCTGCCGACGCCCAGCTGTTCCGGGTCCCCTGTCGAACCCACGCGCATGACGTCATCGAGCCTGAAAGTCGAGATGCCGCGCGCGGTCCCCGCGACGTGCAGATGCTCGCCGTGCCACACGATCCCGCCGGCGTGGACCTTCATCGGCCGTACGTCGACCCTCCCGTCGTCCCGGGTGAACACATCCACAAGAAGCACGTGCCTGTAACGGGGTCGTCCCTCGGCCAGGTCCACGACCGTGATCCGTGAGCCCTTGTGGAGGCCGGCGATGTCCTTGGAGTACCAGCTGGTCAGCACGATCTGCCGGCCGTCGTACACCTCTGAGTCGTCCCGGTCGGCCGACATGGTGATGCCCTGGGGCCACCAGCGTGGGCTCCGCAGGTCCTGCGTGTTCCACCGGAACCCCCACTTCGCGGCCCTCGCCGGGACGCGTACGGCGGTCGCCGTCCTGTTGAGGTCGGACAGGACTCCGGACAGCCCGACCCGGCCACCCCCGGCGGCCGACAGGGCCGCGCCCAAGGCATCGACCTCGTCGTTCCGTTCCGTGCTCCGGCGCAGGTGAACGCCCGGCGGAGCCGAGCTCGACCGCCGCTCGTCCACGTCGACCTCCCGGCTAGATTGGCGACCCGAGTCGTCCGTGAAACTACCCGAAGGAGGGCGCGGTGGTACTCGTCATGGGTGCGGCGATCGTGCGCGAAGGCCGTGTGCTGGTTGCCCGCCGCACCTCGCCTCCCGACCTCGCGGGAGGCTGGGAATTCCCGGGCGGCAAGGTCGAACCCGGCGAGGACGCCGAGCAGGCCATCGTCCGCGAGATCGCCGAGGAGCTCGGCTGCCGGATCGAGGTCACCGGCCACCTGGGTGGGGAGGCGAGCATTCGCGAGGGCTACACCCTCCGCGTCGCGCTCGCGCGGCTGAGCGAGGGCGAGCCGACCCCACGCGAGGACGAGCACGACGCCGTGCGCTGGCTACAGCCCGAGGAGCTCGACGCCGTGCGCTGGCTCGGCCCGGACCGGCCGTTCCTGGCGGAGCTGCGGGAGATACTTCTCGACGGCCATCCTCTCGAGGGAGGCAACGTGGGTGTGACGGTCCGGATCGGAGGCACGGTGCGCCGAGCCACGGGTCCTTGGACGCCCGCGGTCCACGCCCTCCTCGACCACCTCGCGGAGCGTGGGATGCCCGGGGTGCCTCGCGTCCTCGGCACCGACGACCGCGGCCGCGAGATCCTGACCTACCTCCCGGGCCGGATCGTCGACGTGGACCGAGAGCTCCTCAGCGACGGACAGCTCGCCTCGCTCGTCTCCTGGACCCGTCGGCTGCACCACGAGGCGGCCGGCTTCGAGCATCCGGGTCCGTGGCGGTTCCCCGCCGCGAGGAGCGCGGAGATCATGGCCCACAACGACCTCGCTCCATACAACGTCTGTTTCGCCGGCGACCGCCTCGTGGGGGTTTTCGACTGGGACCTTGCGGCGCCCTCGACCCGGCTCATGGAGCTGGGCCTTCTCGCCTGGACCTGCGTGCCGCTGTTCCGGGTCAGCGAGCCGGCCACGGCGGCGCGCAGGTTGGAGCTCATCGCGTCGGTCTACGGCGGATACTCCGCCGCCGAGATCCTCGACGCGGCCGTAGAGCGGGTTCGTCTCTCCGGCAAGGTCGTCCGAGAATGGATCGCAACCGATGCCCCGGGGGCTGAGGGGATGATCGCCGTGGGAGAGCCGGGCCGCACAGCCGACGCCCTCGAAGAGTTCGAGCGCAGGAGACCCAAGATCGAGAAGGAGCTGTCGTGAAAGCGCTCCGGGCCGTCTTCTACGAGGAGGACGACGCTCGGGCAGTCGCCGCCCGGCTGGTCCACGACGGCTTCGAGGCCACCGTCGGGCGGGAGCGGCTGGCCGGCGAGGACGACGACGAGGACCACCCTTGGGCAGTCGTCACGGATGCGCCCGAGTTCGTGCTCGACCTGCTCGTCGAGCAGTACGACGGGTGGGTGGACCACGACTCGGCGATGGGCGACGCCGGTCCGGTCGACGTACCCCCTCCGCTCGAGCTGCCCGACTCCCCGCGCCGGGTCAAGGGGCACTTCACCGACGACTAGGCTTGCCGTCATGGATCAGCGGATGCTACTGGTGCACGCGCACCCCGACGACGAGACCATCCAGCAGGGCGCGACGATGGCGAAGTACGCCGCCCGAGGTACCCAGGTCACGCTCGTCACCTGCACGCTCGGGGAGGAGGGTGAAGTCCTCGTTCCCGAGCTCGAACACCTCGCCTCGCACCGCGAGGACAAGCTCGGCCAGCATCGCATCGGCGAGCTCGCCAACGCGATGAAGCTGCTCGGCGTCTCCGACCACCGGTTCCTCGGAGAGGCGGGCAAGTACCGCGACTCCGGCATGGTCTGGCATGAGGAGGGCCATGCCATCGCCGGCGAAGAAGTCAAGGAGGGGACCTTCTGGCGTGCCGACCTGCTCGAGGCGGCGGCGGACCTCGTCGAGGTGATCCGCGAGGTGCGCCCCCAGGTGCTCGTCACCTACGACCAGTTCGGTGGCTACGGCCATCCCGACCACATCCAGGCACACCGAGTGGCGATGTACGGCGCCTCGCTGGCCGCCGTGCGGTCCTTCCGCCCGGAGCTCGGCGAGTCGTGGGACGTCTCGAAGATCTACTGGGGTGCGATGTCGGAGAACCGGATGCGCGAGGGACTGCGCCGCCTCCGTGCCATGGGCGACACCACGACCTTCGAGGGCATGGACCCCGAAGGCCCGATGGGACCGTTCGTCACCCCCGACCATCTCATCGACGCGGTCGTCGACGGCAACGAGTTCGTGGACGCGAAGATGGAGGCGATGAAGGCACACGCCACCCAGATCACCGTCGACGGCCCGTTCTTCGCGCTGTCGAACAACGTCGGCAGCGAGGTCTGGGGGACGGAGTACTTCCGTCTCGCCAGGGGAGTGCGCGGCCCGGTCAACGAGGACGGCCTCGAGACGGACCTGTTCGCCGGCCTCGAATGAGGTTCGTCGGCTACGCGGCGGCGCTGGTTCTCGGGTTCGTCACCGGTGTCGCCGCGATCGCCGTCCACCGAACGCTCCCGGGTCTGCTGCTCGGCGTGGGCACCGCCCTGTTCGTGATCTGGACCCTCCGGATGTGGTCCCCGCGATCTGGTGCGGCGTTCGCCGTCGGCTGGCTCGTCCCGCTCCTGTTCGGGGTCGCCGGTCGGGGCGAGGGCGACTACGTCGTGGCCTCCGACGTACACGGGTGGCTCCTCATCGCCTCGGGGTTCCTGGTCCTCGTCGCCGGTCTGGTCTGGGGCAGAGCACCCTTGCCGTCGGACAGGTCGCGATCCGCGGGCGCCTAAGATGACCCCTCGTGACAGACCAGCCGTTCAAGGACAGAACGACCGATCGCCGAGTAGTGACGCTCCTGCTCCTCGGGCTCCTGGTCGTGGTCGCCGCGCTGTACGTCGCCGGCTACTTCTTCACCAGCGACAAGGTCCCCCGTGGTACGACGGTCGCCGGAGTCGACATCGGCGGCCTCCGTCCCGCGGCGGCACGCACGAAGCTGCAGCAGGAGCTGACACCTCGCGCCGAGGAGCCGATCGTCGTCGACGCCGAAGGACGTCGGGGGACGATCCGTCCGCGGCAGGCCGGCCTCAGCGTCGACTACCAGCAGTCGGTCGCCGAGGCCGGGGCAGGCCGCAGCTGGCGACCGGGCCGGATGTGGGACTACTTCTCCGGGGGTGACGAGCTCGACGCCGTGCTCGACGTGGACGACGCGAAGCTCGGGCGCGCCGTCGACACGTTCGCGAAGGAGGTCGACAAGGCGCCGGTCGAGGGTCGGGTCATCTTCGACGACGGCGAGATCGAGGCGCGGTACCCCGAGCCGGGCCAGAAGGTCGACCGTGCCGCCGCTGCCCGTGCGCTGAGTGACGCGTTCCTGGCCGGAGGCTCCGACGACGTCGTGGAGCTCCAGCTCGACCAGGTCGACCCCGAGGTGTCCACGAAGAACGTCCACGCCGCCGTGGACGACTTCGCCAACCCCGCGATGTCGGCGCCTGTGATCCTCGTGCTGGACGACGAGAATGTCGTGCTGCGTCCTGAGGCGTACTCGCCGGCCCTCTCCTTGGAGCCGAAGGAGGGCAAGCTCGTCCCCCAGGTGGACCAGAAGAAGCTGATGGCGGCCGTCCGCCCTGCGATGAAGAGCGTCGCGCTGAGCCCCCGCGACGCGACAGTCCGTCTCGTCGGCGGCAGGCCGAAGGTGGTCCCGGGGAAGAACGGCGTCACGTTCGACGCCAAGGAGCTGGCCGACAAGTTCCTCTCACTCGTGGTGCAGCCCGACGACAAGCGGACGCTGCAGGTCAAGACCGTGGTCGCCAGGCCCGAGTTCACCACGAAGGACGCCGAGAAGCTGAAGATCAAGCAGGCCGTCTCCTCGTTCACGACCTACTACCCGCACGCGGACTACCGCAACACCAACCAGGGACGTGCTGCGGAGCTGGTCAACGGCACCGTGCTCAGACCGGGTGAGACCTTCAGCCTGAACGACACGGTGGGCGAGCGCACCGTGGCGAACGGCTTCACCGAGGGCTACATGATCAGCAACGGCGTCTTCAAGGAGGATCTCGGCGGTGGCGTATCACAGGTGGCCACGACCCTGTTCAACGCCGCCTTCTTCGCCGGTCTCGAGGACGTCGAGCACAAGCCACACTCGTTCTACATCGACCGCTACCCGATCGGCCGCGAGGCGACGGTCGCCTGGGGCTCGGTCGACCTGAGGTTCAAGAACAACACCCCTTACGGCGTGCTGATCCAGTCGTGGGTCAAGCCTTCGACGCCCTCCTCGTCGGGCGAGATGCACGTCCGTATGTGGTCCACCAAGTACTGGGACATCAGCGCGGGCGTCTCACCGCGCTACAACATCACCAAGGAGAAGACCCGTTACATGCAGGGACCCGACTGCGTCCCGAACGACGGGTACGGCGGGTTCGACATCGACGTGTACCGCTACTTCCGCCACCACGGCAGCAACGAGCTCGTCCGCAAGGAGACGATGCACACCACGTACACGCCCTCCGACACGGTGGTCTGCGGTGAGCGTCCCAGGGCCTGACGGCACAGCGGCTCGCACGGCGTGACCACTGGCGTAACGACGTGGGGTCGGGTTCGTTGCAAGGACATGCGCGCACTTCTCGGGCCTCTCCTCGCGGTCACCCTCCTCGCTGTCCTCGGGCTCGCCGCACCGGCGCAGGCCGCAGACGACCAGCCCTCGTCGACGTACCCTTCCGTTGACCGCGACCCGGTCGGCGCCAACGACTGGACCTGCCGGCCGACCGCGGACCGGCCGTTCCCCGCGGTGATCGTCCACGGGACGTTCGGGGACCGCGCGTCGCTGCTCGACGCGTTGTCGTACTCGCTGAAGTCCGACGGCTACTGCGTCTTCTCGCTCGACTACGGCAACCGGGCCACGGGCCCGATCGAGGACTCAGCGGCCGAGCTCAGCGCGTTCGTGGACAAGGTCCTCGCGGCCACAGGTTCGTCCCGGGTGTCGCTCGTCGGGCACTCGCAGGGCGGGATGATGCCGCGCTACTACATCAAGTACCTCGGTGGTGACGGCAAGGTCGAGGACCTCGTGGGTCTGGCACCGTCCAACCACGGCACCAGCGTCGCGAGCGCCTTCGGCTCGGGCTCCACCCAGGGGTGCGAGGCGTGCAACCAGCAGAGTGCCGGCTCCGACTTCCTCCAGGCGCTGAACACTCCCGACGAGACGCCGGGCGACGTCGACTACACGCAGGTCGTGACCAGCTACGACGAGGTCGTCGTGCCCTACACCTCCGGTTTCCTGACCGGCGACCGCAGCACGAACATCACGCTCCAGGACCACTGCCCGGCCGACACGGTCGACCACGTGTCGATCCCGATGGATCGTCAGGCGATCGCATGGGTGCTCGACGCCTTCGACCGTCAGGGCCCCGCCGACCCGACCGCTCCGATCGGCTGCCTCTGAGCGGCCGGCCACCGCCCGACACCGCCCGACGCCGCCCGCGCCCCCGACGCCGCCCGATGCCCCCGATACCGCTCAGCGTCAGCCAGCGACCGGAGCGGTCAGGTAGCGGTAGGCGTGGTGGGTCTGGAAGCCGAGCCGGCCGTAAGCCGCGAGCGCCGCGGGGTTGTCGCCGCGGACCTGGAGGTACGCCGTCGTGCAGCCACGCTCGGCGGCCCACGACAGCAGGGAGCCCATCACCACCGTCCCGAGGCCGAGACGGCGATGCTCGGGGGACACCCACACGTTCGTGATCCCCGCCCACTCGTCGTCGCCGGACACGGCGCCCGAGCCCCG
>DATGYO010000222.1:0-2612 GCA_035297905.1 Nocardioidaceae bacterium
CGGGGCTCCGCGTCAGCCGCGGTTGGCGGCGAGGACCAGGTCGATGAAGTCACCCACCGAGGTGCCTGACTCGAGGGGATGCCTGAATCGCCCGGCGCGGACGACGGTGTAGTTGTTGCGACGCCCGACCCGCTGCTTGACGAGGTACCCCGACTGCTCGAGCTCCCGGACGATCTGCTGGACCGCGCGCTCGGTGATGCCGACGCGCTCGGCGACGTCCCGGAGCCGGGCGTCGGGGGTCGCGGCCAGACAGACGAGGACGTGTCCGTGGTTGGTCAGGAAGGTCCAGCCGTGCGCAGCGGTCATGGGGCACACGGTAGGACAACCACGAACCGCAGTTCTGTTGTCAGCCGGCGAGCGTGCCTGCGAAGATCTGCCAGGCCAACGCCGACTTCGCCGTCAGGCTCAGCACGATGTACGCCCGCTCGCCGTACAGGTAGTTGGCCCACCTACCGCGGCCGCGATACTGCAGCCACTGGTTCAGCGCGAAGACGTTGAAGAAGATGAACAGCGAGACGAAGATCCCGTAGACGAACCCGGGTGGTTCTGCCGATGAGGCCGATCCTGGTGAGACGAGGTAGATGGCGATGGCCAGCCAGGGGACGACGCCGGCGATGCAGCCGAAGATGAAGGGCAGCCAGCCATGGCTGCGCGGCTCTTCGTACTTCTCCTGGAGCCAGCCGAAGAGGATCATCGCTGCGTTGACGCCGAAGAGCGCCACGAGCGCAGCGATGTCGGAGATACCGACGAGCTGTGCGATGAGCACGATCATCAGCGACGCGGAGAGGGAGTACTCCACCCACCGGGCGGCGTTGCGGTGTCGGGAGAGGTCGGTGAGATAGCCCCGCCACCACAGGGTGCTCACGAGGAGGTGGGCCACGGCGGACAGCGCGAGAAAGCCGGCGACGGCCAGGCCGGTGGGGATGTCGAACAGCACGACGGGGTCCTGCGGGGCGGTGCCGGGCGGCCCCTGGAGGTAGGTGCCGGTCACGGGCAGGCTGAAGGCGGAGGCCAGCGCGACGACCACCACCGCCTGGATGGCGTGGAGCGCCGCGGCAGCCAGGTTGAGCCGCCTAAGGCTCCGCTGCTCCCGCTCCGGGATGGTGTGCGTGCCCACGTGAACCCCCTCCGGTCGAAGCCTGGTGCTCCCAGTGTGCCGTGGTCGATGCCATCGCTCGGATCAAACCCACGTTCTAGCAGCGTCGGGATCGTTCCTCAGTCCAGGGGTGACTCGAGCCGCTCGGCCCACTGCGACCGCCATTGGGGAGGCTCGGATCGCTGTCCGTAGTAGCGGGTGTCCCGCGCGATCAACCCGTGGTCGCGTACGGCGGATACGAAACCGAGTGGTTTCGCGCGGTGCCTGCCGTTACGTTGCCTCTCATGGTGGTGGTCGCATGGTTGCTCGACTCCGATCCGAGCATCCGTTGGCAGGTGCTGCGTGACCTCGTCGGTGCGGAGGACGAGATCGTGGTGGCGGAGCGGGCCCGGGTGGCCACGGAAGGATGGGGCGCTCGACTGCTGTCCCTGCGCGGCGAGGACGGCCAGTGGGCGGGCGGGGCCTGCTTCCCAGCGCACCACGAGTGGTCGGACACCGAGGGCCAGCCGTGGACGTCGACGCTGCACACCCTCGAGCTGTTGCGCGACCTGGGGCTCGATCCTGCGTCGGAGCAGGCCGCCGAGACGATCGCGCTGGTGCGTGACAACTGCCGGTGGGAGCACGCTGGGCAGCCGTTCTTCAGCGGCGAGGTCGAGCCCTGCATCAACGGCCGGACCGTCACCCTGGGCGCCTACTTCGGCCAGGATGTGGACGCGGTGGTGGACCGGTTGCTCGGTGAGCAGCTCGACGACGGCGGCTGGAACTGCTGGACCGAGCACGGATCGGTGCGCTCGTCGTTCCACACCACGATCTGTGTGCTGGAGGGGATGCTGGCTTACGAGCGGGCGAACGGCGGGACGGCGGCGATCGTCGCCGCCCGACGTCGAGGTGAGGAGTACCTCCTCGAACGTGGCCTGTTCCGGCGCCTGAGCACGGGCGAGGTGGCTGACCCTGACTGGCTGAGGTTCTCGTTCCCGGTCCGTTGGCACTACGACGTACTGCGGGCCCTGGAGTACTTCCGGGCGGTCGGCAACCTCCCTGACACCCGGATCGACGAAGCGGTCGAGCTGCTGCAGTCGAAGCGGCAACCCGACGGCACCTGGCTGCTGGAGAACACCCATCCCGGTGAGGTGCACTTCCAGCTGGAGGAGGGCGACGGCCGGCCCAGCCGGTGGAACACCCTGCGAGCCATGCGTGTGCTGCGCTGGTACGAGCAGTCGCCTTCCTGAGTCCGGACGCACCTCTGGTCAGGTCGCCGCCGGTGTGTCATAGAGGAGGCGTCGTACGGCGGCTCGTGACCCGAGCAGCGCGACGACGAGCAAGGTCACGGGTATGAATCCGCCCAAACTCACAGCGTCGCCGAAGACGAGGTCGACCAGCTCGAGGACGACCAGCTTGCTGCCGGCCGCGACCACCCACAACGACAGGCCGGCGGCGACCTTGCCGCGCCTGCTCGTCGCCGCACGGAACCTGTCGACGACCTTGGTCTTGAGCACGATCACCAGTTCGAGAGCGA
>DATGYO010000223.1:0-5379 GCA_035297905.1 Nocardioidaceae bacterium
GGCCATCCAGGACAGCAGCGCGCACTTCACCCGGGCCGGGAACTTCGCCACGCCCGCGAACGCGATGCCGTCCTCGAGGATCTCCTCGTCGGGCTCGACGGCGCCCCGACCCTGCATCAGGGCCAGGAACTCCTCGTGCACCGCGAGCGCGTCCTTCAGGGGCCTGCCGATCACCAGGTCGGTCATCACCGAGGTGGCGGCCTGGCTGATCGAGCAGCCCTCCGCGTCGTACGAGATGTCCTCGACCCGCCACTGGCCGGGGTCGTCGCCTGTCCGGGCAAGGTGCACGCGCAGGGTGATCTCGTCGCCGCACGTCGGGTTGACGTGGTGCACCTCGGCTTCGTACGGCTCACGAAGGCCCGCGTTCAGCGGGTTCTTGTAGTGGTCCAGGATGATCTCCTGGTACAGCGAGTCGAGGTCCTGGGTCATGGTCAGCCCACCCGGAAGTACTTCTTGGTGTACTCCAACCCCTCGATCAGCGCGTCGATCTCTCCGGGCGTCGTGTAGAGGTACGACGACGCACGGGTCGAGCTCTGCACGCCGAACCGCTTGTGTGCTGGCTTGGCGCAGTGGTGACCGGCTCGCACGGCGATGCCCCGTGAGTCGAGCACCTGGCTGACGTCGTGGGGGTGGATGCCCTCGATCTCGAAGGAGATCGCGCCACCGCGGTGCGCGGCGTGCAGGGGCCCGAGCACGGTGAGCCCTCCGATCGTCGACAGTCCCTCGAGGGCGTAGGAGGTGATCGCCTCCTCGTGCGCCCGGACGTTGTTCATCCCGATCGCGCAGAGGTAGTCGACTGCCACGCCCAGGCCGACCGCTTCCACGATCGGCGGGGTGCCCGCCTCGAACTTGTGCGGGATGCCGGCGTACGTCGACCGCTCCATCGACACGGTCGCGATCATCTCGCCGCCGCCGAGGAACGGGGGCAGCTGCTCGAGCAGCTCCCTCTTCCCCCAGAGCACGCCGATGCCGGTGGGCCCGACCACCTTGTGGCCGGTGAATGCCAGGAAGTCAGCCCCTGCCTCGACGACGTCGACCGGCATCTGCGGCACAGCCTGTGAAGCGTCGACCACGAGCACCGCGCCCACCTCGTGGGCCCGGTCGGCGATCTCGCGCACGGGGTTGACCGTGCCGAGCATGTTCGACACCCAGGTCAGCGAGACGACCTTGGTGCGCTCGTTGATCAGCTCGTCGATGTTCGACAGGTCGAGACGGCCTTCGTCGGTGAGGCCGAACCAGCGCAACGTCGCTCCCTTGCGCTCGGTGAGCAGCTGCCACGGGACGATGTTCGAGTGGTGCTCCATCTCGGTGATGAGCACCTCGTCGCCCTCGCCGATCTCGAGGGGGCCACGGGCCCAGGCCATCGTGTTCGCCACGAGGTTGAGCGCCTCGGAGGCGTTCTTGGTGAAGATCACCTCGTCGCGCGAGGGCGCGTTGATGAACGCCGCGACCTTGTCCCGGGCCTCCTCGAAGGCCGCCGACGCCTCCGAGCCGAGCTGGTGCATGGCGCGGGCGACGTTGGAGTTGTGCCGTTCGAGGTGGTCGACCATCGCGTCGATGACCACCTGCGGCTTCTGCGAGGTGTTGGCGCTGTCGAGGTAGACCAACGGCATCCCGTCGGCCAACGTGCGCGACAGGATCGGGAAGTCCGCCCGGATCAGGTCGAGCCCGTCCAGCAGGCCGGGCAGCGCCCGGTCCGCTGAGACGGCGGCGGAAGAGGTCATCAGGCCGTTGCACCTGCCTTGACGTACTTGTCGTAGCCCTCGGCCTCGAGCTGGTCGGCGAGCTCCGGGCCGCCCTCCTCGGCGATCCGGCCGTTGACGAACACGTGCACGAAGTCGGGCTTGATGTAGCGCAGGATACGCGTGTAGTGCGTGATCAGGAGGACCCCGCGGTCACCCTGCGAACGGAAGCGGTTGACGCCCTCGGAGACGATCTTGAGCGCGTCGATGTCGAGGCCCGAGTCGGTCTCGTCGAGGACGGCCACCTTCGGGTTGAGGAGCTCGAGCTGGACGATCTCGTGACGCTTCTTCTCACCACCGGAGAAGCCCTCGTTGACGTTGCGCTGGGCCATGGCGGTGTCCATCGAGACCCGCTCCATGGCGGCGTTGACGTCCTTGATCCAGGTGCGGAGCTTGGGCGCTTCGCCGTCGATCGCGGTCTTCGCGGTGCGAAGGAAGTTCGCCACCGAGACGCCCGGGACCTCGACGGGGTACTGCATGGCCAGGAACAGGCCCGCCCGCGCACGCTCGTCCACGCTCATCGACAGCACGTCGACGCCGTCCAGGGTCACCGAGCCGCTCGTGACGGTGTACTTCGGGTGCCCCGCGATGGAGTACGCCAGCGTCGACTTGCCGGACCCGTTGGGGCCCATGATCGCGTGGGTCTCACCGTCGCGGATCACCAGGTCGACGCCCTTGAGGATCTCCTTGGGGCCGTTCTCGGTGTCGACGCTGACGTGCAGGTCGCGGATTTCAAGGGTGGGCATTCGTTTCTCCGTATCGCTTTCTAGGTCGCTCAGGTCAGTAGGGGCTGTGTACGTCGACCAGGACGTCGTCACCGTCGACCCGGACCGGGTAGATGGCGACCGGCTCGGTCGCGGGAAGGTTCGTCGGCTTGCCGGTGCGCAGGTCGAACATCGACCCGTGGAGCCAGCACTCGATCTGGCCGCCCTCGACCTCCCCTTCGGACAGCGGGATCGCGGCGTGCGAGCACTCGTCGTAGACGGCGTACCAGTCGTCCCCGTCGTGAACCACTGCTACCGCGACGTCGTCGACCACGACGGCGAGCGCGGTGCCCGGCTCGACGTCGCCGGTCGCACAGGCCCGGACGAAGCTCATGCCGGCACCACCGCGGTCGGGTTGGCGCCGACGTTCTTCTCCAGCTCTGCCTCGACCGTGGCGAGGAGGCGCTCCTCGAGGGCCGGGACACCGATCTTCTTGATGATGTCGGCGAAGAAGCCGTGCACCACCAGTCGACGAGCCTCGTCCTCCGCGATGCCGCGCGACTGCAGGTAGAACAGCTGCTGGTCGTCGAACCTTCCCGTGGTGGACGCGTGCCCGGCGCCCTCGATCTCCCCGGTCTCGATCTCCAGGTTCGGGACCGAGTCGGCGCGGCAGCCGTCGGTGAGCACGAGGTTCCGGTTCGACTCGTAGGTCTCGATGCCCTCGGCGACCTTGCGGATCAGCACGTCACCGATCCAGACGGCGTGGGCCCCCTCGCCCTGCAGCGCGCCCTTGTAGTCGACGTTGCTGCGGGTCTTGGGGGCGTTGTGGTCCACGAACAGCCGGTGCTCGAGGTGCTGACCGGCGTCGGCGAAGTACAGGCCGAGGAGCTGGGCCTCGCCGCCGGGACCGTCGTACGCGACCGAGACGTTCATCCGGACCAGGTCACCGCCGAAGGACACGGCCGCATGACGGAACAACGCGTCACGGCCCACCTTGGCGTGGTGGTGGGTGTGGTGCACCGCGTCGTCGGCCCAGTCCGCCACGGCAACGACCGTGAGGTTCGCCCCGTCACCGACGACGATCTCGACGTTCTCCGCCAGGGTCGCGGAGCCCTCGTAGCGGAGCACGACGGTGGCCTTGCTGTGGGCCTCGGCGGTGATGACCGTGTGGGCGGCTGTAGCGCCTTCGATCCCCTTGCCTGTGATGGTGACGAGCACAGGCGCGTCGAGCTCGACCTCGCGCGGGACGGTGATCCCCCAGCAGACGCCGGCTTCGTGCCAGGCGCGAGCACTGATGCGGTCGTTCGGCACGAACCCGCTGGAGCCCCTCACCGGGCTGTCAGCGTCGAGCCGCTCCACGCGCACGCCCTCCGGCGCGTCGACCTCCGCCCCCACGGTGAGCCCGGAGAGGTCGGCATCCTTGTGCAGGTCACGCAGGCGCTTCAGCGGGGTGAAGCGCCAGATCTCCTCGCGCCCGGTCGGGATCGCGTGGTCCTCGACGGCGAACGAGCCCTCCGGGTGGAGGTGGCTGGCGACCTTGTCGTTCGTCTCGATGGCGCTCGCGACGTTGGGTGTGTCGGTGACAGTCACGTGTTTCGCTTTCTAGCAGTCGGAGTCGGCGGTCGGGCGGGGCGTCAGCCCACTGCCCCCTCCATCTGGAGCTCGATCAGCCGGTTCAGCTCGAGGGCGTACTCCATCGGGAGCTCCTTGGCGATCGGCTCCACGAACCCGCGGACGATCATCGCCATCGCCTCGTCCTCCTCCATGCCCCGGCTCATCAGGTAGAAGAGCTGGTCGTCGCTGACCTTCGAGACAGTGGCCTCGTGAGCCATCGACACGTCGTCCTCGCGGACGTCGACATAGGGGTAGGTGTCGGAGCGGCTGATCTGGTCGACCAGGAGCGCGTCGCACTTCACGATGCTGGCGGAGTGCTCGGCGCCCTCGTTGACCTGCACCAGACCGCGGTACGACGTGCGCCCGCCGCCGCGCGCCACCGACTTGGAGATGATCGAGCTCGAGGTGTTCGGCGCGGCGTGCACCATCTTGGCGCCGGCGTCCTGGTGCTGGCCCTCGCCGGCGAAGGCGATGGAGAGCGTCTCGCCCTTGGCGTGCTCACCCATCAGGTAGACCGCGGGGTACTTCATGGTCAGCTTCGACCCGATGTTGCCGTCGACCCACTCCATGGTGGCGCCGGCCTCGCAGGTCGCACGCTTGGTGACCAGGTTGTAGACGTTGTTCGACCAGTTCTGGATGGTCGTGTAGCGGCAACGGCCGCCCTTCTTCACGATGATCTCGACGACCGCGGAGTGCAGGGAGTCCGAGCTGTAGATCGGTGCGGTGCAGCCCTCGACGTAGTGCACGTAGGCGTCCTCGTCGACGATGATCAGCGTCCGCTCGAACTGGCCCATGTTCTCGGTGTTGATCCGGAAGTAGGCCTGGAGCGGGATGTCCACGTGGACGCCCTTGGGCACGTAGATGAACGAGCCGCCGGACCACACCGAGGTGTTCAGCGCGGCGAACTTGTTGTCACCGACGGGGATGACGGTGCCGAAGTACTCCTTGAAGAGCTCCTCGTGCTCCTTCAGCGCGGTGTCGGTGTCGACGAAGATGACGCCCTGCTCCTCGAGGTCCTCACGGATCTTGTGGTACACGACCTCGGACTCGTACTGCGCGGCCACACCGGAGACCAGACGCTGCTTCTCCGCCTCGGGGATGCCGAGCTTGTCGTAGGTGTTCTTGATGTCCTCGGGCAGGTCGTCCCAGGTCGCCGCCTGCTTCTCGGTGGACCGGACGAAGTACTTGATGTTGTCGAAGTCGATCGTGTCGAGCTCGCCGCCCCACGTGGGCATGGGCTTGCGGTCGAAGAGCTTGAGCCCCTTCAGCCGCAGGTCGAGCATCCACTTCGGCTCGCTCTTCTTCTCCGAGATGTCACG
>DATGYO010000224.1:0-29135 GCA_035297905.1 Nocardioidaceae bacterium
CTACTCCGGCAAGCACGGCGACATCCCGCTCGGCCACTACTGCCGCCAGTCCATGAAGGACTACCTCGACGTCGACGAGCTGCTCGAGATCACCAAGCAGGGCTTCGCGTTCTTCGAGGAGGCCTTCGACTTCCCCTACCCGTTCGGCAAGTACGACCAGCTCTACGTGCCGGAGTACAACATGGGCGCGATGGAGAACGCCGGCTGCGTGACCTTCCGCGACGAGTACCTTCCCCGCAGCCGGCAGGTCCGCTCGTTCTACGAGCAGCGGGCGAACACGATCCTGCACGAGATGGCGCACATGTGGTTCGGCGACCTCGTCACCATGAGGTGGTGGGACGACCTGTGGCTCAACGAGTCGTTCGCCGAGTGGGCCTCGCACCACGCGTCGGTGCAGGCGACCAAGTACACCGAGGCGTGGACCGGCTTCACCAACGCCCGCAAGAACTGGGCCTACCGCCAGGACCAGCTGCCTTCCACCCACCCGATCGCCGCGGACAACTACGACCTCGAGGCTGTCGAGGTGAACTTCGACGGCATCACGTACGCCAAGGGCGCCTCGTCGCTGAAGCAGCTCGTCGCGTGGGTCGGCGAGGAGGAGTTCCTCACCGGCCTCCGGTCGTACTTCAAGGCACACGCCTTCGGCAACAGCGAGCTCTCCGACCTCCTCGGCGCCCTCGAGAAGGCGTCGGGCCGCGAGCTCGCCTCATGGGCCCAGGAGTGGTTGCAGACCTCCGGCGTGAACACCCTCGCTCCCGACTTCGAGGTCGACGACGAGGGACGGTTCACCTCCTTCGCGGTCAAGCAGTCCGCCCACCCGGACTTCCCGACACTTCGCCGTCACCGCATCGGCATCGGCTTCTATGACAGCCAGGACGGCCGCCTCGTCCGTCGTACGTCGATCGAGACCGACGTCGCGGGTGAGCGCACCGAGGTCGCCGAGCTGGTCGGACAGGAGCAGCCGGACCTCGTGCTGCTCAACGACGGTGACCTGACCTACGCCAAGATCCGCCTCGACGAGCGCTCGCTCGCCACCCTGGTCGACGGCATCGCGACGCTCGACGACTCCCTGGCCCGCGCACTCTGCTGGGGGGCGGCATGGGACATGACCCGCGACGCGGAGATGTCGGCGACCGACTTCGTGAGGCTCGTGCTTCGCGGCATCGGCAGCGAGTCCGACGTGATGGCGGTCAGCCGGCTCCCGCTCTCGACGCAGCTGGCAGTGGACACCTACTCCGACCCAGCCCACCGTGACGAGCTCGTCGCGGCCTGGGAGCAGGGCCTGCTCGGGCTGCTCGAGCAGGCGGCAGCGGGCAGCGACCACCAGCTCGCCTTCGCGCGGGCCTATGCCGCGGCCGCCCGTAGCGACGAGGCGCTCGACCGCCTCGCGGGGATGCTCGACGGCAGCGTGACCTACGAGGGCTTGACAGTGGACACCGACCTTCGGTGGACGCTGCTGCGCTCGCTCGCCGCGCGGGGTCGCGCGGACCGGTCCCGTATCGAGGAGGAGCTCGCCCGCGACAACACGATCTCGGGCCAGGAGCGCGCCGCCGCCGCCCTCGCCGTCCGGCCGACCGCCGAGGCGAAGGAGGAGGCCTGGAACGATGCGGTGGTCCGCGACGACGTGCCGAACGAGACGCAGCGGAACATCGCTCTGGCGTTCAACGTGCACGGCCAGGACGACGTGCTACGTCCCTACCTCGCCCGCTACCTCGATGTCGCGGCGACGATCTGGGAGGAGAAGGGGACGCAGCGCGCGTCCACGATCCTCGAGTACATGTTCCCCCGGACCCTGATCAGCGCCGAGACCCTCGACACGGTCGACGCCTGGCTCGAGTCCTCGGACGCGAACCCTGCTGCCAAGCGCTATGTGCGGGAGGGCCGTGCGGACATCGCCCGCGCGCTCGCCGCGCAGGCCAAGGACGCCGGCTGACCGTCGTACGCACAGCAAGGGCCGCCATCCCCTCGGGGTGGCGGCCCTTCTCGTTGCCGTCTGCGCGACATCTGCCTCAGGACGGCTGTGACGCTCCGGCTAGTGCAGGTCCTTCTCGGCGTGCCGCATCTGCGGGGCCCGGGCATGCTCGGCGAGCATCATGAGCCCCTGCGTGATGCCGCCCACGAGGTCACCAGCGGCGAACGCCGTCTGCATGGCGAGCGCGGCGAGGTTGACCTCGTTGTCGTCGAGGTCGCGGCGGACCTCCGAGCCGGTCACGATCTCGAGGATCCGTGCCGCGGGGTCCACCATCACCAGGATCGACCGCTCGGGAGCGGTCAGCGTCGCGTGCAGACGCTCGGCGAACGGCCGCGTCTCCCCTTCCGACGCACCGACGAAGACAGAGAACTCGAAACGCGAGACGGTCTCCGCGTCGCGGATCGCCTTGTCGATGTCGTAGCGCTCGCGCCCGGTGAACGCCTCACCAGCGGGCACTTGCGCCACCCCTCTCGGTGGCCGAAGCCTCGGTGGGTGTCTCGGTCTTGTCGGCCGCCTCGAGGCCGTCCTTGGGACCGCCGAACCACTCGCTCTCGTTGCGCCACGCCCGACCCGGGGTGTACTTCTCGCCACGCACCATGGACGGGATGGAGGCCAGCAACGCGATCACGAGCGCCAGGCCGACGGGGATGATGAGCAGCACCAGCAGGAAGTCGAAAGCGCTCACCGGAGGCTCGGCCGGCCAGGTCTGCGGCGGGGCCGCCAGAGCCGGTGCGGCGAGCACCGGAACTGCCGCGACCGGCGTGACTGCAAGTGCACGGAGAAAGCGTCGTCGGACGCGCGAGTTGAGGGGAGACATCACGCTGTCTAGCGTACCGAACAGCGTTTTGCCCTCTTCACTCCATCTCGTAACCTGCCACGCATGGATCCCTTCGCCAACGCTCAAGTCTGCGCCAGAGCCGACAGCAACTCGTGCGACCTGGTGTGGAACCTCACAGGCAACCAAAACCTCGCGCTCGGCGCCGAATGGGTGATCGGCAAGCCGCTGGCCATCATGAGCCTGATCCTGATCGGCATGTTCGCACGCTGGCTGCTGCACAAGCTGATCGACCGGCTCACCACGCGCGCCTCCGGCGGGGTGGTGCCGAAGATCTTCACCCGTCGCCGCTCGGACGGCGAGGGCGTCGTTGCTCACACCTCCCCGACCGCAGCGAGGCGTGCGCAGCGCACGAAGGCGATGGGCTCGCTGCTCAAGAGCATCGTGACCGGCGTCATCGTCACCATGGTCACGATGATGGTCATCGCCGAGCTCGGCTATGACGTCGGGCCGTTGATCGCCAGCGCCGGGATCCTCGGGCTTGCTCTGGGCTTCGGCGCCCAGAGTCTGGTGAAGGACTTCCTGGCGGGCATCTTCATGATCTTCGAGGACCAGTACGGCGTCGGCGACGTCATCGACGCCGAGTTCGCTTCGGGAACCGTCGAGGCGGTCAGCCTCCGGGTCACGCGGATCCGGGACGTCGACGGGACGGTCTGGTACGTGCGCAACGGGGAGATCCTGCGCATCGGGAACATGAGCCAGAACTGGGCCCGCACCGTCTTGGACATCCGGGTCGCATACTCCGAGGACCTCTACCGCGTCCAGGGTCTTCTCAAGGAGATCGCCCACGACCTGTGGGACGACGACGACTACAAGGGCAAGATCATCGAAGAGCCCGAGGTCTGGGGTGTCCAGTCCCTCGACCCCGAGTACGTCACGGTCCGGGTCACCCTCAAGACCGCGCCACTCGAGCAGTGGGATGTCGCCCGCGAGATGCGCGAGCGCATCAAGGCGCGCTTCGACTACGAACGCATCGAGATGCCGCTCCCCCAGCGCGTGGTCTGGCACCGCGAGGGTTCGGAGAACCCGGGACACCCCCAGGCCAACGGCATGGCAAGGGACGGGCAGGACGTCAAGGTCAACTGATTTGTGGGCCTTGCCCACAACGCAGCCGAGCCGTCGCATCCTGTCCCAGCAGAGGGAAGGATGCGACGGCTCGGCGCTTTGTCGCCTCGGTGGATCAGGCCAGTGAGGCGTCCAGGGTGATGTTGGTCCCCTTGAGCGCCTGGGACACCGGGCAGTTCTCCTTCGCGCCCTCGGCGGCGGACTTGAAGTCCTCCTCGCTCATTCCCTCGACGCTGCCCACCACGGTGATGTGGATCCCCGTGATGCCCTCACCGGGCTGGAAGGTGACGTCGGCCTTCGTGTCCAGCGACGTGGGAGGCGTGCCCTGCTTGGCGAGAGCCCCGGAGAGGGCCATCGAGAAACAGGCCGAGTGCGCTCCCGCGATCAGCTCCTCGGGGCTGGTCTTGCCGTTGGGCTCCTCGGCGCGCGCCGGCCACGAGACGTCATACGTCCCGATTCCCGAGGACTGCATGGTGACCTTGCCGGACCCCTCCATGAGAGATCCCTCCCAGCGGGTGGCGGCGGTGCGGGTCGTAGCCATTCAAGCTCCTTAACTCGTGGGTCGTCGGTGTGCTCGCGCCGCGGCGAGGCGCCGCGATTACTCGACTCTTGCCCGATTGGGGACAATAGACAAGTGACCACCCAGAGCGAGAGCACGTCCCCGACCTTCTACGACGAGATCGGTGGCATGCCGACGATCACGAAGATCGTCGACCGCTTCTACGAAGGTGTGGCCACCGACGAGGTGCTCCGCCCGCTGTACCCCGAGGAAGATCTCGCCCCTGCCGCCCAGCGCTTCGCTCTGTTCCTGGCGCAGTACTGGGGCGGCCCCACGACCTACTCGGACAACCGGGGACATCCTCGGCTGCGCATGCGGCATGCGCCCTTCGCCGTGACGCCGACCGCCCGCGACCACTGGCTGCGCCACTTCCGCGCCGGCCTCGACGCCGCGAACCTCACGCCGGAACAGGACGCGCAGTTCTGGGACTACGTGACCCACGCAGCGCAGTTCATGGTCAACTCGTTCGAGGACCAGTAGCCCGCCTGACCATCCGCGATCACCCCACGTAGCCCTTTCGCGCCTTGGGACTCTCCGTCAGGATGGCCGGGTGACCCAAGCCACTGTCAGCACGAGGCGGATCCCCCGCACGGAGGATGCCGAGGCCTATGTCGCGATGGTCTGCTTCAAGCACGGCCCACCCGAACGCACCGGGGTCGAGCTCGAGTGGACGGTCCACCACCAAGGCGCCCAGGACCGCCCCCTCGACCCCCGCAGGCTGGCCTCCGCTCTCGGTGACCACGCGCCACCCAGCATCAGCCCCACCAGCACCCACACACCTCTTCCGCGAGGCTCCCTGGTAACCGTCGAACCCGGCGGCCAGGTCGAGATCTCCAGCCTTCCGAGCCCTTCCCTCGCCGACCTCGTCGGGGCCGTCGAGAGCGACCTCTCCGCGCTCGACGCCCTGCTCGAGACCCGGGAGCTCCGGCGTGGCAGCACCGGCATCGACCCGCACCGCCCGCCTTCCCGGCTCCTCGACGTGCCCAGGTACGCCGCCATGCAGGAGTTCTTCGACGGTCGCGGACCATGGGGCTCCGCCATGATGTGCAGCACGGCGAGCACGCAGGTCTGCCTCGACGCGGGCGAACCCTCCGACGTACCCCTTCGCTGGCGTGCCCTGCACAGCGTGGGACCCACGCTCGTCGCCCTCTTCGCGAACTCACCCGTCGTGCGCGGAGTGCGTACGGGCTGGGCGTCGAACCGCCTACGGGCGACCCTCGGCACGTGTCCGCCGGTCACACATCCGCTCGACATCGACCGTGACCCGGTCACGTCCTGGGTCGACCGGGTGATGTCGGCGCCGGTGATGTGTGTGCGACGGGCTCACGGCCATTGGGCTCCGGACCGCTCGATGTCGTTCGCGGGGTGGGTGTCCGGAGCGGGCGAGACGGCCCCGACCTTCGACGACCTCGACTACCACCTCAGCACGCTGTTCCCTCCGGTACGGCCGCGGGGGTACGTCGAGGTCAGGTACCTCGACACGCAGCCGGACTGCCGCTGGCACCATCCGCTGCTGCTCCTGACGGCACTCCTGTCCTCCCGGGCGGTCACCGACCGTGCGTGTGAGCTGACCGAGGAGTGCTCCGGCCTGTGGCTCACCGCCGCCCGGACGGGACTCCAGGACCGCAGCCTCCGCAGAGCGGCCCGTGCCCTCGTGGACCTTGCCGCGAGCCATCTCGATCCCGCCCTCGACAGCGACCTGACCGACGAGGTGGTGGAGACGCTCCAGCGTCGCACCGCCCACGACGCCCCAGGGAGACCCGCATGACCACCTCCGAACAGGCACCCCCGACAGCGGTGCTCAGCGTCGAACAGCTGCGGTCGCGCGCCGCCGAGCAGCTGATGCGAGCCCGCTCGCGCAGCACCGCGCTGACCGAAGCGGTGGACGACGACGACCTGGTCCGCCAGCACTCCCCGCTGATGTCCCCGCTGGTGTGGGACCTGGCCCACGTCGGCAACCAGGAGGAGCTCTGGCTGGTCCGGGACGTGGGGCGTCGAGACCCGGTGCGCCGCGACATCGACGACCTCTACGACGCCTTCAAGCACGGCCGGGCTTCGAGGCCGTCCCTCCCCCTGCTCGGCCCCGCCGAGGCCCGGGCCTACGTGCGAGAGGTCCGCGACAAGGTGCTCGACGTGCTCGACACGGCGACCCTGGAGGGCACGCCCCTCGTGCAGGATGCGTTCGCGTTCGGCATGGTCGTCCAGCACGAGCAGCAGCACGACGAGACCATGCTCGCGACCCATCAGCTGCGGGCAGGGGCGCCGGTGCTGCAGGCGCCGGAGCCACCACCGGCCCGCGCCCGGATCGGGAAGGAGGAGGTGCTCGTCCCGGCTGGCGAGTTCACGATGGGCACGTCCTTGGAGCCATGGGCCCTCGACAACGAGCGACCGGCCCATCCGACGTACATCGACGCCTTCTTCATCGACACCGCGCCGGTCACCTACGGCGACTACCTCCGCTTCGTCGAGGCCGGCGGCTACAACCAGGAGCACTGGTGGTCGTCCGAAGGCTGGCGTCACGTGCAGGAGGCAGGTCTGGAGGCACCGCAGTTCCTGTCGCGCGACGGCGACCGGTGGATGCGCCGGCGCTTCGGGGTGGTGGAGCCGGTGCGCGACGACGAGCCGGTGACGCACGTGTGCTTCCACGAGGCCGAGGCCTACGCCGCGTGGGCCGGCAAGCGGCTTCCCACGGAGGCCGAGTGGGAGAAGGCTGCGCGCTGGGACCCTGTGACCGGGCGCTCTCGCAGGTATCCCTGGGGAGACGAGGACCCGGGACCCGACCACGCGAACCTCGGCCAGCGTCACCTCCGGGCCGCACCGGTCGGGGCCTACCCGGACGGTGCGTCGGCACTGGGAGTGCACCAGCTCATCGGCGACGTGTGGGAGTGGACCTCGAGCGACTTCCGCCCCTATCCCGGCTTCACGGTGTTTCCCTACCCGGAGTACTCCCAGGTCTTCTTCGGGACCGACTACAAGGTGCTCCGTGGAGGGTCGTTCGGCACCGACCCGGTGGCCTGCCGTGGCACGTTCCGCAACTGGGACTACCCGATCCGCCGACAGATCTTCTCCGGCTTCCGGTGTGCCCGCGACGCGACGGCCGAGGAGTCGGCCTGACGATGTGCCGTCACCTCGCCTACCTGGGTCCGCCGGTCGCCGTGTCCGACGTGCTGCTCACCCCCCGACACTCCCTGCTCGAGCAGACCTGGGCGCCGGCCGACATGCGCGGCAGCGGCAGCGTCAACGCCGACGGGTTCGGCTTCGGCTGGTACGACGGTCCGGGTGACGCGCTGCGCTACCGCCGTGCCGTGCCGATGTGGGCCGACGGCTCGCTGCCCGACCTTGCACGGACGGTCCGTACGACGGTCCTGGTGGCCGCAGCACGCAACGGCACGGTCGGCATGCCGGTGACCGAGACCGCGGTGGCACCGTTCCACCACGGCCGCTGGCTGTTCAGCCACAACGGGATCGTCGCCGGCTGGCCCTCGAGCGTCGAGCGCCTCGCGGCGGACCTCCCGACCGTCGACCTGCTCCGGCTGGAAGCCCCCACCGACAGCGCGCTCCTGTGGGCTCTTGCTCTCCGCCGGCTGCTCGACGACACACCTCCCGAGCAGGTGGTCGAGGAGCTCACCCTCGAGGTCGCCAGGGCGGCCCCCGGCTCACTGCTGAACCTGCTCCTCAGCGACGGTGACGTCGTGGTCGCGTCGACCTGGGGTCACAGCCTGTCCGTCCTCGAGGAGACCGACCGTGTCCTGATCAGCTCGGAGCCGTTCGGCGAGGAGAACCACGCCTGGGAGCCCGTGCCCGACCGGCACCTGGTGGTCGCGACCTCCGCCGACGTCAAGACCCGCCCGCTCGAAACGACCGAGACCCGTTGAGCACCCGCCGCCTCACCTGAAAGGCACCCACATGGCCAACCCCACCCTCGAGGTGCGCCTCACACCGGACCACGCCTCTCGCGCCTTGCGGCGCGACGTACGGACAGGACTCGCGAGCGAACCGAAATGGCTGCCACCGAAGTGGTTCTACGACGCCCGGGGCAGTCAGCTCTTCGAGGAGATAACCCGGCTCCCGGAGTACTACCCCACGCGTGCCGAGCGCGAGATCCTCGACCGTCACGCCCCAGAGCTCGCCGAGCGCACCCGTGCACACAGCCTCGTCGAGCTCGGGTCCGGCTCGTCGGAGAAGACCCGGCTGCTGCTCGACACCCTTCGCTCAGCCGGAACCCTCGAGGAGTTCGTGCCCCTCGACGTCTCGGAGTCCGCGCTCCGCGAAGCAGTCGACGCGATCGTCGCCGACTATCCCGGACTCCGGGTGCACGGGGTGGTCGGCGACTTCACCGAACCGCTCAGCGGCCTTCCCGGAGGGTCGCCGCGACTCGTCGCCTTCCTGGGAGGCACGATCGGCAACCTGCTGCCCGATGAGCGTGACGAGTTCCTCCGCAGCGTCCGCGGTGTTCTGGAGGAGGGCGAGTGGCTGCTGCTCGGCACCGACCTGGTCAAGGACCCGGAGACGCTGGTACGTGCCTACGACGATGCGGCAGGCGTCACCGCGGAGTTCAACCTCAACGTGCTTCGCGTTCTCAACCGTGAGCTCGGTGCCACCTTCCCAGTGGAGCAGTTCACCCACGTCGCGGTGTGGGACAGCGAGCAGGAGTGGATCGAGATGCGGCTGCGCGCGAGGGTCGGCATGCGCGTGGAGATCCCCGGCGTCGGCATGGTGGTCAGCCTCGACGCGGGCGAGGAGATCCGCACCGAGATCTCCGCCAAGTTCCGCCACGAGGGTGTCGAACGCGAGCTCAAGGCGTCCGGCTTCGACCTCGACCGCTGGTGGACCGACGGCGAAGGCAGGTTCGCGCTGTCGCTGGCTCGCGCCGTCTGAGCGCCCCTCCGAGCCCACCGCCCGGGTCCACCGACCGGGCGCGCCGACACGGCTCAGTCCACCGCGGCCACCCGGTCCACGACGTCGCGCAGCAGCGCCTGCCAGTCGATGCCCGCGCTGGTCGTTCCGAGGCGGACGACGACCATGTCCTGGTCCGGGAAGACGCCGACGATCTGGCCGTACCTCCCCACCGCGAAGAACGGCGGACGGCCGCCGACGGTCGGCGCGCCGACCCACCACATGTACTGGTAGAAGTCCGCCGGGTCGGTGGTCCGCGACGCAGCCGTCGCCTCCTTCACCCAACTCGCCGAGACGATCTGCCGGCCGTTCCAGCGACCCTCGTGGAGCATCATCAGCCCGAACCTCGCGTAGTCCACCGGCCGGGCGTTGAAGCCGCTCTCCATCTTCTCGAAGCCGCTCTGGGACGAGTCCAGGGACCAGGTCGCGTCCGCTTCCGGACCCAGCGGCTGCCACAACCGCTTGGACATGTAGACAGCCACCGGCACCTTGGTCGCCCGCTCCAGGACCAGGCCGAGAAGCAGGGGGTTGTAGTTGTCGTACCGCCACGTCCGACCGGGCGGCTCGGCGACGTGCGTGTGGGTCAGGGCGAGGTCGCGCAAGTCCGTGCCGTAGTAGGTGAGCGCGTCGTCGCTCCACGGAAGTCCGGCTTCGGTGTACTCGATGCCCGACGACATGGTGAGCAGATCGCGGATCGTGATGCGGGCGAAGCGTGGGTCGCGGTCCGAGAGCTCAGGCACGTACTTCGTCACCGGGTCGGTCACATGTCCGATGTAGCCGTCCTCGATCGCGATGCCGACCAACGTCGAGAGAAACGACTTCGCCGCGGAGAAAGACGTCTGGCGGTCCTCTCGACCGGCCCCGTCGAAGTAGCGCTCGTACACCAGCCGGTCGTGGCGCACGACGAGAAACGCACGCGTTCCGCTCCCTTCGAGCAGGCTGTCGAGCGGGCGTCCGACGAGGTCGACGTTGACGGGTGCAGCGAGAACGGCGGGCTCCGGCCCCTTCGGCAGCGGGCTCACCTTCTCCCCGGCCCGCACGATGCGCGCCGGGAACCTGAACTGGTCCTCGACGTCTGACTCCTGCCAGGCGACGGCGCGTGCCCAGGCGAAGTCAGAGGTCAGGAGGTGCGCGGCACCGAAGAAGGCGAGAACGAGGACGACCACGCCGAGGAGAAGGCTCAGGAGCACCCGTAGCCATCTGCGTCGCCGAGGCTTTCGTGAAGGCTCATCCGCACGTGCGCCATCGACGCTGTCCTGCGGCGTGCTCATGGCCGCTCCCCCCTTCTCGTTCCTGGCTCACGAGCTCCTCGGCTTCATGGCTCCGGGGGACAGTGTGCGATAGGAATGCGGTCGTACCAGGGGAGACGGGGAAAATGACGACAAGACAACTGAGAGTCGCCGCCTATGGGCTCTGTCGGAACGGCGAGAACATCCTGCTGGCCCGGTTCATCTCCCGTGAGAGATCCGAGCGCCACTGGACACTCCCTGGCGGGAAGGTCGAGCACAGCGAGGATCCCATCGACGCCGTCGTCCGGGAGCTGGCCGAAGAGACAGGCTATGCGGTTGAGGTGGAGCGGCTGCTCGGAGTGGACACCCGGACCAAGCAGGTGGACCGGGGCGCTCCGGGTGCGATGGAGATCCACCACGTCGGCGTCTTCTACAGCGTTCGCATCACGGGCGGCGAGATCCGGTACGAGGTCGACGGATCGACCGATCTGGCGGAGTGGGTCCCCTTGTCGAAAGTGCCAGAGCTCGAGCGCTCGGTGGTCATCGACATCGGGCTCGCTTTGGAACGCAGCCGCCCGGCGAACGGTCATGTCGAGCCGGTGACCGTGGGAGGCCTGCTTCGTCACTAGCGACTGCTCTCCACCCCTCGGTGGACGGGGTCAGGAAGACGAGCGCCGGCACGCTGCTGGTGACCTACCGACCGGTCAGGGCGTGACGTCCCACGGGCGTGTGGGTCTACGACTCGAGCGCCCCTTGGAGCCGTTCGCGCTCGGCGTCGCTGAGCTTCCTGGCCGTCTGGGTCTTGAGGTCGAACGTGACCAGCACGGCGTCCGCACGCGAGAGCACCGTGTCACCGTCCTTGATCTCCGCGCTGAGGTCGAACGACGAGTTACCGACGCGGCTGACCCACGACTCGATGGTGTAGGGCTCGCTGCGGAACAGGATCGGCCGCTTGTAGTCGACGTTCACCCGGGCGACCACGACCGCGAACCGGCGCTCCTGCTCGTCCCGCCCCAACGACGTGAGGTAGGCCAGCCGAGCCTCCTGGTAGTACTCGAAGTACTTCACGTTGTTCACGTGCCCGTAGATGTCGACGTCGGAGAACCGGACGCGGCACTGGTACAGGTGGCGGCTCACGAGCGACCCCCCGCCCCGGTCGGCGCCGGCTCGAGGAACCGTTCGAGCACCTCGCGCTCCTCCGGCCGCAGCCGACGCGGTCGCTCCTGCGAGAAGACGAACGGCGTGAGCACTGACGTCGCTCGCGTGTAGACCTTCCGCGTGCCGTCCGGCAGCTCGTCGAAGATCTCGTAGGCCATCGTGAACGTCGCGATCTTGATCTGGGTGATCCAGGTCTCGATCCGCACCGGCTCGAAGCGGAACACAAGGGGCGCGACGAACTCGACCTCGTGACGCACGACGACGACGCCCTCGGCGAGCTCCTCGCCACCCGAGGCCGGCGCGTGCACGGCGAACATGTCGACGCGCGCCTCCTGGAGGTAGTCCACGTAGGTCACGTTGTTCACGTGCCCGAGGGAGTCCATGTCGGCCCAGCGAAGGGGGCAGTCGTAGACGTGGCGCACGGTTCGATCCTGCCAGAGGCGGCGGTCACGACGGTCGGCGCACCCGTCGTACGGCGGTCGTCCGCCCGCCGTACCACTGGTCCGCGATGTGGCGCCCGGCACATCCCGCACCCACCGAATCCGTTCTAGGCTGTCGGCGTGCCGGAGCACGCGTCCTGCGACCTCCGGCCCCTCGTCCACAGAAGATCGGAGCCCCTCCATGCCCGAGGCAGTGATCGTTGCCGCAACCCGCTCCCCCATCGGTCGCGCGAACAAGGGTTCGCTGAAGGACATGCGTCCCGACGACCTGACGGCGGCGATGGTGCGAGCGGCGCTCGACAAGATCCCCGAGCTCGACCCGAAGGACATCGACGACCTGTACCTCGGTTGTGGTCTGCCCGGTGGCGAGATGGGCTTCAACATGGGCCGGATCGTCGCGGTGCTGCTCGGTTACGACCACCTGCCAGGCGCGACGATCACTCGCTACTGCTCGTCGAGCGTGCAGACAACGCGGATGGCCTTCCACGCGATCAAGGCCGGTGAGGGTGACGTCTTCATCTCCGCCGGCGTCGAGACCGTCTCGCGCTTCCGCAAAGGCTCCTCCGACCACCTCCCCGACACCCAGAACCCGGTCTTCGAGGAGGCGGTGAACCGGACCGCGGAAATGGCGAAGGGCGGTCAGGACTGGCACGACCCGCGCGAGGAAGGGAAGCTCCCCGACGCCTACATCGCCATGGGCCAGACCGCCGAGAATGTCGCGAAGCTCCGCGGGCTCTCCCGCCAGGAGCTCGACGAGTTCGGCGTGCGCAGCCAGAACCTCGCCGAGAAGGCGATCGCGGACGGCTTCTGGGCCAACGAGATCACGCCGGTGACCCTGCCCGACGGCACCGTGGTCAGCAAGGACGACGGTCCGCGCGCCGGCGTCACGATCGAGGCGGTCTCCCAGCTCGACCCGGTGTTCCGGCCCGACGGCGTCGTGACGGCCGGCAACTGCTGCGCGCTCAACGACGGCGCCGCCGCTGTCGTGGTCATGTCCGACACGAAGGCCAGGGAGCTCGGCCTGACCCCGCTGGCTCGAGTCGTCTCCACGGGTGTCACCGGGCTCTCGCCCGAGATCATGGGCCTCGGCCCGGTCGAGGCGTCGAAGCAGGCCCTTGCCCGCGCCAACATGACGATCGACGACATCGACCTGGTCGAGATCAACGAGGCCTTCGCGGCCCAGGTCGTGCCCTCCTACCAGGACCTCGGCATCGACCTCGACAAGCTGAACGTCAACGGCGGTGCGATCGCGGTCGGCCACCCGTTCGGCATGACGGGCGCCCGCCTGCAGAACACGATGATCAACTCGCTGCAGCACCACGACAAGCAGACCGGCCTGATCACCATGTGCGTCGGCGGCGGCCAGGGCATGGCGCTGATCCTCGAGCGGATGAGCTGACCTCTCACCCCAGCGACGCGAAGGCCCCCTGGTGCGTAACCAGGGGGCCTTCCGCGTTGTTCAGAGCCGTTGGCTCACTGCTCCTGCTGCAGCACAGCCTGGACCGCGACGGTGATGTCGATCTTGTCCCCGACGAGCAGGCGGCCGCCGTCCATGGGGACGTTGAAGTTCACACCCCACTCCTTGCGGGAGATCTGCGTCGTGCCCTCGAAGCCGACGCGCGTGCCGCCCCACGGGTCGGTGTCGGTGCCGAGGTACTCGACGTCGAGGGTGACCGGCTTGGTCACGCCCTTGATCGTGAGGTCACCGGTGACGAGGAGCCCCTTGCCACCCTGCTCGACCTTCGTGCTCGCGAAAGTCATCGGGCCGGAGTTCTCCACGTCGAAGAAGTCCGACGAGCGCAGGTGGGCGTCGCGGTTCTCGTCGCGGGTGTTGATCGAGTTCAGGTCGACCGTCGCCGTGGCGGAAGGCTGGTCGCCCGTGACGATTTGACCCTCGAACTTCTCGAAGAGACCGCGCACCTTGCTCATCAGGTGACGAGCGGTGAAGCCGATCTCGGAGTGGCTTGGGTCGATGTTCCAGGTGCCGGCCTGGACGCCAAGGGTGTTCTGCACGTCGATGCTCACTGTAGTTCTCCTCGAAGGTTGGTGGTTAGTTGTCTTTTCAACTTCCTGCGTCAACCGTAGCACCTATCCGTTGAACCTTCAAGTGTGCGGTAGAGTGTCTACATGACGGCGAACGTGGCGACGACACGATGGCTCGACGCGGAGCAGCAGCGCACCTGGCGTGCCTACCTGGTGGGCACGACCTTGCTGATGGACCGACTCGACCGAGACCTGCGCGAGCTGCACGACCTCTCGCTGCCGGAGTACGAGATCCTCGTCCGGCTCTCAGAGGCCCCTGACCACCGCATGCGGATGGCGCAGCTCGCGGGTTCGATCAGCCACTCCCGCAGCCGGGTCACCCACACGGTGGCGAGGCTCGAGAAGGACGGCCTGGTCAACCGCAGCGCCTGCGTCTCCGACGGGCGCGGGGTGGAGGCCGTGCTCACCGACGAGGGCCTGAAGCGGCTCGAGGCTGCGGCGCCGACCCACGTCGACGGCGTGCGACAGTTCCTCGTCGACCTCGCAGGCGAGGAAGACTTGGCCGCGGTGGGACGTGTCTTCAACGCAGTCGCCGATGAGCTGATCGAGAACAACCCCGCGGCAGACATCCGCTGACGCTGCTAGCCCTGGGACCAGTTCGAGAGGGCTTGGTCGACGGCCTGGTCCGGGGTCCCCAGGAAAGCAGGGCCGTGCCCCGGGACCACGACGTCCGCCGCCAGCGGCCGCAGGCGCTCCAGCGACTCGGCCCCCTGCCGTGTATCCGCGTTGAAGTAGTCCGGGAGCAGCTGCACGCCCTGAGCTCCGGTACCGACCGGATGCTGGGTCATCAGGGCGTCGCCGACGAGGAGCACACCGCGGTCTGGAAGATGCAGTGCCGCGTGACCCGACGTGTGCCCCGGTGTGTGGACACACACAGGCTGTCCCGGTACGTCGAGAAGTCCGTCCGTGAAGGGGTCCACGCTGTCGACGCGCTGGATCGTGAGCGCTCCGAGCCGGATGATGTCGAGTCCCCAGACAAGCACATCGGGCCGCCACCCCATGCGCAGCAGGGTCGGGATCGACACCTCCTCGATCCTGGTGCCCAGAGCGTTTGCCTCCTCCGCGGCATGAGCCCTCACCGGTACGCCGTACTGCTGGTGCAGCCATGCCGCGTTCCCCTGGTGGTCGCGGTGCCCGTGGGTCAGGACGATCGCCGACACGTCGCTGCCTCTGCGTCCGATCTCCTCGAGCGAGCGGAGGACGCGCTGTCGGTCGCCTGGCCAGCCCGTGTCCACCAGAGTGACCTCGCCGGCGTCCTCGACGAGCACCCAGGCGACGTACTTCGTGCGCGCCTGGTAGACCCCCGGTCCCACCTGGTCCATCTCGAGACGCATGGGTCACCTCCGTCATTCCCAACGTCGGTCGAGACAGGCCTGATCGGACAGAGCCCAACGTCCTCGGCAGCCGCATCTCCGGGTCATCCAGTGCCTCGGCCTGTCCCCGATCGGCCGCGTGTGACCCGACCGACGGCCCTGCGAGGCATGGCCCGCCGTTGCCACGGGTACGTTCGCTTCATGGGAATGATCAGCAAAGTCGTCAAGCTCGGTATCGCCAAGACCATCTACGACCAGGCGCGCAAGCCGGAGAACCAGCAGCGCGCCCGTGAGGCATACGCGAAGTTCCAGACCAACCGGCAGAAGAAGCGCTGAGCGTCTTCCACTGGCATGACGAGGCCCCCGGCGAACACGCCGGGGGCCTCTGCTGTTTCTGCGTGGGGCGTCAGTCGCGGGTGAGCTTGCGGTGCGTGACGCGGTGCGGGCGGGCCGCCTCGACGCCGAGCCGCTCGACCTTGTTGGCCTCGTAGGCGGCGAAGTTGCCCTCGAACCAGAACCACTTGGCGTCGTCCTCGTCGTCACCCTCCCAGGCGAGAATGTGGGTGGCGACCCGGTCGAGGAACCAGCGGTCGTGCGAGGTGACCACGGCGCAGCCCGGGAACTCGAGCAGTGCGTCCTCGAGTGACTGAAGGGTCTCCACGTCGAGGTCGTTCGTGGGCTCGTCGAGGAGCAGCAGGTTGCCGCCCATCTTCAGCGTCATCGCAAGGTTCAGGCGGTTCCGCTCACCACCGGAGAGGACACCCGCCTTCTTCTGCTGGTCGGGTCCCTTGAAGCCGAACGAGGCGATGTAGGCCCGGCTCGGCATCTCGAAGTTGGCAACCTTGATGTGGTCCAGGCCGTCCGAGACCACTTCCCAGACGTTCTTGTTCGGGTCGATCCCGCCACGGCTCTGGTCGACGTACGAGATCTTCACGGTCTGGCCCACGTTGAGCTCACCGCTGTCGGGCTTCTCCTCCCCCACGACCATCCGGAACAGCGTCGTCTTTCCGACGCCGTTCGGGCCGATGACGCCGACGATGCCAGCACGGGGCAGCGAGAATGAGAGGTCGTGCATGAGGACCCGGTCACCGAAGGACTTGCCCAGGTCCTTGGCCTCCAGCACGACATCACCGAGCCGGGGACCGGCCG
This sequence comes from Nocardioidaceae bacterium, assembly GCA_035297905.1. Lineage (GTDB taxonomy): Bacteria > Actinomycetota > Actinomycetes > Propionibacteriales > Nocardioidaceae > Nocardioides_C. The sequence goes on from DATGYO010000224.1 coordinate 16,660, forward strand.
GGATGTTGATCTCGGCCAGGTCGACCTTGCGGTTACGCTCCGCCTCGGCCGCCAGCTCTTCGTACCGGGCAAGACGCGACTTACTCTTCGCCTGGCGGGCCTTCGGGTTGGACCGCACCCACTCGAGCTCGCGCTCGAGCATCTTGGCGCGCTTCGCGTCCTTCTGCCCCTCGATCTGGAGGCGCGACTTCTTCGTCTCGAGGTAGGTCGAGTAGTTGCCCTCGTAGGGGTGCGCCTTGCCGCGGTCGAGCTCGAGGATCCAGCTCGCGACGTTGTCCAGGAAGTACCGGTCGTGGGTCACGGCCAGGACAGCACCCGGGTACGTAGCGAGGTGGCCCTCGAGCCACTGGACGGACTCGGCGTCGAGGTGGTTTGTCGGCTCGTCGAGCAGAAGCAGGTCAGGCTGCTGGAGCAGGAGCTTGCAGAGCGCGACCCGGCGCCGCTCACCACCGGAGAGGTTGTCGACCAGGACCTCCGGAGGCGGACAGCGCAGTGCGTCCATCGCCTGGTCGAGTCGGCTGTCGAGGTCCCACGCGTTGGCGTGGTCCAGGTCGGCCTGGAGGTCGCCCATCTCGGCGAGGAGCTTGTCGTAGTCGGCGTCAGGGTCGGCGAGCTCTTCGGAGATCTTGTTGAAGCGGTCGAGCTTGCCCTTGATGTCTCCTACGGCCTCCTCGACGTTCTCGAGGACCGTCTTGCCCTCGGTCAACGGCGGCTCCTGCTGAAGCATGCCCACCGTGGCCTCGGGGTCACGGATCGCGTCCCCGTTGGATGGCTGGTCGAGGCTCGCCATGATCTTCAGGAGCGTGGACTTGCCCGTGCCGTTGGGACCGACGACACCGATCTTGGCCCCGTGCAGGAACGACAAGGTGACGTTGTCGAGCACCACCTTGTCGCCGTGGGCCTTACGCACGTTGCGCAGCGTGAACACATACTCAGCCATAGTCCGAGAGCCTACGGCGCACGACCCCACCCGCTCCAATCGGCCTGCACCGGGGGTCGGACCTCAGGCAGCCGGCTCGGCGTCGTGGTCCTGGCCGTGGTCGCGGCCTTGCCCGTAACCCAGCCCCGGACCCTGGTCGTCGCGGACCGCGGTAGGAGGCTGGACGGGGTTGCCCCAGCTGTCCAGCTGCGTCGTCACCTCGGCCTCACGGTGGATCATCTCGGCGAGCTCCTCGTGAACGTCGACCTCCGGCCGCTCCTGCTTCGCCGAGCGCAGGAAGACGCTGGTCCCCCGGCAGAGGTCATGCCCGACGAAGCTCGCCTCCACCAGCAGCGTGCTCGAGACCTGCCCGTCCTCCCGCTCCCAGGCGTCACTGCGCAACCTGCCGTGCACGATCACCGCGTCCCCCTTCTTGACCGAGTCGCGGATGTTGTCAGCGAGCGCCCGCCAGGCGGACACGGAGTACCAGGTCGTGTCCCCGTCCATCCACTGCCCCTTGCGCTTGATCCTCGGGGTCGAGGCGACTCGAAAGTTCGCCACCGAGACGCCGTTCACCTCCCGGTGCGTGACGTCGTTGCCCACCCATCCGTGGAAGGTCACGTGTGTGTCGCCCATGTCGATGCTCCTCTGCGTCGGTTGCTTGTGCGTACAACGACAGGCTGCCGGGGCGAGGCGGCACCTCGGAACGGGCGAGGCTGTGCCTGTGGAGAGCTGACGACGAGCCCGCCGCTGTGGACGTTCCCGGGCTGGGCTCACGGGCAGGTCAGGGCCCGGTCCTGGCCCGGTCGGGACCCGGTCCTAGGGTCGGTGGAGCCACCTCCGTCATTGCCGTCCATGTGGACGCGAACGACATAGGAATCGCAACGTCGGCCCGTCGTGATGATCCATGTGGACGGGAACGGCAGGCCAGCGCCGGGCCGGCGGCAGGCCAGCGCCGGGCTGACGGCAGGCCAGCGCCGGGCTGTCGGTCGGTCAGGGACCGGCTGACGGGAGACCTGGACCTGCCCGGGTGCCGGTCGGTCGCCTGCGGGGCGTGGACTGGCCCCGTCGGGGCGGCGTCAGCGGAGGGCGGTGGCGAGGCCGTCGCGGACGCGGCGGTAGGCCTCGATCTCCGCCTCGATCGGCTCGATGACGAGCTCCTCGGTCACCTCGCCGATGGCCGCGCGCAGCCGACGGTCGGCCGACCGCGCCTTACGCCGCGCCCCTAGGACGGTGAAGAGCCTGGACAGCAGCGCGACGAGGATGCCGGCGAGCACACCGCCGAGGAGCATCAGCGTCGGCACCGGGAAGCCGAGGTAATCCGGCGTCTCGGGCTCAGGCATCTGCAGATAGCCCATCACGGCCAGCCCGCCGAGCCACAGCCCGCCCGCCACGGCCACGACGAACAGCAGCCACTGCAGGGTACGGACCACCTGCCACCACATCGGCGTACGTGACACACCGAGGTCGGTGCTGCTCACCGCGCGGTCGAGCGCGTCGTTGAGGTCCTCGAGCCGGGAGACCGAGGCGTGGCGGACCGCGACCGCCCAGGGGTGGGTGAGGTCGCCGGCTGCGTCGTCGGCGACCGCTCGCACCACCGTGTCGACGCGGGCCCGCTGGACCTGGGACGCCTCCGGCACCGATGCCCGTGCTCCCGCGGTCAGCTCCTTGCCGCGCGGCCCGAGGTCGAGGTGCAGCCGCTTGAGCGGGTCGGGCTTGAACCTGGAGAGCCACTTCGTCACCGGCCAACCTGTGGCCTGCCGAGCGCGCACCCGGGTGGCCTGGTCGACAGCGTGTACGACGGTCGGCACGCCGGCCGCGTCGGCGAACGCGTCGATCAGCTCGCTCTTGCGGGCCCGCGCGACGTCACCGGGCTTCGCCGTACCGTTCTCCTCCTGCATCCGCTGCGCCACGCCCTTGACGTCGGCGAGCAGTCTCGCCCGGACCGCCTTCTTGGCGGCAACCCGTGCCGCGAGCTCCTTCTTCAGCTCGTCGACGCCGTCGCCGTTGCGGGCGGAGGTGGTGAACACCGGGACGCCTTCGAGGCCGTCTGCCTTGAGCAGCCTCTGCAGGTCGGCCACCATCGACGAACGACGGTCCGCCGGGACCTCGTCGATGTGGTTGAGGACGACCAGCATGACGTCCTTGTGCCGCGCAAGCGGGCGGAGGTACCGGTCGTGGATCGCGGCGTCGGCGTACTTCTGCGGGTCGAGGACCCAGACGAGTACGTCGGTCAGCTTCACCAGCCGGTCCACCTCCACGTGGTGGGAAACCTCGGTGGAGTCGTGGTCGGGCAGGTCGAGCAGGACCAGGCCCTGCAAGTCACGGTCGTCGCCGGCCGGTGTGTCGAGCATGCTGTTGCGGCTCACCTGGTGGCGGCGCGGCACACCAAGCCAGTCCAGCAGGTCGCCGGAACCCTCGGCGCCCCAGGTGCACGCCATCGTCCAGGAGGTCGTCGGCCGCTTCACCCCGACAGCCGCGAGGTCAAGGCCGGTCACGGCGTTGAACGTGGAGGACTTGCCCGACCCGGTCGCGCCGGCGAGAGCGACGACCGTGTGCTCGGCGGAGAGCCGGAGCCGGGCGCCGGCCCGGTCCACCACACCCGCCGCGTCGTCGACGAGCGCGTCGTCGAGCCGACCCCGAGCGGCCTCGACGGCTTGCTCGAGGCCCGCGACCCGCGTGGTGACGTCCGAGGAGCCCTTGCCGACGAGGCGCTTGGCTCCTTCCACGAGCGCCGTCATGCGCGCTCGCTCGGCGTCTCGTCGGGGGCGATGTTCTGCAACGAGCTCTCCTCGGCGGGCGTGGGGGCGATCTGTGCGGCGAAGCGCAGGTCGTCGATGCGACGCGAGACCTCGCGGAGGCTCTCGGCGGCGTCAGGGTCGATCTCGAGCTCGTCGAGCACGTCGACGTACCGCTGCCGCTCGGTGTCGAGCAGCTCCCCCACGCGGGAGTTGAGGTCCTTGCGCGCCTGGGCCGCGAGCCGCCGTACAGCCTGGTCGCCGAAGACCGCCTCGAGCAACTTCTGTCCGATCAGGGCTGTACCGGTGCCGACTCCGACCTCCGCACCCGTCGGGATCGCGGCCGTGGAAGCGAAGACCACCACCATCAGTGCGACGGCGAGCCCGTTGAAGCCGAACGCCAGGAACCGGGCGGCGGATCGCTTGTCCGCGCCCTCGGTGCGCACCATCTCCAGCACACCCTGCTGCCAGTCGCGGACGGCGCGCTCCGCGCGAGCCCGGAAGTCACGCGAGGCCCGCCCCAGGTCACGCCCTGAGTCCTCGAGCAGGTGCTGGCCGGCCTGCACCGACATCCATGAGGCCTCGGCGCGTTCGGCGGCGTTCTCGGCGTGCTCGAGGATCAGCGTCTCGAGCCCCGACTCGACCGCGACGGTGACCTTGTCCGCCTGCTGGGGCCGTCCCTTGACCGCGGCGACGATGCGGTCACGCAGCCAGCCGACCCGGGTCTCGAGGGAGCGGAGCAGCTCGCCGGTGCCGACGAACTCCTGCCACCGGGCGAGGACCTCTCCGCGCAGCAGCGTGCCGTCCGCCGACGCCTCGTCCACCTTGGCGAGCGCATCGTCGTAGGCACGGTCGACGTCGACACGGAGCCGCGCGACCATGGTGGCCTGGGCCGCGGCGGCGTCGGCGATGTCGTAGGTGTGGTGGGAGAGGCTGCGGATCGCGCCGTCGAGCGTCTGCTTCACGACGGCCGCACGGGCGTTCGAGTCGGCCGCAAGCGAGTGCAGCCAGCCGCGGATCTCCGCGACCGCCTCGGCGGGAAGGAGACCGTCCTCGTCGAGCCGGCCCTCCTCCACCGTGAAGAGCGGCGAGTCGCGCAGGCCGCGCGTGATGAGCATCCGGGCAAGGTGCCCCGCGACCTCTGCCACGGCCTCCGGCGCCGTCCGGTCGAGCACGATCGCGACGGCGGTGCTTCGCTCGGCCGCGGCCTTCAGGAAGTCCCAGGGCACCTGGTCGGCATACCTCGCCGCCGAGGTGACGAAGAGCCACAGGTCAGCCGCGGCGAGCAGCTGCGCCGCGAGGGTGCGGTTGCGCTCCTCGACCGAGTCGATGTCCGGAGCGTCGAGGATCGCCAGCCCGGGGGGTACGGCGTCGGAGGACACCAGCTGGAGGGCACCCGGGTCGCCCGAGGCACCTGTGGTGCGCGCGAGGTCCGGCAGGATGCGCTCCTTGTCGAACCAGTCGGCATCCTCAGGGTTGTGCACCAGCACGGGCGACCGTGTGGTCGGCCGCAGGACGCCCGGCTCGGTGACGCGGGTACCGACCAGTGAGTTCACCAGCGTCGACTTGCCGGCTCCGGTCGAGCCGCCGACGACGGTGAGCAGCGGGGCGTCGATCTGGATCAGCCGGGGCAGGACGTAGTCCTCGATCTGGTCGACCATCTCGTGCTGGTTCTTGCGCACCTCCTCCACACCCGGCAGGTCCAGCGGAAGCCGCGCCGCCTGGAGGGCCTCGCGGAGACGCACCAGCGCCGTGATCATGTCCGTCGGCGTCGCGGGCGTGGTCACCGTCCACCTTCCAGCCAGGGTTGGGTCAGGGCAGTTGTACCAGTCACCGGCGGGAACGCGACGTACGGGCGGAGTGCGACCAGCTGGTCGACCAGGGCCTGCCCTCGTTGTAGGGCGTCGGCGGGTGCCGTGCCGCGCAGGTACCGGTCGTGCAGGAAGCCGAGCTGGATGGCGGCCTCCTGATAGTCCCGCATCGCCCGCAGGGCAGGCTCGCCCCCGACCGTCCGTGCGTGTGCCCGCGCCGCCCGCCGTCCCGAGATGCGGGCCAGCCACGGCACCTCGTAGGGCGAGATGAACCCCCGGGCCGCCGCGTCGTCGAGCGCCCGGACGAGCATCTGCCCCTCGCGTCGCCGCGCCCAGATCGCGAAGCCGGCGAACAGGAGGAAGGCCGGGAACATCAAGAACAGGTAGGCGACCGCGAAGAACTGTCCGCCTCCGGCGTAGGCGGCTCCGTTCCACAGTGCATGGGCTGACACGGCGACGACGTACCCGAGTAGCGGTGCGCCGACACGCCAGAACGGACTCCGTGTCACGACCGCGAAGCCGATGCCGATGCCGATCGCCGCGGTGAAGAAGGGATGGGCAAAGGGGCTGAAGATGCCGCGTACGACGAACGTGCCGGTCGCCGCCCCGATGCCACCTGGACCGATCTCGTCGCCGCCCACGTACGCCGAGGCGAGGTAGAGGATGTTCTCGGTGAACGCGAAGCCGATCCCGACCAGACCGGCATAGACGATCCCGTCGAGGACGCCGTCGAGGACGTGGCGACGTGCGAGCACGAGGAGCAGGACGAAGACGCCCTTCATCGCCTCCTCGGTGACAGGAGCGACGATCGCGGCGCTCATCGACTCGGGCCGGCCGAAAGCGAACTGGTCGAGCGTCTGGAGCAGGAGCGCGCCTGCCGTGGCGACCAGGGCTCCCCAGCCGAGCGCGGCCAGGATGAGGCCGCGCGGTTCGGGCTCGTAGCGGTCGAGCCACAGGTACACCGCGACCAGCGGGCCAACGGGCAGGGCCGCGAGCATCGTGCCGACGATCAGCGCACCCGGAGCGCCAGAGGCCATGAGCACCAGCGCCATGACGGCGGCCCCCGCGAGCATCGCAGCGGCAATGACCACGGTGAACACCGCGTTGCCGAGATGCCTCCTGGTCGCCTCGCTCATGCGCCGAGCCTATCGGGCAACGGGCAGGCGATTCTGCGTCGCAACCCCCGCCCTGCCCGACGTACAGTGCTGCTGTGAGCGACGACACCCGCCCAAACCAGACAGACGAGACGTTGGCGACCCCGGATGCGGCAACCCCGCCCGAAGGAACCGACAGTACCCAGCCCAAGACCGAGAGCCACGATCCGGCCGTACCAGAGGCCTATGCGGCCTTCATGCGCCAGGGTTGGGGCGACCGTGAGCTCGACCTGCCTCCGCACCCGGTGGCGCCCTGGGCCGAGCAGCGCCGGGCGAGGCTCGCGGAGATGTTCCCCGGTGAGCGCCTGGTGATCCCCGCCGGCACGTTCAAGGTGCGCTCCAACGACACCGACTACCGGTTCCGCCCGGAGACCGCCCACACGTACCTGTCGGGGAACCAGACCACCGACGCCGTGCTCGTGGTCGAGGACGGCGGCTCGACGCTCTACGCCCGGCCACGTTCCTCGCGGCAGACCGACGAGTTCTTCCGCGACCGGCAGTACGGCGAGCTGTGGGCCGGCCGTCGTCCGTCGCTCAACGAGATGGAGTCCTCGCTCGGCATCCGCTGCCGGCACATCGACGACCTCCCCTCCGCGCTCAAGACCTCCGGCAAGACCCGCGTCCTCCGCGGCGTCGACGCGTCAGTCGACCAGGCCGTGGCGGCCGACGAGGGGCGCGACCAGGAGCTGGCGCGCGTCGTCAGCGAGATGCGTCTGGTCAAGGACGACTGGGAGCTCGAGCAGCTGCAGGAGGCCTGCGACATCACCACCCTCGGCTTCGCCGACAGCGTGCGCGAGTGGGACAACGTCCTGAAGTACGGCGAGCGCTGGATAGAGGGCACGTTCTTCCGTCGCGCCCGTGCCATGGGCAACGACATCGGCTACGACTCGATCGTCGGAGGCGGACGCCACGCCACCACCCTGCACTGGATCGAGAACGACGGCCCGATCACCCCCGGCGAGCTGGTGCTGCTCGACATGGGCGTCGAGGCGTCGTCGCTCTACACCGCCGACGTCACGCGCACGCTGCCGATCGACGGCACGTTCACGCCGCTGCAGCGCGACCTCTACACGCTCGTGCTCAATGCGCAGCAGGCCGGCATCGACGCTGTCCGACCGGGCGTGCCGTTCCTCGCGGCGCACAACGCTGCGATGAGCGTGATCGCGCGCGGCCTCGAGGACCTGGGCCTCCTCCCGGTCTCTGCGGAGGAGGCGCTCTCCCCCGACAGCAAGGTCTACGCCCGGTGGACGTTGCACGGCACGAGCCACATGCTCGGCATGGACGTGCACGACTGCGGCCGGGCGTCGCTCGACGTCTACCCCCGCGGCGACCTCGAGGCCGGCATGGTCCTCACGGTCGAGCCGGGCCTGTACTTCCAGGAGGACGACCTGCTCGTCCCGGAGGAGCTCCGCGGCATCGGGATCAGGATCGAGGACGACATCGTTGTCACTGATAACGGTTCACGGAACCTCTCCGAGGCACTGCCTCGCGAGGTCACGGCGATCGAGGAGTGGATGGGCGCACTGCGCGCCTGAGGCTGCTTTCCGCCGTACGACCGCGGGCCGCAACGGCACATCTGTACTGTTGTGGCACGCTTTTCGCGTCACGAAGCGTTGGAACAGCACAGATGTGCCGACGTGACGCGGCCCGCCCCCGTAGCTCAGCTGGATAGAGCGGCAGACTTCTAATCTGATGGCCGCAGGTTCGAATCCTGCCGGGGGCGCTCAGCTCCATGTGGCTCACTCCACTGCGCTCGGCGCACGCTCTCGCGCTGGGCCGAGACATCGGGCACCGCGTCCGAGGGATCGTCCGGCCACTGCTCGACCAGGTCCCTCGCCCAGTCCGACCACTCCGCCACGAGCCTGTAGAACTCGGTGATGAAACGGCCGACGAGAAGCGTCTGCGCAGCTCTGCTCTGGAAGGGCGCGCCGCCCCTCAGGTAGGCCCGCCCGGCTTCGAGGTTCCCCTCGTTGCGCTCCTCCGCCCACGCGCGTGCTGAGGCGAGGGTCTTCAGGGCGTCGTCGCGGGACCCGTTCTCGGCGAAGAAGATCTTCAGAAGGTGCTCGGACTCCAACACGAAGCCCGCGCTGGGTTCACCCTGCCAGGCTGCGAGCGCCTGGCGGCCCTTGGGCGTGATGCTGTAGACGGTCCGCCGCCTCTCCCCCACCCGCTCCTCCTTCGCGCGCGCGTAACCGCCGGACGCGAGCTTCTTCGGTTCCTCATACAGCTTGCTCTGTGCGCGGGGCCAGATGCGGCCGAGGCTGCGGTCCATCTGCTGGGTGAGCTCGTAGGTGCTCCAGGAGCGCACCGCCAGCAGGCTCAAGATCGCGTACGACGTCGTCGTCAGCCTTCCGTCTCTTGACACGAAGCGCCTCCCGGCGTATCCCGGAGATAGTCCCATTGGGAGGATATAGCAGCGGAGAGAAGGCGACACCATGGGCGACCTGACGACATTCCACGTCGACCCTTCGAACCTGGATCAGAGCCGGGCTTGGGACGGCGACGAGGGGATCTACTGGGCGGAGCATGCCGAGCGCTTCGACGGAGCGGTGGTCGACTATCACCGTCGACTTCTCAAGGCGGCTCGGATCGAGGCGGACTCCGACGTCCTCGACATCGGATGCGGGACGGGGCAGACGACCCGCGACGCCGCGCGGCTCGCACCGTCGGGCCGGGCAGTCGGCGTAGACCTGTCCAGCCAGATGCTCGAGGTCGCCTCCCGACTGGCCCAGCGTGAGGGGGTGACGAACGCCGAGTTCCAGCAGGCTGACGCGCAGCTGGCACCGTTCGAGCCGGGAACCTTCGACGTGGCCATCAGCCGCACCGGGGCGATGTTCTTCGGCGATCCGGTAGCGGCCTTCACCAACATCGGTCGCGCCCTACGTCCGGGTGGACGCCTCGCGACGGTCGCCTGGGAGCCGATCTCCGAGAACGAGTGGTTCCGGGCCATCAGCACGTCCCTTGCGGGCGGGCGCGACCTGCCTGGCCCTCCACCAGAGGCTCCCGGGCCGTTCGCGCTCTCCGACCCCGGTCGCGTACGCCGACTCCTCACCTCGGCCGGCTTCACCGAGCCGCAGCTCGAGGACCTACGGTCGCCGATGAACTTCGGGCCGTCAGCGGAAGACGCCCACAAGTTCATCGTCGGCTTGAGCGGCTGGATGCTCGAAGGCCTCGACGACGCGGGCCGTCGCCGGGCGCTCGACGACCTGTTCACCAGCCTGAAGGAGCACGAGACCGCCCGCGGGGTGGAGTACCAGTCGGCCATGTGGCTGATCACCGCGGCGCGCGCTTCCTGACCCTCGACGACCTACGGGTCGCTGAGTCTCGACCGCCCGCAGCTCGGACGTGGCGGGGCTCACGTCACCTCTGCGTCCAGACCGGCGTGTCACCGTGTTTGGTCCCAGATACCAGGGGTAGACGTAGCGGGGCCCCGCAAAGTACGAGTTTGCGGGGCCCCAACCTGACAGCCGCTTGACGTCGACCGTCTCGCGGACGCGTTCACCGGATCTCCGACCCCGTCAAGGGCCGCAGGTACGCGTAGCACCTGTCCGAAATCCGAACTTCGTCCGGTCCCGCCGGTCGGGCGGTCCTCCGGCCGGCGTGAGACCAGTGTCACCCGCGCTTCGGACGCGCGCAAGGGACCTAGGTCCTTCGGTCTACCTACGGAGCCGCGTCCAGCCGGAATCGGCTGCTGGACGGGCTACTTCGCCAGTGCGTCCTGGATCGCGGTCTCGACGTTGTTCAGCAGGTCGTCGGCGCTCTTGAACTTGATCGTCTCGCCATTGACCGTGACCGACGGGGTCCCCTGGAATCCACTCTTGGACCAGTTACCCGTCGAGTTGACCACCCACTGCTTGAACTTCAGGTCCGCTATGGGTCCAGAGATTGCGTTCTTGTCCGCTCCCGCCTTCACGGCCAGCGCGATCATCTGGTCGTCGGAAAGGCCCGCGCTACCTTCCTGCGGCTGGTTGGCATAGAGCGCGTTGTGGAACTTGATCGCCACGTCCGGGCCGGCGGTGTCGAGGACGACGCCCAGGGCGTTGGCTGCTCGGGTCGAGTAGTCGGTGGTCGACGAGCCGTCGAGGAACGAGACCACGTGGTACCTGACCTGGACGTCGCCCGAGTCGGCGTACTTCTTCAGCGTGTCCTCGCTGATCTTCTCGAACTGCCCGCAGTAGGGGCACATGAAGTCCTCGTAGACCGTCACCTTGACCGGTGCGTCGGCGGGTCCCATCGGGACCCCGAACCCGCCCGCGACCCCTGCCGGAGCGGCCGCTGTCTGGCCCGTGGTGTCGCGGCTCGCCTGGACCGCCACGACGATCGCGACCACGAGGATCAGCACGCCGACGACGACCGCCGTCACCAACAGCGTCCGGCTCCGCCGCTCCTTGCGTTCGTACTCCGCGCGGATGGCTGCCGCTCGCTCGGAAGCGCGCTGCATGTTCGCCTGCTGCGTGGCCTTGGACTGCTTCTTGGTCATCGGCTCGGCTCTCCGGTAAGAGTGCGGTCGCGGTCGTGATGGAGCAATAGATTGTCCAACGCCCACGGCGCGCGGGGCCGCCAAACGAGCCATAGTGAGGCAAAGAGGAGACCAAAGTCCCGAGCGAGCTCCCAGGGGTACTTCTCGTTGGCCCGCGCATCGAACCCGCCGCCGCCGAAGCAGCCACAGTCGATCTGGAGACCCCGTGCCCAGGCCTGCGAGATGCCCACGATGAAGGCGACGAAGAGGAGGCATGAGAGCAGTGCGCCGATTCGCACGAGCAGACCGACGATCAGAGTCAGGCCCACCAACAGCTCGATGATCGGCAACGCGTAACCGACCGTCGGAACGATCGCCTCAGGCAGGATGCGATAGGCGCGAACCGCTCTGACGCTGGCGGCCGGGTCCGGCAGCTTCAGCAGCCCAGCGACGATCCAGACACCACCGACGAGCACCCGTGCAGCGAAGCTGATCCACGCCATGCTCACCATGCTAGGGAGCGGCCCGGCCGACCACTGAGTAGGGTGCTAGGCGTGAATGACCGCCTCGTATGGATCGACTGTGAGATGACCGGGCTGGACCTCGGCGCCGACGCGCTGATCGAGGTCGCCGCCTTGGTGACCGACTTCGACCTCAACGTCCTCGGCGAGGGCGTCGACGTCGTGGTCAAGCCTCCCCAGGAAGCGGTCGAGCAGATGGACGACTTCGTCCGCAACATGCACACCGTCTCCGGGCTCCTCGAGGAGCTCGACAACGGCATCACCCTGCGCGAGGCGGAGGAGCGGGTTCTGGCCTACATCCGAGAGCACTGCCCCGACGGCAGCCGCCCTCCCCTGGCCGGCAACACCGTGGCCACCGACCGCGCCTTCCTCCAGCGCGACATGCCCGAGCTCGAGTCGTTCCTGCACTACCGGATCGTCGACGTCTCCTCGATCAAGGAGCTCGCTCGGCGCTGGTACCCCCGCGCCTACTTCAACTCTCCGCCCAAGACCGGCAACCATCGGGCGCTGGCCGACATCCAGGAGAGCATCGAGGAGCTGCGCTACTACCGCGCCGCCGTGTTCGTCCCGCAGCCGGGCCCGGACTCGACGGAAGCGAAGGCCCTCGCAGCCGAGCACGGCGGTTCTCTGACGGGGGTCAACGGGGAGTCAGCTGCGGAGAGCAGCGCTCCCCCGGCAGACGCGCCCGTCACCGAGGAAGACCCTGGTCAGATCAGCTCGTAGAAACAGGTACACTCTTCATCGCTCGGTCTCTCGTGGCGCTTGCCAGGAGGGGCCGACATGGCTGAGAAGTGACAGTCATGGTGGGCGTAGCTCAGTTGGTAGAGCACCTGGTTGTGGTCCAGGATGTCGCGGGTTCGAGTCCCGTCGTTCA
>DATGYO010000225.1:0-19391 GCA_035297905.1 Nocardioidaceae bacterium
GTGGTACGCAACGGGTTCAGCCACGACATGGCCGACCTCTTCCTGCGTGACCTCACCACGGCGGTCGAGTGGCTCGACGACCTGAGCGGCCCGATGCCGCACGAGGAGCAGCCGAGCAGCTTCCACCACTGAGGACGCGCGGTCATGCCGAACAGGTCCGCCCACGCGGAGTGCACGGCAGCTCGAGAAACGGCAGCGACGGCGAGCCGCCGTCGTACCGGCAGCAGGGGTGGTCTCGTCACCACCGCACCGTCAGCGCCGTCCTCGGCTCCGCTCGAGCCTCCAGGCGAACAGGCCGAAGACGACGCCGAGTCCGTTGGTGGCCCAGTGCATCCCCGCACTGGCGAGGACGCTGTCGCTGCGGCGTCGCAGCTCACCCGCCACCACTCCACCGAGTGCCGTGAAGGCGACCGTGCCCAGGGTGACGAGCAGGGTGCTCCGCAGACGGTCGCCCGTCGCCGCGTCGTTCAACGCCTGGTTGCCGTTGGCGAAGTCCAGGGAGGGCAGCACGTGCCAGAGGCCGAAGAGCGCAGAGGATGTCACTGTGACGCCCGACGTCGTGGTGTGGTTGGCCAGCATCCCCCAGAGCACCGACCGGAACGCCACTTCTTCGAGGAGCACGGTCCCGAGTGGGATGGCGACGAGTGAGGTCACGAGCGTCTCGGGCAGCGTCATCTCGTACCTGGCGTCGAGGAAGGCTCCGCGGGTCACCGGCATCAGGACGCCGGCGGTGTAGGCAGAAGAGATCAGGAGCGCCGCGGCCAGGCCCCAGACCCCACCCTCCCGGGCCTGGTCCACTCCCAGCCCGAGGTCGTCCCAGCTCAAACCGCTCCACCGGGCGAAGACGAGAAGCGCGAGCGCCGCGACGACACTGAGCGAGACACCCCTCGAGGGCAGCTTGTGCTTGACGACGTTCAGCACGACAAGGGTCGCGGCCACCAGGAGGGTGCCGCGCAGCGCCGCCGGCTCACCGCCTGACGTCGTCAGCCTGCCGTTTCGGTTCACGCGTCGAACGAAGGGCGTACGAAGTCTCACGCTTCCAGTGTGAGCGTCGTGCCAAGAAGCAGGACATCGGTGACGAAGTCACCCGCGTAGTAGCCGTTGTGCTGGTGCACGAACCCGTCGTACCAGCCGGACTCTTCCTCGATGACGTGGCGCATCGTGCACCTCCTGATCGAACTGACCTGACGAGGTGACTCTTCGCCAACGGCCTGACCCCTGCCTTCCCGGCCGCTGACCTCTGCCTTCCTTCCCGCTGACACACCCCAACCCGAGGGAAGGGAAGTGTCAGGTTCGGGAGGCTCTCGTCGCGTACTGCCGGGCACCGGGGCTGGTCAGGGCGAGGAGGACGAGGATCCCCAGTGCGACATGGGGAAGGCCGGTCCCCAGCGTCGGTCGGGGAGCGCCTGTGGCCGTGGCGATGAAGGCGACGACGATGGTTGCTGCGCAGGAGAGCATCAGCAGGACGCGGGCCCAGTTGCGCCCGAGATATGTGGCGAGCCCTAGCCCGATGTCGAGCACGGCCACGACAAGCAACGCGGTCGCGGTCGCCGCGGCAATCGCGGGTTCCCACGCAGCGCCGCCGGCCAGAGCTGTGGCGTCGGGGTTCGCGAAGAGGGCGAAGGCGAGCACGAGGCCCACGAGTCCACGCAGGCAGGCAACTCCGGCGCTGAAGCTGGTAGCCGCCGGCCGCTTTTCGCGACTCTCCGTAGCCAAGCGTTCGGACGCCCCAGGCGCCTGGACCTGGCGCAGGTCCACAACAGGGAGGTGTCCGTCCGTGACCATCTCGTCTCCTCCGCCGTTGCGGGCGTGGTAACCGCTGGCGAAGTGACGGATCCAGTCGACGGCTGCCCCGGGACTGGCGCCCGTGATGGTCGCGACGATGTGGTCGCGCTCGACGTCGATGTTCCTTGCGATGCGGTGGGTCACCTGCAGGGTCATCAGGGAAAGGCCGACACTGCGGTCATAGGTCCCTGCGGCCACCCAGTCGACGGGGTACCCGCCAGGCAGCCTCCAGTCCTCAGGGCACCGCCAGAACCGCACATGGTGCCGTTGAGAGGGGTTGCCTTCCACCTCCTGCTGGTAGGCGAAGTCCTGCTGGCGTTCGAACAGGTACAGCGGACTCACCGGCGCCTCCGGATAGGTGCGCCGGGCCAGGGTCGTCCTGATGATGCGCAGGCTGCTGGCGAGCGTGACGTCGTCGGCCAAAGTCCAGCCGGCCGCGGACATGGCGGCATGCACCTGCGCCTGGTTACCGAGCAGTGCCAGGTTGACGGGATCGCCGAGCAGACCGTCGCTTGTCCTGGTGCGGCCGATGAAGTAGCCGGGTACGTAGAGATAGGTCAGGACGCGATGGAGCCTCGGCAGCACGAGGTAGGCCACCAACATCCAGAAGACCAGCAACAGCACGAGCTGCCAGTTCAGCTGAAAGCTCTCCGCGAGCACCAGATAGGCGAGCCACACGGCAGAGAGCCCGGCGTAGACGAAGAGAAGGGCGTCCACCAGCGTCATCGGGGAATGGGCGCCCCGGTTCGGGTCCATGCGGGCACCCTAGGTCGGCAGGATTCAGGTCGGAAGGGAAGAACGTCCTGCCGGAACTAGTCCGTCAAGGACCTGCCCGCTCACCGTCCTTCCGGCAGGCGGATCAGCGCTCGGTGACGTCGCGGCGTTTGAAACCGAAGAACCCGACGACGACGAGCGCTGCGGCGACCCCGGTCAGCCAGAGCACCGGCGTCCAGCGAAGCTCGCCTCCAGGCATGCGAGGCACGTGGGCGAACGGTGACACGTCCATGACCCAGGAGGGCAGTCCCAGCAGCAGTCCGAGCTCTCCGATCAGCAGGAAGACGACGAGCGCAGCCCAACCAGCAACCGCGAGCCGCGGCAGCAACCCGTATGCCGCCACGACCAGCCCGACCACGACCCACACCGCCGGCACCTGCAGCAACGCACCCAGCACAGCGCCGCCGAGGTCAGCCACGTCGCCGGTCTGGGCAGCGTTCGCCGCGCCCACCGCGAGCCCGAACAGGAGTGTCAGGAAGAGCGGGCCGAGAAGAGCGACACTCGTGTGGCTGGCCGCCCAACGCGTGCGACTGGCGCCAGTGGCGAGAATCGCTTCGAGGCGCAGCGAGGTCTCCTCCCCGTGCATCCGCAAGGCGGCCTGGATACCGAACGCTGTGACGATGATGCCGACGAAGCCGAGCTCGGTCGCGATGAACGCGTCGGTGAGGCCTTGCACCCCTCCGAGCCTGCGGAACATCTCGCGGGTCTGCGGGCTGTCGAACATGCCTTGGAGGTTGCTGGCCACGTTGCCGAGGATGAGACCGAAGATGAGGAAGCCCGTCGCCCAGGCCAGGAGCGTCCCAACCTGGAGGCGCCAGGCAAGCGCGAGCGGCGAGCGAAGCCTCGGTGACGCGACAGCAGGGCCGGGTCGGTCCGCAAGGATTCCCGCCCCTAGGTCACGGCGCCGGTTCAGCGCGAACGCCCCCGCAGCGCAGGCGGCGGCGAATGCGATCAGAACCACGAGGACCAGCCAGCGGTCACCGGCGTACGGACGGACCTGCTGTCCCCAGCCGATCGGTGACGACCAGGAGAGCCACGTCGGTTCCGCGGCGCCGGTGGCGTCCCCCACCGCACGCAACAGATAGGCGATGCCAAGGGCTGCAGTGGCCAGACCGCGCGCGGTCCGCGCACTCTTCGTGAGCTGGGCGGCGACAGCGCCGATGCCCGCGAAGACGACCCCCGTGGCAGTCCAGGCAAGACCGAACGCGAAAGACCCGGTGACTGGCAGGCCGACCGCGCTCAGTGCCACGGCTGTCAGCAGGCCGGTGGAGACCGCGGCACCGGCGGCGCAGGCGAGAGCAGCCGTGAGGGGGGCGTACATGCCCACCACTCCCCCGGTCAGCAGCTCGAGCCGGCCGACCTCCTCCTCGGCCCGGGTGTGCCTCACCACGAGCATGTATCCGAGTACAGCGAGGAGTGCTGAGCCGAGTCCGCCCATCTTGATCATGGCGATGGCGCCCAGCGAGGTGACGTCGTAGATCCGGCCGTACAACGCGACCAGGGACGGCGTCCCGTTGATCGTCTCCGCTGCCTGGACACGGGCCGCGGCGTCGGGATAGAGCCCGACCGTCGCGTCGGCTGAGAAGGCTGCCATCACCACGAAGAGCGCCACCCACAGCGGAAGCATCACCCGGTCACGACGCAGCGCCAGCCGCAACAGGGTGCCCGCACCGGCGAACCCCTCGCTCATGTGTCCAACATAGGCCCGCGGATAGTCGCGTGGCGGTCACTTGACTCAGACGTCGCTAGCCCCGGTTCCGTCCACATTCGGTGACCGATGGAGGCGACGTGTCAGACCAGTTCCAGATCAGCTTGCGGACGACCGCCACGGTGGTGGTCACCACGGTCTGTATATCTATCTCGCCTTCCTGGTGCTCGTGAGGTTCGTCGGACCCAGAAGCCTCACAAGCATGTCGAGCTTCGACTTCGCCTGCGTCGTCGCCTTCGGTACCGTGCTGGGGCCTACCGCGCTCCTCACCGCTGGACCACCGCCTGGTCAACCGCTCCCCCGTCCTCCTGGCACAGGACGGACGCCTGCTCCCGGAGAACATGGCGGCCGCCACGCCTGAGCGGGCTCACCACCTGCGAACGTGCTGCCCGTACGGCCTGCGGAGGATAGACGTTCACAGCTGGCAGCGGACGCGGAATCCAGAAAATCTATCCGTAAAGACTGTTTCAGGCGTGTTAGGCCCAAAACGGGACAACATCGGCCATTCTTGTTCTGGGACAAGCGAAGGTCCGTTCTGGGGTGGGCACGCCGGGGGGCGTGGTTCTAGGGCCTTTCGCGACTATCAAGAGGGGGTCCCACCACATGCAGAAGGTATTGAGCACAACGTTTATGCGTGGGGCTGTGGTCGCCTCGGCATGCGCGGCGCTGACTTTCACCGGCGCTCCCGCCGGAGCCGCGACGCTCACACCCACAGACTCCATCTCCGCCCGCATGGCGAAGCCGATGCAGATCGGCCAGGCAACGGGTCTGGCCATGAAGATCACGAAACCGTCGTCCTACAGCGTCGACATGAGCTGGAGCGCGGTGGCCGGCGCCACCGCCTACAAGGTGGCCCTCAGCAACGCCACCACAGGGTCAGCCATCGCGAACACGAAGGTCACCGGCACCACCTGGTCGGTCTCGCGGGACCTGAGGCCCGGCGACACTCTCAAGCTCACCGTCTCCGCCATGGTCGGCAAGCGCTCCGGCAAGCCCTCCTCGACCACCGCGAAGGTGCCGGACCTGACCCCGCCCACGGGCGCGTTCACCGTTGCCCACGACGTCGACTCCAAGGATGCGACGGTCACCCGCGTCCGCGTTGCCGACGACTCGGATGGAACTGTGACGCAGCTGGTCACCTGGGGTGACGGGAAGACCGACTCCTGGTCGACCACGGCGAACACGCTGACGCACACGTACCCGACCGGCAAGAAGGTCTACTACCCGACGGTCGAGCTGACCGACCCGGCCGGCAACAAAGCAGTCGTGAGCCTGGACGCGGTTGCCATCGACGACACCGAGAAGCCCACGGCCTCGGACGGCGCGTTCAAGCTCGCACCTGGCACGGCCTGGGCGAAGTACACCGTGGCCACCGTCACGCAGGTCGGCACGGTCTCGGACGACCTCAGCCAGCCGAAGAACATCACGCGGACCATCAACTGGGGTGACCAGACGACGTCCGTCGTACCTGCCGGTGGCATGACCGCCAAGCACGTGTACGCCACGGCCGGCAGCTTCACCCCGACGGTCATCCTGACGGACGAGGCGAAGCGGGCCTCCGCCCCCATCGCGCTCTCGCCTGTCACGGTCAAGGCCGACACCGTCGCGCCGAAGGCGACGCTCGCGAAGCCGCGCCTGCGCCGCAACGCCGTTCGGTCCTGGGTCAGGCTGCACGGCCGTGCCACCGACGTGAACGGCACCGGCGTCCGCGAGGCCAGGGTCAGGATCGTCGAGAAGAGGGCGGGCGCCTGGTTCGCCTACCGGGCCGGCACCAGGACCTGGGTCAAGGCAGGCACCAAGGCACGCGCGCTCAAGCGGAGCCGTCCTGCCGTCGTCCACCCGACCAGCGGGAAGTGGGTCTACCGGGTCCGGGGCCTTCGCAAGGGCACCCTGGTCGTGAAGGTCTGGGGCACCGACAACGTCGGCAACATGTCGACTCCGCTCGTCTACAAGCAGCGCCTCATCCGCCGCTGATCCGCCGCTGAGCCTCGGCTGGCAGCCAGCATCACCAGTGCCCGGACCGCAACGGTCCGGGCACTGGTCGTTCTCCGGCACGTGAGGACATCAGCCGGCCGACCGTCGGCTTCGTCGCGGCTGCCGGTTGACGACGGCGTCCGCGACGGTCTGGATGCTCATGTAGACCGCGGCGAGCAGGAGGAGTACGCCGACGCCGGCCCGGACGTTCTCCAGCATCAGGCGGGCGACGGTCCAGACGGCACTCGCGACCACTGCGGCGACGACGACGTTCACCACCAGGGCAACGAGGTGGCGCCTGAGTGCTGCCTCCACCAGAAGCATCGCGGCGAAGATGCCGAGCACGGGGAGAAACAGCTGCGATCCGCCGGCGAGGAGCAGGAGCCCAAGGGCGGCAAACATGATCGCGCTCGAGGCCGAGGCCCAGACCCGGAGTGCCCGGGAGCGGGATACCTGGTCCTGAGCCAGAGGCAGCGCCCTGTGCCGCAGGTGGTCGTGCGGCCCCGGTTGAGGGAGAGCGCCACCTCGGCTCGACCGGTAGGCATCGAGCTCTGCCTCGAGACCGGCCTGGCGCCTGCGCAGCGTCGTCACCCGGTCCTGAAGCGCCGCACGTTCGTTGCCAGGATCGAGCGGCGAGCGCCCCGCGACCCGGTCCGCCAGCGATGCCTCGCGCAGCTCTTCGCGGCTGACCTCCAGCTGCTCCGCGATCGCTGCCAGCTCACCCTTCAGCCGGGTCGGGCGACCCTGCCACAGCTCCTCGGCCTCCTGCTGCGTGGCTGGTTCGCCGTCGAGCTGCGCCCAGGTGATCGGCTCGCCCCAGGACGGACGAACCGCACCGTTGCGTTCGTAGCGCGGCCCGGCGGGTGCGCGTTCACCGCCAAGGGGGTCACGCGTGTCGAGGCCCCACAGGCCCCGGTAGTGCCGGACCCAGCCGGTGGTGTCGTCGACCACGTGAGGCAGCTCCCATTCCCGGTCCAGCCCGGGGCCGATCGAGAGGCCGTCGCCCCGGCGGTAGTCGATGAACGGGATGCCGATCCCGACGGACTCCGGCTCCCACCAGGGGATGACGCGTCCGACCTTGCGACGCAGTCGCTGCAGCCATCCCGGCAGCTCCGGCGCGACTGTCACCAGGTAGTCGCCGGGAAGACAGGCGGCAGAGTGCGAGCCGGCGCCTACGTAGACGACTGGGTGCTCCCCCGCGTGCTCGAGGTCCGGGTCATCCCATCGCCGTCGCAGGTCCGCGCCGGTCTCGTCATGACTGGCGAACACGACCCACGCCGGCGTCGTACTTGCGCCGTCGTCGGGCAGAAGCACGCTCACGTGCTCCCAGTCCGCCTCATGGTCGTTGACGCCACCGAACGACGAGCGCCAGTCGTTCATCGGGTAGAAGAACCAGTACTGGAGGACGACGTAGCCGGCATCACGCAGCATGTGCCCGTAGTAGTGGCACTTCCCCGACTCGTCGGCCGCCCGGCTCTGCTCGTACGCCACCGCGGTGGAACCGCCGGGCACCTTCCCTCTCAACAACAACGACAACCGCATGAAGGCGGCCACCACTCGAGCGAGCAGTCCCGCCGCAGCCGCCCCGCTGGACCGGCGGAACGTCGCGGACGGGGCCGTACGGCGCCAGGACCGGTACTCCCGCAGTCCCATGGGGCTTTGCACGTAGCGCAGTGAGAGCGGCTCGCTGGTGTGGACCTCGCCGAGTTCTGCGAGCCGAGCGGTGTCGAGAGTTCCTGGTCCAGCGACCACCTCCGCCGACTCGCCGGCACCGGCGACGAGCGCCGCATGCGTCAGGTAGTCCTCGACCGAGCTCGGGTGGAACAGCTCGCCTCGCGTCAGACGAACGACTGGTTCGTAGCGGCGCAGCAGAACGGCTGCCTCCAGGACGGCCTCACGGGGCATGACGTCAGCCGCTCATACGCCGGTGGTCACGGCAAGGTCTCCGTGATCGGCCGCATCTCGGAGCTGGTGGAACTGCGCGTCCGTGCGGTCGGCGTAGCCCTCGGCGAACTCGGCGACGGCGCGCTCGAAGGTGTCTCGCTTGCCGAGGTATGCGGCGATCGCGACCCGGTCCCCTGAGCGGGCATGGGCACGCGCCAGGGTCCAGGCGCAGAACTGCCCGTAGACGGCGAGCCGCCGGGGACTCATGTCCTCCACGTCGGCCGACGCCTTCCCGTCGCGGAGCTGGCGGACGTAGAAGTCTCGTGCCACGCCGTCCACACCGGTCAGCTGGTCCCACCCGAGGAAGATGTCACTCGCTGCCTGGACGAGCCGCTGTCCGACCACCACGCGTTGTCCGGCGTTCGCGTACTCACTCTGTCCGCAGTACGGCTCGAGAACACTGGCGCTCGCTTCCTTGGCCTGCAGGACCAGCGGGTCCTGGTCGTCGCGGCCGGTGAGCAGGAGCACGAACGCGCGGGTCCCGACGCTGCCCACACCGACGACCTTCCGAGCCACGTCCACGAGGTCGAACTGGTCCAGCAGGTGGCGCCGGTCCTCCACCAGCGTGTCCCGGTAGGACCGGAGAACCTCGAGCAGCCCCCGGCGCAGCTCCGTCGCGTCCACGAGCGAGAACAGGCGGTCCACCGGCACGATCAGCGGAGGGTCGTCGACGAACCTCGCGTGACCGCCGGTGCCGGTTCGGGTCAGCTTCCGAAGCGCGTCGGCGTTATCCCTGGTGCGTGCACGGTCGAGAGCCGCGCGGGTCCGCCGACGGTCCGACGACTTGATGCGCGGCGCGAGGTCGGCCATTGCCTGCTCGACATCCAGGCTGGCGTACCAGACAGCCAGGTTGCCCATCTTGGCGAACTGCCTCATCGCCGTCCGATAGGTGCTGGCGACGGCGAGGACGGTGTCCGTCCGATCGCGAGACTGGTGACCGTTCCCTCTCCCGGCCACCGCGACGCTGGCTGCCAGCCGCTTGACGTCCCACTCGAAAGGACCCGGGAGCGTCTCGTCGAAATCGTTGACGTCGAACACCAGACGGCGTTCGGGGGTCGCGTAGACGCCGAAGTTCGACAGGTGCGCGTCCCCGCAGAGCTGCACCTGCAGACCGCTGTTCGGGACCGCGGCCAGGTCTGCAGCCATCACCCCGGCTGCGCCGCGGTAGAACGCGAACGGAGAGGCCAGCATCCGTCCGTGCCGGATGGGCAGCAGGTCCTCCACGCGCCCGCGCTCCTGCTCCGTGAGCAGGGTGAGTACGTCGACGGGCTCGCCGCCCACCTCGCTGTGCTGATCCAAGGGCAAGGCCGAACGCACGGCCTTTCCGCGCGCCGCGCGCTCGGCGACGCCAAGGTGCAGTCCCTGCTCGCGTCCCGCCGCCGCTTGCGCACGCGACCTTGACGCCACCATCGATTCGGTCATGCTCAGCAACGTAGGCCGGACCAGACAGCACGTCCTCACCCGCGGAGTGTGAATCCGCGTCGGGGGAGCAAACACCCTGTATGTCGGAGATCGAACCGTTCATCCCGCGGCGACAAAAGGTCCAGAACGGCAATCACCGTGTCCGGCCTGATCGGCATTCCTATTCTCGAACCAGCCGGCCCCGCACCCGGGCCCTTCAAGGGGATGGAATGAGCACAGTCCACCTAGAGGAACACGCGCTCGACGCGCCGCGCTCCCTGCTGCTCGCGAAGCTGACGGTGCCCAAGCCGCGCGATCTCGTGGTCCCCCGCCAACGTCTCTTCCAGCAGCTCATCGACGGAGTCTCGAGGCCGCTGACGATCGTCACCGGCCCGGCCGGGTCCGGCAAGACCACCCTCCTGGCGTCATGGGTCGCGCACGAGCAGCCACCAGGTCAGGTGGCATGGCTGACCCTGGACGAGCACGACGACGAGCCAGGCGTCTTCTGGACCTACGTCGTCGAGTCCCTTCGGCTCCATGGCGTCGACCTCCCACCCAGCATCCGTCATCCCCTGCACCCCGGGGCGGTCGACCGGTCGTTCCTCGAGGCGCTCGCGGGTGCCCTGGCGGGTCAGGTCCATCCCGTGGTCCTGGTTCTCGACCAGTTCGAGTCGACCTCGAAGGTGCAGGTACGACGCGACCTCGACTACGTCCTGAGAATGGCCGCGCCGATGCTCCGCCTGGTCGTCGCCACCCGCCGCGACCCGGGCGCGCTCTCCGGCCGCTACCTCCTACGCGGCGAGCTGACCGTGATCAGGACCGGAGACCTGGCGTTCACGTTCGCGGAGGCCGACGCGCTACTCCGCCAGCACGGGATCGAGCTCGCCCCAGCAGCCCTCTCCGAGCTCCAGCGGCACACCGAAGGGTGGGCCGCAGGTCTGCGGCTGTGGGCACTCGCGTCGCAACGGCTCAGCGATCCAGCGGCCTCCATCGCCGGTCTGCCGTTCGACCACGTCGGCCTTGCGGACTACCTGGTCGAGGAGGTGCTCGAGGCCCAGCCCGAGCACGTGCACGACTTCCTGCTCATGACCAGCGTCGTCGACCGGATCTGCCCCGACCTCGCCGACGCACTCACCGGCCAGACGGACGGGTCGTTCCTGCTGCCCGCGCTCACGCGGGACAACATCCTGATCGAGCCCGTCGACGAGGCCCTGATCTGGTTCCGCTACCACCCGCTCTTGGCCCAGGTGCTGCGCAACGAGCTGCGCCGGCGGCACCCCGAGGCCGTGGTCGAGCAGCACCGCCGCGCGGCCCGCTGGTTCGGCACCCACGCCGACTACGTGTCGGCCGCAGTCCACGCCGGTGCGGCCGGCGACTGGGATGCGGCGTGCGCCGCTGTGGTCCGCAGGCTCGGGATCGTTCCCCTCCTGGAGGAGCGTGCTTCAGCCGACCTCGTCGACGTACTCTCCGCCCTCCCTGACGACGCCGAGGGTGCGATGGTCGACCTCGTGAGGGCGGCACAGGCGGTCGTGGCGCTCGACCTCGAGACGGCCGTCGCCCGGTTGTACGAAGCCGAGTGCGAGATCGACACCGTGCCGACTGAGGACCGAAGCGTGCTGAGCGCGGGCATCGCGCTGGTCCGGCTCGTGATCGCGCGCCGGGTCCTGGACGAGCAGTCGGCTCGCGCGGCCTGCGCCGCCCTGGAACAGCATCTCGCGCGCCTGCCCGCGCTCGGTGCGGCTCGCGATGCAGCGCGCGCGCTGGGGCTCGCGTGCGTTGCCGGGACCCGGCTGTGGGGCGGGGACTTCGGGAAGGCCGAGGCTGCTCTCCGGGCAGCACTGTCCGCGAGCAGGAGCCCGGGTTGTGAGTACTCCCGCCTGACGGTCCTGGGCCAGATGGCGATGTGGGAGTACCGATACGGCCGGCTGCGCGAAGCCGCGAGGCTCGGGCAGCAGGCCCTGGACCTGGCCCACGAGTCAGGTCTGCCGGCGCGACACCAGACCGGCGTAGGGCACCTGGCGCTGTCCATGGTGGCGCTGGAGTGGAACGACCGTGCGGGCGCATCGAGGCACCTCGAGGACGCTGACCTCTCCGCCGAGGCCGCCACCGACCCGGCGCTCGGCGCCGTCGTCAGCATGCTCCGCGCGTTCCACCTGTCCCTCGACGGCAGGCGGGCGGAGGCCTTGACCACGCTGGCGGGTGCCCGGGCAAGCGCCGAGCACTTTGTCCTCCCCGCCTGGATGACATCGCGTATCGCGGTCGCCGAAGCGGCGGTGCTGTTGCACTGCGGCGACCGCGAGGGCGCCCTTGCCGCCTTGGAGCGTGCACCGGCCGACACCGACGACTGGCGTCGCGCCCGTGCCGGCGTGGCTTACGCCATGGGCGACGCCGCGATGGCGCGAGAGCTCATCGAGCCGATGCTCTCCGGCCAGGAGTCCACCTTCCACGGCGGCATGGTCGAGGCACTCCTCCTGTCTGCTCGGATGTACGCCGACGAGGGCGACACAGCCCGAGCCCGCAGCACGGCTCTCCGGGCGCTCCAAGCGGCGCGACCAGAGGGTCGTCGGCGACCGTTCGTCGAGAACAGATCCTGGGTGGTTCCGTTGATCGCCGGGAGCTCCGAGCTCGAGTCGGCTGCCGCCTGGGTCGGTGCCGGCCTGAGCGCCCCACGTACCGGGCCCTCCGGCTCGCCGGACGTGTCCCCGGTTCTGGTGGAGCCGCTGACCGAGCGCGAGCGAGACGTGCTGGCGCGCATGGCCCACGCGTTCTCCGTCGCGGACATCGCCGCAGATCTCCACATCTCGGTCAACACGGTCAAGACGCACCAGCGCAACGCGTACCGGAAGCTGTCGGTACGCCGGGCCAGCGATGCGGTACGGCGGGGGCGGGAGCTCCAGATCATCTGACCTGACGGACCAGGATCATCTGCGACGGGTGAGGCCACCGTACGCACACCGACCTAGCGTCGTACCGTGACCACCCCTGTTGGACGGAAGCAGTCCGAGGCAGCCGAGGCCGCCACGGCAGCCGACGAGACGGTCTCACCGTTCGGGGTGCCACCGTGGTTTCGCCGCGGCGTCCTCTTCCTGCTCGTCGCCGTCGCCGGCTTCCAGGTCTCCGAATGGCTCTTCTTCAACCTGCGGAGCATCCTGGGCCTGCTGTTCCTGGCCTGGCTGTTCGCGATCAGCATCGAGCCCCTCGTCGACATCCTGGACCGCCGCGGATGGCGGCGGGGCCTCGCCACGGGCGTCGTGCTGCTGGGTCTGGCCGTCGTCCTCCTGAGCTTCGTCGGCGTCTTCGGTGCCCTGCTGGTGGACCAGGTCGCTCAGCTGCTTCAAGCACTCCCCAACACGGTCGGTGAGGCGGTCGCGTGGGTCAACAGCACGTTCGGCACGCAGTTCAACGCCGCGGACGTCACGAACTCGCTGCGGGTCACGCCGGAGCGAGTCCAGCAGCTGGCACAGGAGTTCACGCCCGGGGTGTTCGGGATCGTCTCATCACTCGTGGGCCTGATCTTCCAGGGCTTCACCCTGCTGCTCTTCGCCTTCTACATGTCCGCACAGGGACCAGCGCTCCGCGACACGGTCTCGAGCTGGTTCCCGCCCACGCAGCAGCGCGTGATCTCGACAGTCTGGGAGATCGCGGTCGAGAAGACCGGCGGCTACGTGATCTCGCGGCTCCTGCTGGCCGCTCTCAGCTCGTTTTTCACCGGCATCTTCCTGTGGCTGCTCGGAGTCCCGTTCTGGCTGCCACTTGCGATCTGGACCGGCGTGGTCTCCCAGTTCATCCCGACGCTGGGCACCTACCTTGCTATCGCCGTGCCCGCCCTCGTCGCGCTCGCCAAGCAACCGACGGACGCCTTGTGGGTCGTGGTGTTCGGAGTCGTCTACCAACAGGTGGAGAACTACCTGTTCGCTCCCCGCATCACGTCGCGCACGGTGTCGATCCACCCTGCGGTCGCGTTCGGTGCCGTGATCGTAGGCGCCGCGCTCTTCGGCCCGCTCGGTGCCTTGGTCTCCATCCCCGTCGTTGCCGCCATCCAAGCGGTCATCGAGACCTACGGCCGACGCTACGAGCTCGTGGACGGCCAGCAGCCGCCTTCGGGGGACCAGCCCCCTCCCAGTCCGGCGAGCTCTGGGCAAGCCACGGCCCACACCGAGCCTGACGTCGCCGATCGGCCGGCTTAGGACGGTGCTCTCACCACCTCCGGAGCTGAGCTCGCCGCTGGAGGGTCGTGGTGCCGAGGGCGCCGTTCACGATCCGGTCGAGCTCCCGCAGCTGAGCCCTGCGTGACGCGTGCCCGCCGGCTGCGCGCCGCGACGCGGGACCACTGTCGTCCACACGCAGGATCATGGCTTGCTCGGCCACCCAGCGCCTGAGCTTTCGCCGGTCCGCGGACGTGAACCTGGGACCACGCTCGCCGGCGACCACGACCTGGAACGCGGCCGACGCCGTGTGACAGTGACGGCAGGCTGCGTTGACGGCGAGCGCACGATTGTTCGCCTGGATGCTCGGACGGCCACGCACGACCACAACCTGGACGGACAGTGCGGTGGCACGGCAGCCCCTACATCGTGACCAGGCCGCGGCGACGTTGTCGACGGTGCTCCCGCTCTCCCCGTCCAGGTACAGGATCTGCAACGCGGTGGCATCGGCGGAGCAGCCATCACAGGTGGCCGACGCGTTCGCCGTGGTGTCCGCCTTCACGCGGCGATACGGGACGCGCACCGCCCGATAGGCCGCATCCACAGCATGGAGGTCGCCGCGTCCGGCAAGCGCCGACCCTGTCAGGTCGACGTTGCGGCGGACCTGCCAGCTCGGCTCGGACTGCGCGCTGGGGCCGAGAGCAGCCGTCGCGGCAGCCGTCCCGAGCGCGACCGCCAGGACGAGGAGAACGCGAATCCCGCGTCTTTCCCACGCGGCGGTCACCTCCTCACCCCGGACATCGGGAAGCTGTCCGCGACGGCTGCGGCCATCTCGACCAGGCCGTCCTGGGTCTCCCTACGCAGGGAGGACAACACGGTCTGACCACCGGTCTCCAGAGCCGGGTCCCAGGGCACCTTCACCACACGCGAGCAACGCTGCGCGAAGTGCTCGGTCATCGGGTCCAGCGGCGCGCCCACTCCGCGGCGTACTGCGTTGATCACCACCACCGCGCGGCTGACCAGGTCGCCGTAGTCGTGCTCCTCGAGCCAGTCCAACGTCAGGGCAGCCGCCCGGCCACCGTCCACACCGGCACGGAGCACGAGGACGAGCTCGTCGGTCTCGGCGAGGAGGCCCTGGTTGGCGCTGTCGAGGATGCCGGTGCCCGTGTCGAGCAGGATCAGGTTGTAGTAATGGTCGAGCAGCCCGATGAGCCGGTGGTAGTCGTCCCGGTCGAGCGCCATCCCGATCCGCGGGTCGTCGTCGGACGCGAGCACCTCGAGCCGCGACTGCGGGGCCTGCGAGAGGTACGACCTGAGCTGGGCGTAGCTGCTGATCCGGTCGAGATCGGCGAGCACGTCGGTGACGGTGCGCTTGTTCGCCGGAGCCACGCGATGTGCGAGGTTCCCGGCGTCGGGGTTCGCGTCGACAGCCACGACACGGTCGCCCCTCAGCGAGGCGAACACACTGCCCAGGGCGAGCGTCATCGTGGTCTTGCCCACGCCACCCTTCCTGCTCATCACCACCACCCTGCGGGATCCCTCGATCGGCGTACGGAGCCTGCGTTCCAGCTCCTCACGGCGCCGCTCCTCGGGGCTCAGCCCGGGGTTCAGGTTCCCCCCGGACACCCGGTGGACCGCGCGCCGCCAACCCACGCTCGGCACCGGCGCCTCACGCGGCAGCATGTCCGCGTCGTTGAACGCGGCAGCCGTCAGGCCGCCGGTGGGAAGTGGAGCCGTCATGGCTGCCTCCTCGATTCCAGGTCGTGGCTTGAGCAGGCGCAGCCCTGCAGCCGTCAGATGTGCGGAAAGCCTCCACAGCAGCACCGCGATGCCGAGGAGGGGCAGGACGAGCAGGGCGATGGAGATGGCGGAGAGGCCGACCACAGCAACCTGTCCTGCACTCCAAGCGGACTGCAGCTGGTCGCCCTGGACCCCTAGCGCGCTCACCGTCTGTCGTACGACGACCGGCAGCTGCCACAGCAGCCACCCGAAGCCCAGCGTCAGAGTCGGTACGACGACGAGGACCCACCCGACCACGAGGCGCCGTGCCGCGGGGCGCAGCTCGGCCACCCTGGGATCCGGCTCGCGTCCGGGAAGCAGGCTGCGGAGCACCGGCCGTACCCGCGCGAAGAGATCCGGCACCCCGGCCAGGTCAGCCAGGACGTAGTAGCCGTCGAAACGGACGGTCGGCACGAGCTGCTGCAGCATCTCTATGTGCAGCAGGAGCACCGCGAGCAGGAAGAGACCGTGACCTGTGACGAGGTATCCCGCGCCACAGGCCAGGATGAAGAGCGAGTTGAAGTAGACGCCACCGAGATCGGTGCGCAACCGCCCCGCCCGTCCGAGGCGGTAGGAGTCCGTGACGTCTGTGTAGAAGGCGGGGAAGACGATGTAGACGCCGAAGCCGATGTTGCCCGGTTCGGCGCCGCCGTACCGGCAGGCAGCCGCATGGCCGGTCTCGTGGAACAACGCCGCAACCGTCATCAGGACGTAGAGGGTGAGCACCAGGGCGGGAGTGGCCAGTACCTGTTCGACAGCGCCGGCCAGGTTGCCCTGCGTCGCCAGGACCACATCGAGGGCGACCAGCGCAACCAAGGCGGCGGCGACCAGAGGCGTCCAGTACAGCGGTGCCAGGGCTTTCGCCACCGCGCGCACCGCGTGGGCCGGCAGGAGTGTCCCGCGCATCGTCAACGACAGCAGCGGGTTTGCCCTTGGCGGAGGGGCAACACTCCCACCGGCGGTCTCCACGAGGCCGAGCGGCTGGAGCCTGTGTTCCAGGAGGTGAGCGAGGCCTTCGCTCGTCAACCTGCGCCCATAGGCGGAGCTGACCGCGTCGAGGACCTCGTCAGTGGTTCCGCGCGCGTCCAGCGCGGCGACCACCAGGTGGAGCAGCTCGGAGACCTGCACCACCTGGCCGTCGCCGCGGCGCAGCAGATAGCTGGGCTCACGCAGGCCCGAGCCACGCACCTGTCCCAGAAGCTGGAGCCCGTCCGGAACCCGCCAGGTGCGGTGGTCGCGGAGCTCCTCACCCTGGTCGGTCGTCATCGTGGCCTCTGCCCCCTTCTCCGTCTCCTCGATGACGGCGAGTGCGCTGGTGTTCAGGGGTCGCGCACCCGCCGCCACGTCCCGCACCTCGCTAGGGATGCACCGAGGTGAGGTACTGCTGGGCCATGGAGTTCGCACTCGAGTTGATCGTGGCGGCGTTGACCGCGATCGAAAGGTTGACGCCGACGACGTTCACCACGTTGGTGCAGGCGAACTGGCAGAGCGTCGCGCGCTGGGGAAGTAGCTGCGCCATCTGTGAGTCCAGCTCGTCGAGTCGCATGGCAGGAAGGTCGTGCATGAGGTTTCACCCCCTCCCCTGGCCGGCCGCGGCGGACGGCGTGGCCCCGCCGTGGAGGCCACGCCTCCGGTCATCAGTTGTAGATCGTGATCTCCGACAGCGCGGCGCTGTTTGCCAAGGACTCGTAGCTGCCCGCGTTGAAAGCCAGCGAGGAGTTGCTCGACCAGACGTTGACCGAAAGGGTTTCCCTCGCTGGGAGAAGCTCGGCGTGCTGGCTGTCGAGCTCCTCGAATGTCAGTTCCTTGCGCATGTTGTTCACCTCCCCCCGGATGCACCTGCGAATGACGTGGACATTCGACGGGGGGCAGCGTGACTCGAACGTGACCGCAGCGTGACCAGTCACGCTCATGGGCACGATCATGGGTCTCAGCGAACCCACCCGGAGGCGCATCCTTTTGTGCTACAAAGCAGATGGGGAGAAATCAGACGTTCAAGACATTGGGGACGAGTCGTGGACACAGCGGGGGGACCGCACAACGACGCTGACGGCGTGCTCGTCGTCAGTGCGTGGATGCAGGGCGCTGCGGGCCAGATGCTCGCGCGCATCACGATGACCGGTGAGGACTCGAGTCCCGAGGTCCGGGTGGTGACTAGCCCGGACGAGCTCCATGCGGCCATCGATGAGTGGTTGGCATCGCTGAGGGCATGACCCGTTCGGAGGACCCGAATAGGCATCTACGTCACATCACTTGACACATGCCATAGGCGCCCCAACAGTAAAAGTGGCTGCGGATCGCTCAGGTGGCCCGAATGGGAGGGCTGGCCAGAGGTTGAGCTGTCCGCATCCTTGGTCGAGGGCGGGGGGCTGCAATGCCGCGACAGAGCGTCACCAACGTGGGCGGCAGACTCGATCTCAGACTCTTCGGCTGCTGGGACCTCCGCGTCGGTGACATCACCATCGAGCTCGGCAGCCGTGAGCAGAGGCTTCTCGCCCTCTTGGCGCTGCGCGGCCGTCGCCCCCGCTCCTACGTCGCAGGGACCCTGTGGCCGACCAGCACGGAGACCCGTGCCCAGAACAGCCTGCGCGCTGCCGTGCTGCGAAGCCGCAAGGCCGCACCGGGGCTCCTCGATGCAGGACGCACCACCATGGCACTGATGCCGGAGGTACACGTCGACGTGCACGAGATGGTCCGGGTCGCCGAGTCCGGCCACGCGATGGGGTGCGACCCGAGAGCGACGATGGCGCTCCTGGCGGCCGCGGACCTGCTACCCGGGTGGTACGACGACTGGGTGCTGTTCGAGAGGGAGCGGCTCCAGCATCTGCGCCTGCGTGCGCTCGAGTCCTTGGCGGAGTCCCAGCTCGCGTGCGGCAACCACGACCTGGCCCTCGCCGCCTCACTGGAGGCGATCGCCATCGAGCCGCTGCGCGAGACCGCCCATTCCATCGCCATCCGGGCGCACCTGTGTGCCGGCAACCGTTCGGCGGCGGTGCGGGAGTACCGCGCGTATCGCGCGCGCCTCGAGGACGAGCTGGGCATCACGCTGACGCTCACCCTGGAGGACCTCGCGAGGCCCTTCCTCCCGACTCAGCGCAGACCTTCGTGAGCCTGGCCTGACCGGCGACGTCCCGGCCCCTGGACTAGCCTGTGCGGACGCGACGAGAGGCAGGAGGCGACCGTGACGAGTGACCGACCCGGGGACGGCCCGGCTCCCCTGCGCGTCGCCTTCGTGCCCGGTGTGACCCCCGACAAGTGGGCGCGGATCTGGCGAGAGCGCATGCCCCGGGTCGGCCTCGACCTCCTGCCGGTCGAGGAGCAAGAGCAGATCGCGGTGCTGTTCGACGGGCGTGCGGACATGTGCTTCGTGCGCCTCCCGGTCCAGGACGAGAGTCTCCATGTCATCCCGCTCTACCACGAGGTGCCCGTGGTCGTCGTACCCAAGGAGCACTTCGTGGAGGCGGCCGACGAGGTGACCGTCGCAGACCTCGCGGACGAGCACCTCCTCCAGGACCCCGACCTCGTACCCGAGTGGCGGGACGTCGCCACGGAGGTCAGGAACGGCACACGGGTCGACGTACCTCCGATGACCGTGAAGCAGGCAGTCGAGACCATCGCGGCCGGCGTGGGCATCATCATCGTCCCGATGTCGGTCGCCCGGCTCCACCACCGGAAGGACGTGGTTTACCGACCGGTGGGCGACGTCGCCGAGAGCCGCATCGGCCTGGCCTGGCCACGAGATCTCGAGGACGAACGGCTCGAGACGTTCATCGGCGTCGTGCGTGGCCGCAGCGCCAGGAGCACGCGTGGGGCGACTCAGCCGAGTGCCGAACCCGCCAGACCGAGGACGGCCGTCAAGCGGCCGACCGCCGGCCGCCCCC
>DATGYO010000226.1:0-27543 GCA_035297905.1 Nocardioidaceae bacterium
GTTCACCTTCCGGTTCAACCGACGCAAGTCCAAGGCACGCGGGATGCTCTTCTACCGACTTCTCCAGCAGGCCGTGGACACCGACCCGCACCCACTCAAGGAGCTCATCGGCGGCTGAGCGGCAACTGCACTCAAGCAGAGATGCAGGACATGTGTTCGAGTCTAGAGAGCCCCGCCGACAGTTTTTCGGCTCGGATCCACAGGACCCCGGGGTCCGGGCTAGAGCGCCAGACCGAGGTAGAGCAGCACCGCGATGAGGGCGGCTAGGCCCAGCCAGATGATGATGTCCGCCCGGGCCTCGACGAGCAGGTGGAGCTGACGTCCGGCGCGCCCCGTGCCGAGGGCCTCCACGGCGTCGACCACTCGGGTGAGGCCGATTGCTGCCGTGATCAGACTTGCGGCCCCGATGGTGCAGAACATGCAGAGAGCGCCGATGGCGAAGGCGGACTGCTGCATGTACCAGGTCATGAACAGTGCCATGAACACCGTCAGGCCGAAGAGGCTGGCGACGTACGCCTTCGAAAGCCGCGAGCCGAGCACGCCCGCCAGGCCGGCGGAGGCGATCAGGGCGAACACCGGCAGGCTGATCAACGTGTTCGGCACGCCGAGCGCGGACGACTGCCAGTGGCCGAAGATGCTGTTGCAGGAGAGCACGGAGTTGATCTCGCAGAACGATCCCGAGTTGGTGCCCTCCGCGTAGGCGATCCGCTCGACGAGCTGCCACGCCGCGGCGATCCCACCGAGCACCCCACCCCCGAGCATCAGGGCGAACCAGAGGGGAGCGGGCGTGCGACCCGCTTCGACCTCGTGTCCCGCCGACTCCGGCCGCAGCTGCGTCGCCATGGTGTCTCCCCTTCGGACGTCCGCCGCCCATCTCGGGCGGTACTACTTCCGATCCTTCACGCCAGGCAGCGGGCACCCTAGGGCCTTCGGTCCCTGGTCGCCGGGACGATTGGCGACAAATCCGACGGCGGGTAGATCTGCATCAGGCCCGCGACATCCCCCGCTCCGAGCGTGCGGGCTGACGCGTCACAGCGGGCCATCATGCTGCTCATCGTGAGTGCGCCGGTTGCCGGACCGACCGGTACGTGCCCCAGTCCGAACGAGTGGCCGCGCTCGTGCGTCATCACCGACTGGAGGTCGAAGCTGTCGACGCACGCCGGGTCGTCCGGGGTGGTGGTGAAGACGCCCTGGCCGTCGTTGAGCATGACGTCGGTCTGCCAGATGTCGCCTCGGTAGGTATAGGTGCACGTCACCGCGACCACGTCCGCCGGAAGTCGCCCGAACGACACGACGTTGATGCCGTCGGTGTTGTCGGGAGGAAAGCAGTCGGAGGCGGGGGTGACGTTCGCCTGGTGCTCGGTCGGTCCAGCGAACAGGACTCGGGGGAGGCGGGCCCCGCCGTTGCTGCCGGGGCAGCTGGAGGTCGCCTCGGCCACCGTCCTCGTCGCCCGGTCGACGGCCCGCACGACCTGCGCGCGGTCGAGGTAGGAGGGAACGGACGAGACGTCCATGACCCACGTGAAGGTGTCTTTCTGCCGCGGGCCGTCGAGCGTGTAGGCCGTGGCGCACTCGTTGTCGGGGTGGGGTGCTTCGTACGGCGGAGTGGGCGTGCCGTCGCTGTCGTCGTTGATCAAGAAGGTGGCACCTGTGGCAGCCAGCATGACTGCGGCCCACGACCCCACGCGTCTGACACCGCGCCCCATGAGTCCTCCCCCGGGAGCGCTTCTCCTGGCGCCGGCCCCGGCGCCATCGCAACAGGGCCGGCGTAATCGAGGCTAGGGGAGGAAGTTGTCGCGCAACTCCCCAGAACTGGTCAGACGGCCCGGGCGTCTCCGAAGGTCATCGCGAGGTTCGAGATGGTGGTGCTGAACATCGCCCGGCGAGGTAGCCGGAGCTCGGCCAGCTCGCGACCGATCCGATGCTCTCCGAGCCGGAGGTCCGCGCCGGCGGGGCGCGAGCGCACCCCTCGCGGATCCATCTCCCACGACGTGTGGCGCGTGACGCCGCCGAGATGGGAGTACGCCGTGAGGGCCAGTCGGCTTCCCGGCGCAGGCAGGGACAGCCCCGGCCGGACCCGAAGGTGGGCGACCAACCGACGATCCTGGCGCACCACGACCCGCTTCGTCGGACCGTCGAGGTCGGTGTCGAACTCCGCGAGGGTCTTCGGGAAGCCCCAGATCTCCCTCCCCGCGGCCATCGTGAACTCTCCGCTCACGGGCAGTCGGTGGATCAGCACGCCGGCGTCCCCGCGGACGAGCGAGCGCAGGTCGTCGATCGTCGTACGACGGGCAGCCGCGTCGTGTCGACGGACCAGGACGCACACGCCGAACTCGTCGTACGGGCCGAGGTCTCCGTCGACGTACCGGACGAAGACGAAGCCGACGATCGACCGACCCGGGCGGTGGGGGAGCACCTCGAGGCCGGAGTAGTCGATCATCGCCTGAGCGCGGCTGGCAGGCACCGAGAACATCGCGGTGGCCGCCATGGCCTTCCGAACCCGCACCGGCATCGTCACCGTCTGGTCCAGCACCGTGTGCGTGCTCATCGTGGTCATGCGCCACCCTCTTCTAGAACAGGTTCCAGAAGAGGGTGGCAGGGTCGGTCGGCGAGCGCAACGGCCCGTCTGCAGGGCGGTCAGCCTGCGGTCAGCCGGCGGAGAACCTCCGAAGGCGCAGGCTGTTGGTCACCACGAACACCGAGCTGAAGGCCATGGCCGCTCCGGCGATCAGCGGGTTCAGGAAGCCGAAGGCGGCGAGCGGGATGGCGGCGACGTTGTAGGCGAACGCCCAGAACAGGTTCCCCTTGATCGTGCGCAGCGTCGCGCGGGCCAGTCGGATCGCGTCCGGCGCGGCCCGGAGATCGCCCCGGACCAGGGTGAGATCGCTCGCCTCGATCGCGACGTCGGTGCCCGTGCCCATCGCGAGGCCGAGGTCGGCCTGCGCGAGGGCGGCCGCGTCGTTGACCCCGTCGCCGACCATGGCGACGACAGCGCCATCGGACTGGAGACGCTTGACCACGTCCACCTTGTCCGCGGGAAGAACCTCGGCGACCACGTCGTCGATCCCCACCTGCGCAGCCACGGCGCGAGCGGCGCGCTCGTTGTCGCCGGTCAGGAGCACCGGCCTGAGCCCGAGTGCGCGCAGCTGTTGGATCGCCTCGGCCGAGCTGTCCTTGACCGTGTCGGAGACGACGACCATGGCGCGGACCTGTCCGTCCCAGCCGACCCAGACCGGGGTGCGCCCTTCGGACTCCGCGTCCGCGGCCTGCGAGTCGAGCTCGTCAGGCACCTTCATGGCCCACTCGTCACGGAGCCACGAAGCGCGTCCCACGACGACGGCGTGACCGTCGACCACCCCGGAGACGCCCCGGCCGCCATGGTTGGTGAACCCCTCGACCTCGGGGAGGGTGCCGACCTGGTCTCGTGCGTAGGCGGCCACGGCCTGCGCGATCGGGTGCTCGGAGGCATGCTCCAGTGCTCCCGTGACGCGAAGCACGTCGTCGGTCGACTCGCCCTCGGCGGCGTGCACGGAGGCGACGCTCATCCTGCCGGTGGTGACCGTGCCGGTCTTGTCGAGCACGATCGTGTCGACGATCCGGGTGGACTCGAGGATCTGGGGACCCTTGATCAGGATGCCGAGCTGGGCGCCGCGGCCGGTGCCGACGAGCAGGGCCGTGGGTGTGGCCAGGCCGAGGGCGCAGGGGCAGGCGATGATCAGCACGGCAACGGCCGCGCTGAACGAAGCGGTCGCGGGGTTGCCGGTCAGCAGCCACACGGCCAGGGTGATGAGCGCGAGCCCGATGACGATGGGCACGAAGATCCCCGAGACCCGGTCGGCGAGGCGCTGGACCTCGGCCTTGCCCGTCTGGGCCTCCTCGACCAGCCGCGCCATCTGGGCGAGCTGGGTGTCCGCTCCGACGCGGGTGGCGCGGACGACCAGTCGCCCGCCGGCGTTCACTGTCGCTCCGACGACGCTGTCGCCCGGTCCCACTTCGACCGGCACGGGCTCTCCGGTGAGCATCGACGCGTCGATCGCGGACGTGCCGCTCTCGACCAAGCCGTCGGTGGCGACTTTCTCGCCCGGTCGCACGACGAAGGTGTCACCGACGCTCAGCTGGGCCACAGGCACCCGCACCTCGTGGCCGTCGCGGATCACCGCGACGTCCTTCGCTCCCATGTCGAGGAGCGCCCGAAGCGCAGCGCCGGACGACTTCTTGGCGCGTGCCTCCAGGTAGCGGCCGAGCGTGATGAACACCGTCACCGCCGCGGCGACCTCGAGGTAGATCTCGGTCCCGCCCTGGTCGGCGTTGGGCAGGAGCGTGAACTCCATCTTCATGCCTGGCATGCCGGCGTCGGTGAAGAACAGCGCCCACACCGACCAGAGGTACGCTGCCCCAACGCCGACGGAGATGAGGGTGTCCATCGTCGCGGCGCCGTGGCGGGCGTTGGTCCAGGCCGCGCGGTGGAACGGCAGTGCACCCCAGACGACCACCGGCGAGGCCAGGGTCAGCGAGAGCCACTGCCAGTTGTCGAACTGGAGCCACGGGATCATCGCCATCGCGACGACCGGGACGGTGAGCACGGCCGAGACGACGAGGCGCTGCCACCAGCCCGCGGCCTCGTCGTCCCGTCCATCAGTCTCAGCCGCCTCGTCCGCGCTCTCCGCGGTGGGAGGGGCGGGGATCGTGGCGCCGTACCCGGTGGCCTCGACGACGGAGACGAGTTCCTCCGGGGTGACCGCTCCGGTGTAGGTGACCTTCGCCTTCTCGGTGGCGTAGTTGACCGTCGCGGTGACGCCCTCGAGCTTGTTGAGCTTCTTCTCGATGCGGTTCGCGCAGGAGGAGCAGGTCATGCCACTGATGTCGAGCTCGAGGTCGGTCGCCCTGGCCTCCGTGCCGGTCGGGTTCGTGGTCATTTCCTCATCTCCTCGTGCGCCCGGGCCGTGTCCGGGTGTGGTTCCTGGCTTACTGGGCTGCGAGCTTGTAGTCGCCGGCCTCGTCGAGGGCCTCGGCGACCGCAGCGTCGTCGAGCGGGTTCTCGCTGGTCACCGTGACCGTCGAGGTGCCGCCTGCGACGAGGTCGACGTTCACGTCGTTCACGCCGTCGAGCGCCTTGAGCTCACTGGTGACGGCTCCGGCGCAGTGGCCGCAGGTCATGCCGGTGACGGAGTAGGTCTGGGTCGTCATGGTGACTCCTCTTCTGGGTTGATGACCGGCCGGTTACGGTGACCGGTCAGGAACGTACGAGCCGAGCGATCGCGGCGGAGGCCTCGGTGATCTTGTCGTCGGCCTCGGCGCCGCCCACACGCACTGCGTCGCTGACGCAGTGGCGCAGGTGCTCGTCGAGCAACGAGAGGGCGACGGTCTCGAGGGCCTTCGTCACCGCCGACACCTGCGTGAGGATGTCGATGCAGTAGGTCTCCTCGTCGACCATCCGCTGGATGCCGCGGACCTGGCCCTCGATGCGCTTGAGCCGGTTGAGGTGTGCCTGCTTCTCGGCGATGTACCCGGGCTTCACGTTTGCCATGTCGCTGTCTCCTCGCTAAACCCCCTAGGGGTATGTCGACCGTATACCTCTAGGGGGTATGACGCAAGGGCACTTCGACCCGGATCTCCTCACCCAGCTTCGCGCCGTCGAGGAGCTCCAGGTCGTCGCCGGACCAGAACTTGCCAGGGTCGTAGTAGTTCGTGGGCCGCTCCGAGTCCAGCAGCCCCATCGCCTGGTAGGTGCCGGCGACCACCTCGGCGCAGTACGTCGACTCCATCGGCGCGGGACGCCGCAGCCGTCCCCGGAACCAGCGTCCCGCGAGCGCCACCGTGGCCGGGAACGGCGTCCCGTCCATGCGCGCGATCGTCTTCAGCAGCGCGTCCTCCATGGCCGGCGTCACCTGCACGTCGAGCTGCCGGAGCCATGGCCGCTGCCGGTACCGGTTCGTCCACTGCTCGACGGCCGCCCGCAGATCGTGCAGCTGTACGCCGCGGTGGCGGCTGCCCGTCCAGACGTCGACGAGCCCTTGCCCGAGCTCGGCGTGCCACATCAGCGGCGGGAGATCCTCGAGCACGACCGCCATTCCGACATGATTGACCGGCGCGTTGGTCATCGCCCGGATAGCGTGGTCGGCGGCCGAGCGGCCCCGGAAGAGCCACAGGTCGCCGGTCCGCGTCAGCTCGACCGCCTCGTCGAGTCTCAGGACACTCTCGGTCATGGAAAGGGTTCTCCCTCGTGAAGCTGTGGAAGGCGCTCGGGCTCGCCGGGCTCGCCGGGGTGGCGGCGACCGGTGTCATCATCGCCCGCAACGAACGCCAACGAGCGCAACTCACGCCGGAGGAGATCCGGGAGCGCCTTCACCAGCGGCTCGACGACGCCCAGCCGGAGCTCGCGCCCCCCGAGCACCCCGAAGCTCACGAAGCAGCGGGCAGACCCGGCTGCCTTCGGGCGTGGCGCGGCCGGAGGACGGCTGAGTGATGACGCGAGGGTTGCCGGAGGCCTAGCGTGGTCACCTGGGCGGCGACCTCGGCCCTCGCGTGCCGGACCTCATCGTCCGCTCGAGATGCTCGAGCAGAAGGTCCAGATGCTGGGCGAGGGCGCCGTGACGGTGCACGATCGCTTCGCAGGGTTCGTACGGCCCGCCTGCCCGGGTCAGCCCTTCAGCAGGTCCTGCATCGTGGAGATCTCGTCCTCCTGGGCGCTGATGATCTTCTCGGCCAGCCTGGTCGCCTTGGCGTGCTCCCCGTCCTCCACCTCGGCCTCCGCCATCTCGACGGCACCCTCGTGGTGGTCGATCATCATCTTCAGCCACAGGGTCTGGAACGCCTCGCCGGATGCGTTCTCCAGCGCTTCCATCTCGTCGGCGCTCATCATGCCGGGCATGTCCGTGTCCATCTCGGCGCTGGCGCCGTGGTCCTCGGCGTGCGCGTTGGCGTGGTCGCGGCTGGTCTCGGGCACCGGCTCGTCCCACTCCTGGAGCCAGTCGGCCATCGTCTCGATCTCGGGTGTCTGGGCCGCCCGGATCTGCTCGGTGAGCTCGACCACCTCGGGGTCGAGGTCGCGTCCCAGGGTCAGGTCGACCATCTCCAGGGCCTGGGCGTGGTGCTGGATCATGTCGCTGGCGAAGTCGACGTCGGCGTCGTTGAAGCCCTTGCCGCTCGAGCTGGGCTCCGAGGACGAGCAGCCGGCGAGGACCAGGGTGAGGGCGGCCGCCGTCGCGGCGAGGGCGCGCGTGTAGCGCATGGTGTAGCTCCTTGAGGTTAGTGGTGTCGTGCTTGCGAGGGAGGCGGAACCGCCTGTCAGCAGCGCATCACCGTGAACCGGGGGACCGGCGTCCGGTCGAGGAGCGCCGGGGGCAAAGGCAGCACGACCGAGCGTGCGGGTCGGTCGAGGAGGGACACCCAGGTCGTACGTCGCCCGCTGAACGCCGTGATCACGAGCCCGATGAGCAGCGCCACGCAGATCATGAGCGGCCCGCTCCCGTGCTGGTCATGGTCCGCCTCGGGGTCCACCTGAATCGAGGAGGTGACATGCATCGAGGAGGTGACATGCATCGAGGAGGCGACCGGTGCCGTGACCGAGACGTGGTGACCTGCCCCGGCGCCGCCGGTCGTCGCCAGCGCGTGCATGCCGACGATGCCGAGAACGAGAAGTCCCAGCAGCAGGCGCTTGGTCGTCACCATCGGCGCCGATTCTAGGAGGCCTCGACGACGCCCATCATCCCGCGGTCCTCGTGGTCGAGGATGTGGCAGTGGTACACCGTGCGGCCCCCGAAGTCGTCGAAGGCCACCCGCACCCGCACACCGCCTCGTGCGGGGACGTTGACCACGTCCTGCCAGGTGGGGCGGTCGAGAGGTCGGCCGTTCTCCTCGACGACCTGCATCGGCCAGACATGGAGATGGAAGGGGTGGTCCATCGGGCTGTCGTTGAGGATCGTCCACTCCTCGACGTCCCCGACCGCCACCCGCTGGTCGATCCGGTCGCTCTCGAACTCGCGACCGTCGAAGAGGAAGCTCATTCCCATCCCCATGCCCATGCCGCCCATGGACATGACGAGCTGCCGACGACCCCCGACCGGCTCGCCGCGGAGGTCACGCGGTGCGGGGAAGCGCGGCACGGCGCCGGGACCCCGGCCGGTGCCGGTCACCCGCAGCTCGGCGAGGCGGACCGGCCCACCGGCACTGGACGACCCACCCATGCCCATGCCGTCACCGCCCATCATCCCCATACCGCCACGGTCGTACGGGATCGCG
This sequence comes from Nocardioidaceae bacterium, assembly GCA_035297905.1. Classification (GTDB taxonomy): domain Bacteria; phylum Actinomycetota; class Actinomycetes; order Propionibacteriales; family Nocardioidaceae; genus Nocardioides_C. The sequence continues at coordinate 8,242 of DATGYO010000226.1, forward strand.
CGTAGAACGCCGTCACCTCGACCGACCGTGACCAGCAGGTCGCCCCGGTTCCCGGGGGCAAGGACGACCTGGTCGGTGGCCGGTGGTTCGGCGAAGCGACCTCCGTCCTTGCCGAGGAGGTGCATCCGGTGCCCGTCCAGACGCAGGGCCAGGAACCGGGAGGTGCAGGCGTTGACGATGCGCCACCGTTCGCGCTCGCCAGTCCTGGCCTCGAGACGCGGCGTCACGAGTCCGTTGACCATCACGAGCTCACCTTCGCGACCGATCACCTGCTCCATCGGCGAGGGCGGCACGACGGCTCCCGAGCCGTCGAGGGTGATGTCGGAGACGACGAGCAGTCGCTCCCGCGAGACAGCCGGCGCCTCGACGTCCTCCACGAGGATCGCCCCGTAGAGGCCGCCGTACACCTGGTCGGCAACCATGCCGTGGTGGTGCGGGTGGTACCAGAACACTCCCGCCGGATGGTTCTCGGGCAACAGGTAGTCGTAGTCGAAGGACTCACCCGGGGCCACCACGACGAAGGCGTTGTCACCGTTGTCCTTCGGCGAGACGTGGAGGCCGTGCACGTGCAGGTTGGTCGGCTCGTCGAGCCGGTTGACGAGGCGGACCCGAAGCCGGTCGCCGGGACGCAGCACCAAGGTCGGCCCGGGAAGCCCTTCGTTGTAGCCGAGGGTCCGGGCCTTCCGCCCCGCGACCTCGTGCACGGCGACCCCGGCCTCGAGTGTCACCTCGAGCGAGCCACCCTCACTCCGAATCACACGTGGCTCACGGAAGACGGCTCCGCCGCTCGGACTCGACGTGGACTGCCCCTGACCGAACAGCCCACACCCGCCGGTGGCGCTGATCATGCCGAGCGTGCCCAGCTGCAAGGCGGTGCGACGACTGATCGGCTGCACTCGAGCGCCCTCGACCCTCTCAGACCACCGAGAGCGGCAGCGACCGGCCCACCAGGCTCCGTCGTACGACGGGCAGGGCGGCCGCGATCCGGCGGAGCTCCTCGACCGAGTGAGCGCGCGGTGAGGCCACCACCGCCGGGATGCCGACGTCCCCGGCCTCGCGGAGCTCGACGTCGAGCGGGACCTGGCCGAGCAGGGGCGCGTCGATCGCCTCGGCCAGCCGCGCGCCTCCACCCGACCCGAACAGTGCGGTGCTCTGGTGGCACGACCCGCACACGAGCGCGGACATGTTCTCCACGACGCCGGCGACGGGCATCCGGGCGTTGCGGGCCATTCTGCCGACCCGCTCCGCGACGGTCTGAGCCGCCGGCTGGGGCGTCGTCACCGCGATGAGCGCCGCGTCGGGCACGAGCTCGAGCAGCGACAGAGTCACGTCGCCGGTGCCCGGCGGCAGGTCGATCAGCAGTGCGTCGAGCTCGCCCCAGTGCACGTCTCCGAGGAACTGCTCGATCGCCTTGTGCAGCATCGGCCCTCGCCACACGACCGGCTCGTCGTCCTGCACGAAGAAGCCGACCGACATCAGCGAGACGCCATGGGCCTCGACGGGAAGCATCAGGCCCTTCAAGGCCACCGGCGCCCGGCGTACTCCGAAGAGCTGCGGGACCGAGTAGCCCCACACGTCCGCGTCGAGCACGCCGACCCGCTTCCCCTGCTGAGCCAGCGCGACCGCGAGGTTGGCGGTGACCGTCGACTTGCCGACACCACCCTTGCCGCTGGCCACGGCATAGACCTGGGTGGAGGAGTCGACCCCGAACGGATGCCCGCCGTCGGGACGGGACCCGCGCAGCTGAGACGCGAGCCGCATCCGCTCGTTCTCACTCATGGTTGCGAAGGCCACCTCGACGCGCTCGACTCCAGGCACGGCTCCCACCGCGGCGGTGACCTCACGACCGAGCGTGTCCTTCAGCGGACACGACGGCGTGGTGAGCCGGACGGTCACGCCCACCCGGCCGGAGCGGTCCACGGTGACGTCCCCCACCATCCCGGCGTCGGTCAGGGGCAGGTGCAGCTCGGGATCCTCGACGGTCGCGAGCGCGGCGTGCACGTCGGCCGGGTCCACCGAGACCGCGGGGCGGCGGGAGAGCAGGCTCATTCCTCGACCCCGACCCCGGCCCCAGGACCGTCGGCGAAGAACGCCCGCCGCTTGGGCTTCACCGGACGCATCATGAACTCCGGGCGGCGCAGGCCGGACCGCGACGGCCCAGGGCGGGTGTTGTCCATCCAGGCCCGGTACACCTCGCGCGACCGCTTCGTGTCGACCACCACGTCGCCGTACTGGTCCTCCGACCGGGCCTTCTCGATCCGCACCTTCTGGTGCCAGCAGTGCATGCCCGACAGCGGGTCCGGGTGCACCGCGAACGTGAGGTTCTGGTGGACACCGGGGTCGTCCCAGTGGATCCGCTCGCTGTCGGGGTCGTCGCTCTTGAACGGCTTGACGCCCTCCTTGTAGCGCAGCCTCCACACGCCGTCGCCGTCGTTGCTCAGGTCGACCAGGCCCATCGCCCAGCGGGAGCCGGCGTTCTCAGACGTGCGCCAGCGGCCCATGTGGTGGGAGAGCCCGAGGACGCCCGGGCGGATGGACTCCGTCGACCACACCCGCGCCACGAAGTAGCCGATCTCGGTGTTCACCCTGACCAGGTCGCCGGTGGCGAGCCCGAACCGGCGCGCGTCGAGGGAGTTCATCCAGAGCGGATGGGTGTTGCTGATCTCGTTGAGGTACTTCGCGTTGCCGGACCGGGTGTGGATCAGCGTGGGCAGCCGGAACGTCGGCATCAGCACCATCTCGTCGTTGCCCTGGTCGATCGCGCGGTGGCTGACGTGGGACTCGATGTAGCCCGGTGCGGCGTACTCCTCCCAGCCGAAGTCGACCATCGTGTCGCTGAAGAGCTCGAGCTTCCGCGACGGCGTCAGCCACCCGGCCGTCTTGGTGCCGTCCGCGTGGACGACACCGACCGAGCCCGCCTCACCGACCAGGGGCGGGGTGGAGTCCAGCGTGACCGGCTTGCGCAGCACGCCCCTGGAGTCCGGCGTCGTGCCCTCGACCTCCGCCGGGGTCAGCGGCCGCTCGTCGAGGCGGTAGGAGTCCTTGGCGACCTCGAACACGCCGTACTTCCGCATGTACTCCAAGGGGGTGAGGCCCTGGTCGGCCGCTGCCTTGGGGAGCCCGGGCACGCTGTTCTCGAAGACCCAGCGGTAGTACTCGTCGACGGTGATCTTCTCGCCAGGCCGGTACGGCGACTCGAAGTACTTCCGGATGCCGAGCGACCCGTCCGGGTCGATCCGCCAGGAGAGCTCGAACCAGAACTCGTTCTCCTCCCAGACCTCGCCGGGGTTGGACTCGCGTGAGTCCGACACCGCCCGCCCCATCTTCTCCAGGGCCACCCTGGTCACCGGCTGGCGGAAGCCGAGCCACTTGCCGGCGTACTGCTCGTAGGACTGCGTGTCGTGACGCTCGGTGCTGTGCCCCATCGGCAGCACGTAGTCGGCGAACGTGGCCGTCTCCGACCAGGTCGGCGTGAGCGCGACGTGGCACTCGACCAGCGACTCGTTCGTCAGCGCCTCGAGCCAGCTGAACCCGTCGGGGTTGGTCCATACCGGGTTGTAGACGCGGGAGAAGTACATCGCGAGCTTGCCGCGGCCGTCCTGGAGCAGGTGCGGGAGCAGGATCGACATCTCGTTGGTCGACATCGGGAACTCCTGCGGCCACAGCAGCTCGTTCCACAGGTCATGACCCTCGGGGACGTTCGGGCCGTGGGCGATGATCTTGTCCCAGCCGTTGGGGCTCGTGCCGCCCTTGGTGCCGACCGAGCCGGTGAGCACGTTGAGGAAGAACAGCGCCCGCGACACCTGCCATCCGCCGAGGTTGCCCGCCGTCGCCGCGCGCCACACGTGCGCGGAGAGCGCGGAGCCCGCGGTCGCGACGATCCGTGCGAGCTCGGCGATCTGTTCCTCGGGGACCTGCGCCTCCTGGGCGGCGAAGGAGAAGGTGTACTGCGAGTAGTCCTCCGTCAGCGCCGCCAGGAACGCGTCGAAGTCGTCCGCCGGGAGGTCCGGGTGGCGGTGCTCCAGGTACGTCGACCAGTTGACCCACCTCCGGAGGAACGCCCGGTCGACCTGGTCGGTCCGCAGCAGGTAGGACGCGACCGACAGGAGGATCGCGGCCTCGCTCCCGGGCCAGGGTGCGATCCACAGGTCGGCGTGCGACGCGGTGTTGGACAGCCGCGGGTCCAGCACGATCACCTTGGCGCCGCCCGAGACCTTGCCCTCCATGATCCGCTGGGCGTGGGGGTTGAAGTAGTGGCCTGCCTCGAGGTGGCTCGAGATCAGCAGGATCACCTTGGCGTTCGCGTAGTCCGGCGAGGGCCGGTCGTAGCCGCCCCACAACGAGTAACCGAGCCGCGCACCGGCGGAGCAGATGTTCGTGTGGGAGTTGTGGCCGTCGACGCCCCAAGCCAGTAGGAACCGCTCGGCGAACCCGTCCTCGCCCGGTCGGCCGACGTGGTAGATCACCTCGTCGCGGCGGTCCTCGACGATCGCGGCGCGGATCCGGGCCGCGATGTCGTCCAGAGCGTCGTCCCAGGACACCTGCTCCCAGTGGCCGCTGCCGCGGTCGCCGACCCGCCTCAGCGGGTGCAGGATCCGCTCGGGGTCGTTGACCTGGTTGATCGTCGCGGGCCCCTTGGCGCAGTTGCGGCCCCGCGAGCCCGGGTGGGCCGGGTTGCCCTCCAGCCTCTTGATCGTCAGGTCCGCCTTGTCGACGTACGCCAGCAGGCCGCACGCGGACTCGCAGTTGAAGCAGGTGGTCGGCACGAGCATGTACTCGTGCGGCACCTTCCGCGGGTGCGCCTTCGCGTCGTACTCGACGTGGTGGTCCCAGCTCTCCACCGGCGGGAAGTTGCGCAGCCGCTCGTGCGTCCGCTCACCGGGCAGGTTCATGGATGCTCCGTTGTCTGAGGTCATGACAGGTGACTCATGAGAGGGGGACGTCCTGCCCCGCCCGGACGAAGACGCTCTCGTAGGCGATCAGCGCCGGCTGGACCAACAGGCCGGCCAGCCCCAGCAGTACGACGGTCGCCGACACGTCGGAGGCCCAGGCGACTGCGCCGAGCACGGCGGCCACCGAGGCCGGGACGATCGCGCCGAGCCAGAACAGCCTGGAGTAGCGGCCACTGGTGATGATGTGCGCAGCCACCGTGGCCTGCCGGCCGGCGTGCTTCCCGGTGTACTCCACGGCGAGCATCAGCAGGTGCAGCACGGTCGCGATGGCGAACGTCGCAGCGACCAGGGTCCAGGCCTCGTCGGACAGCCCGGCGAGCAGACCCGCGACGGCCAGGGCGCCGCTGCCGACCATGACGGCCTGGACGACGAGGTGCCAGAAGAGCAGCGGCGACTGCCACAGGTCGCGTCCCTCGGCCTGTCCGAAGAGGAACGCCGTGTAGCCGGCCATCAGCGCGCCGGCCGGGATGGCGAGCCACGCGAGCACGGTCGACAGCCAGCCGACGTCGAAGGCCGCCGCGACCAGCCACAGCAGCGAGCCGCCCGTGAAGACCGTGAGGACGTACGCGCCGAGCACCAGCCAGGAGGTCCAGTTGGACTTCAGGAAGATGTAGAGGAACCGCTCGGGCCGCTTGAGGTCCCACACGAGCAGGCCGCCGGTGGTGGCAGCCCCGAAGATCCCGAGCGTGGGGGCGACGTAGTCACCGACGACGCCCAGGTCGATGCCGAGCAGGTAGGCGAGTCCCGCGAGCATCATGGCGCCCGCACCGATGCCCTTGGTCCACAGGTAGGTGACGACCTTCCACCCCCACGGGCGGGGGTGCGCGGTGTTGAGGGTCGTGCGGGCTTTGGTGGTCGGGTCGCCGGGAAGGTCACCCGCCGTCTCGAGGCGTTGGGCGTCGGGCTTGGCCCAGATGTAGGTGTCGTCGACCGGGGCGGCCAAAGGGTCGAGCACCGCCCTGTCGGCTCCGAGGTAGAAGACGTTGGGCCCGGTGTTCTGCTCCGGGCTGCGCACCGCGGTCTCCTGGGTGCTGACCAGGGTGGCGATGCCGCTCGTCGGGTCGTCGAGGTCGCCGACCCAGATCGAGTGGGTCGGGCAGACCACCACGCAGGCCGGCTCCAGGTCGTTGTCGACGCGGTGCGCGCACATGTTGCACTTCGCGGCGGTGTGGGTGTCCTCGTCGATGTAGATCGCGTCGTACGGACAGGCCTGCATGCAGCTCTTGCAGCCGATGCAGCGCTCGTTGTCGAAGTCGACGATCCCGTCGTCACGCTTGAACAGCGCCTGGGTCGGGCAGATCTTCACGCAGGGTGCGTCCGTGCAGTGGTTGCACCGCATCACCCCGAACGAGCGGGTGGTGTCGGGGAACTCGCCGCTGTCGACGTACTTCACCCAGGTGCGGAACTGGCCGACCGGCACCTCGTGCTCTGTCTTGCAGGCGACCGTGCAGGCGTGGCAACCGATACAGGTGCGTTGGTCGATCGCAAAGCCGTAGCGCAACGCCTTCTCAATTCTTCCGGATCAGGTAGCGGAAGACCCCGCCCTCGCTGCTGGCCTCGAGCAGCTCGTTGCCGGTGTCCTTCGCCCACGCGGGGATGTCGCTCTTCGAGCCGCCGTCGGTGGCCTCGACCAGCATCACCTGACCCGGCTCGATCTTCTTGATGCCGCGCGAGGTGAGCAGCACGGGCATCGGGCACTTCTGCCCTTTGGCGTCGATCGTCAGGTCGACCTGCACGTTCACGAGAGCTCCTTTAGATGAAGAGGTTGATCTGGGACTTGCTCATCTCGGAGAGGGCGGTGGCGGCACCCACTGGTTCGCCGACCCCCTCGATCAGCTGGTCGGGCCGGAGGCCGAGCAGCTCCATGCTCATCTCGCAGGGCCAGAGCTTCACGCCGAGCTCGACGCACATCTCGACGAGCTCCTTCGGGTGGGCGACCTTCTGGTCCCGAGCCAGCTTCTTCATCATCCGGGCACCGATGCCGCCCATGTTGAGCTTCGAGAGCTTCATGTGGCTCATCCCGGGGCGGTTCATGCCCGCCAGCGCCTTGGTCATGGCGTTCGTCCCGGTGACCCGGACGTCGTCGCGGACCAGCGGGAAGAGCCCCCAGAAGGTGAAGAAGATCGTGGTGTTCATGCCGTAGGCGGCGCCGGTCGAGCCGAGGATCAGCGTGGGCCAGATCTTGTCCAGGTCGCCGCTCCAGGCGACGATCGTCATGCTCTGCGGCACGTCCTCTTCCGCGATGTCCGACATCCACCGGGCCCTTTCCGCTAGGCGTTGTCTTCTGTGATCCAGGACACTACATTCGGGCTTGCGCATATAACAAGACCCCAATGCGTGGCCGAGACGCCCCCGAGACCAACCCCGGAGAGCCACATGCCTTCCACGATCACCCCGCTCCAGCTGTTCCAGGAGATCGCCGACGGTCGGGTCAGCGAGATCCTCGACGTCCGCAACAAGGACGAGTTCGCGGCAAGCCAGGTCGAGGGCTCTCGTCCCGTGCCGACGCGGAACGTGCCGGTGTACCAGGTCATGGAGGAGCTCGAGGAGGAGGCGGCGAGGACGCTTCCCGACGCCGTGGTGATCTGCGGCCAGGGCAACGGCTCCTTCCTCGTGTCCGAGGAGTTCGAGGAGCTCGGCCTCCGGACCCGATCGCTCGAAGGCGGCACCGACGCGTGGAACCGGCTGCTCGTGCCGGTCGAGATCACCGGTCTTCCGGGCGAGGTGCGGGTCTGGCAGTTCCAGCGCCCGGCGAAGGCGTGCCTGTCCTACCTGGTCGGCGTGCCGGGCCAGAACGCGATCGTCGTGGACCCCACCCGTCAGCCCCAGCCCTACCTCGACGTCGCCAAGGAGCACGGTATGACCGTGACGCACGTCGTCGACACGCACGTGCACGCCGACCACATCAGCGGTGGACCGGCGCTCGCCGCGGACCTCGGCGTGGAGTACCACCTGCCGCCGGAGGACGCCGGCGGCGTCGTGCCGTTCCCGAACCGGCCGCTCAAGGACGGCGACCTGCTCGACCTCGGCTCCGCCCAGGTCAGGGTGATGTCCATGCACCTGCCCGGGCACACACCGGGCACGATCGCCCTCCTGGTCAGCGACAAGGTCCTGCTCGTGGGTGACACCGTGTTCGTCCGCGGGCTCGGTCGCCCCGACCTCACCGGCCAGGCCGAGGAACTGGCCCGCGACCTCTTCCGCAGCGTCCACGAGCGGCTCCGCCCGCTCGACCCGCAGACGATCGTTGCGCCGGCGCACTGGACGACGAGCGACGAGATCAACGCCGACGGGCTGGTGGTCACGACGCTCGAAGACGTGTTCACCGCGACCCTGCTCAACGAGAAGGCGATGGAGGCGTTCGTCGAGGAGATCGTCACCTCGCTCCCGGCCGCTCCGGACTTCTACGACACGATCCGCCAGGTCAACGCCGGGCAGCTGTTCCCGCCCGAGGACGAGGTCGACGTACTCGACGTCGGACGCAACCAGTGCGCAGCCTCGACGTCGCTAGTCTGAAGCAATGGCTTTCGTCCGCAGGTCAGAGCGCCAGCCCCTCCATGAGGTGGGGGAGCAGCCCGACTACCGGTTCACCCTCGCCAACGAGCGGACGTTCCTGGCCTGGGTACGCACCGCCCTGGCGCTCATGGCCGCCGGGGTCGCCGTGGTGCAGTTCGTGCCGGGCTTCGCCGCCATCCGTCATGCCATGGGTTTCATCCTGATCAGCCTCGGTGGCGTGGTGGCGACGGTGGCCTACGCGCACTGGGAGCGCAACGAGCGGGCCATGCGTCTGGGTGAGCGGCTGCCGCACTCACCCGTCCCGCGCATCGTCGCTGGTGTGCTCGCGCTGACCGCCTTCGCCGCGCTCGGCCTCGTCGTCTACGACCTGGTGAGGTAGCCGTGCGCTCGCTGACCGGCCTCCTGGCTCACCGCCGACGCCCCGAGCCGGCTCTCGACATCGGCCTTCCGGCCGAGCGCACCGCGATGGCGTGGCAGCGCACCGCCCTCGGCCTGGCGGGATTCTCGGCGCTGCTCGTCCACCTCGCCGAGCGGAACATGCTGCTGGCGGCGCCCGGCTTCCTCGGGCTGGTCGTCGCGCTGGCGGTGCTCCTTACCGCAGAGCGGCGGTACACCTGGACAGTCACGCGGGTCGAGGCCCACGAGTCGCCCGTCGCTCCGCACCTGGCGGCGTTGCTGACGGGCGCCGTCGTGGCTCTGTCGATCTCCGCCCTGGTGGTGGTCTTGGCACTCGGGATCTGAACCGGCCGGCGGCGCCGGTGACACCTAGACTTGGGCTTCGGAAGGCGAAAGAGAGCGGAGGGGAGGACGCATGGAGCAGGACGTCGCGGCACAGCTGCAGGAGCTGCACGCCCGCGTGTGCAAGGCGATCGCCGACCCCAAGCGGCTCCTGATCATCAACGAGCTGCGCGACCGTGAGCTCAGCGTCGGTGATCTCTGCGAGGCGCTGGGCCTGAGCCAGTCCAACGCGAGCCAGCACCTCGCCGTACTCCGCGAACGCGGGATGGTGTCCGCGCGCCGGTCGGGCAGCAACGTCTACTACTCGCTGCGCAGCCAGAAGATCGTGCAGGCAGTCGACCTGCTGCGTGAGTTCCTGGCCGAGGACCTCGCCGACCGCGGAGCCCTCAGCGGCGCGCTGACCGCCTGAGGGCTCGTTGCCGGATCAGTCCTCCTGGGTCTCGGTGCGGCGGAACGGGTGGCTGTCGTCGTACGCCAGCTGCTTGACCATGTGGACCACGGCGCCGATCTTCGGCTCGCTGACGAAGTTCAGGTTGTCGACGAGCGCGCGCATCAGGCTCAGGCCGCGGCCGCTCTCCGCGTCCTCGTCGTCCTGGTTCCGGACCACGCCGTCGAAGCCCTCACCACGGTCGAGCACCGTGATCGCACAGCGGTCGGCCGCAAGCTCGATGCTCACCTCGTAGCCGTCGCTGTCGACGGCGTGCTGGATCACGTTCGCGCAGGCCTCGGAGATCGCGAGCTCCACGTCGTGGATGCTGTCGGCGGCGACGCCGAACGCCCGCAGGATCTGGGCCGACAGCCGCCGGATCACCGGCACGCTGTGGCTCTGGCGCGGCAGGGAGACGGTCATCTCCAGGCGAGGAGACGGCTCCGACTTCTCGTGTGTGCCGGCGGGCGGCCACTGGTAGGTGCTGCCGCTGACGTCGTCGCCGACGTCGCCGAAGAACACCTGGAGCCGGTCCGCGGGGTCGCCGCGGCCGATGCTCTCGTCGTGCACGACGGTTGCCTTGCCGCGCACGCGGGCAGCGAGCCGCCCGGCGATCGCCTCGGTGACCCGCGACAGTGACGGGAGCTGGCTGATCGACGGGCCGAACGGGCTCTTGTCGATGACCAGCTCGAGCCGGTCGTCCTCGACGAGGACGGAGTCGTGAGTGCCGCCGAGGGCGTCGTGCAGGCGGTCGAAGGCGGCCATCACGTCGTCGGACGAGGCGATCTTCTGGTCCTCGGTGAGCGAGGCGTCCGCCAGCATGGCGCCGGCCGCGGCCGCGACCTGGTCAGGGCTGGCGACCGGGTGCGACTCGGCCGCAGCCGCGAGGGCCACCGCGGCGGCCGCGGGTCCGGTGGTCAACGGGTCGAGATCGACCAGGACAGCGACGTCGGGGTCGAAGTTCATGACGACCTCTCTGGGAACCGTGAGGTCCACCGTGTTGATCTCGCCTGCGGCGGCGCGACTGAGTGACGCCCGCTCCCGGGCGCTGACCGGGCTGAAGCCCGACTCTGGCGCTGAGGTCTCGTCGCGTGTCACCCGCCGCACGGCAAGAGTAGGGAGGAGTCGGGTCCAGTCCAGGTGCAGCCAGAGCAGCTCGTCGCCGGAACCGGAGCGCAGTGCTTCGGTGGCCGCCTCCACGGCGTGGTTGACCGAGGACTCGTCGCTGGTGTGGCGCAGGAGGTAGTCCTGTACAGCCGTCACCGCGGCGGTCGTCGATTCGTCGCGTCGTGTGTCGAGTAGCCAGTCCACGTCTCTGGAACCTTCCCCCGAGCAAGGGGCCACCTGGTGCGGCCGGTCAGTGGAGGTATACCCAGAGACCCACGGGAGCACACTGGACCTGCGTCACACATCGGGCACCGGCCCAGGCCACCTGCCTGAGGCGCCACCCACCTGAAGCGTCAGCGCAGCTTGAGCGTCTCCAGAAGAAGGCGAGCCGCGGAGCCTCCGGCCTCGGTGGCCGTGGAGAGTGCGCGCGGCACGTCCAGGTCGTCCAGAAGGGCCGCGACCACCTGGTCGGCAGCGTCGGCGCTCTCGTGTGTGCCGCCTGCGGCCTCGAAGAGCGCGTCGAGCGCTTGCTCCGCTGCGGCGATCTCGCGTTCGTCGTACTCCCAGGACTGGTGCCACGGTCGGTTCAGGATCATCAGCCGGACGGCCCCGGCGCGATGCTTCGCCAGCAGGTCACCCACCAGCGTCATGTTGCCGGTCGACTTGGCCATCTTGCGGCCGCCCTTGTGGACCGCCCCGATGTGGACCTCCCGGCGGGCGAAGGGCGTGACTCCGCTGGCCGCCTCGACCATGGCGCACTGGTAGGCGTGGTGCGGGAAGGCGAGGTCCTCGCCGCCGACGATCACGTCGACGCTCGTGCCGAACGTCGCCCAGGCCATGGCCGCGCACTCCGAGTGCCACCCGGGCCGGCCCCAGCCCCAGGGGCTCGGCCACGCCGGCTCGTCCTCGGGCGAGGGCCGCCAGACGGGTACGTCGAACGGCGAGCTGCGATGGGGGTCGTCCGGGTTGTCGCCGAAGTCTCGCGAGAGCGTGAGCGCCTCCTGCTCGCTGAGCCCGGCGCGGGTGGCGATGCCCTCGCCGCGGAAGTACACGAAGCCGTCGAGCTCGTACGCGTCGCCGGTCGCCAGGAGCGCAGCCGCCAGCTGGGTCACGTGCGCAACGTGCAGCCGGGCGTGCGGGCTGTGGTTCGGCGCCCTGTTGCCGAGCGCGCGCATGTCGCGCTCGAACAGGAACTCCTGGGTCAGCGCGAACTCGTCGTAGGGCCGGCCGTGCTCGAGCGCAGCAGCGGTGAGGACGTCGTCGACATCGGTGACGTTGCGGCAGGTGTCGGTCTCCACACCGGCCAGACGGGCGACGCACTGCAGCGCGTCGGCCCACACGAACGTCGAGGCGTGACCGAGGTGGGTCACGAGGTACGGCGTGATGCCGCAGACGTAGATCCGCGCCTTGGCGGTCAGAGGCAGGGGGCTCCCGGCCAGGACCAGGTCGCTGGAACGCAGAGGCTCGGTGTCGACGAGCGGGACCCGCCCTGCCGTGCCGAGGATGCCTGAGGCAGAGAGGTTGCTGTGCACACGCCGATCATGCCTCCTGCGGCGGCGTCGTGAAAGCCGATCGGCGGCTACCGGTCGGCGGGAATCCCATCAGCGGCTGACGAGCCTGGCCGCCGGTGCGATAGTGACGACATGTCAGGGGACGTCGTCGTCGTGGGCGCGGGCCTCGCGGGCCTGACCTGCGCGCGCGAGCTCGAGCGGCGCGGCCTCGACGTCGTGGTGCTCGAGCGGTCCGACGCGGTAGGCGGCCGAGTGCGCACCGACGTCATCGAGGGCTACCGCTGCGACCGGGGCTTCCAGCTGCTGAACCCGGCGTACCCGGCCGTGAAGCAGCTGGTGGACCTTCCGGCGCTCGACCTCCGCAGCTTCTCGGCGGGTGCGGCGCTGGCCGGTCCGCGGGGTTTCTCGATCGTGGCGGACCCGAAGCGGAGCCCGCGCTACCTGCTGGACACGCTGCGCAGCGGGTACCTCAGGCCTGCCGAGCTCGCTCGTTTCGGGGCGTGGGCGAAGCCGTCCCTCGGCAGCGTGCGCAAGCTGCTGGCGCAGGAGGACGAGCCGCTCGCTGTCTCCCTCGACGCCGCCGGGGTGCGGGGGATGATCCGCGAGCAGGTCTTCGAGCCCTTCATCACGGGCGTCCTCGCCGAGGACCGGGGGGAGACCTCGGCGATCTTCACGCGCCTCCTGCTGCGGTCCTTCGCGCGTGGCACTCCCGGCGTGCCGGCGCTCGGCATGTCGGCGCTGCCGGAACAGATCGCCGCCGACCTTCGCGGGGAGGTGGTCCTCGACAGCGCGGTCGAGGCTGTGGAGCGGAGCCGCGGCGGCGGTTGGCGGGTGTTCACCGACGGACTCCGGTACGACCCCCGGGCGGTCGTCGTGGCCACGGATCCGGCGGCCGCGTCGGACCTCACCGGCGTCGAGGGGCCGACGATGAAGGGCCTCGTCACGTACTGGTTCGCCACCGAGGTGGCACCCACGCACCTGGACCTGCTGGTCCTCGACCCGCGACGGAGCGGCCCGGTCGTGAACACCGCGGTCATGACGAACGTCGCCCCCGACTATGCGCCTCGGGGCAGTCACCTGGTGCAGGCGACCACTCTCGCGGCTGCAACCCCGCCGGGCGAGCCGGAGTCGGGCGAGGCGGAGGTGCGCGAGCACCTGGCGCGGATGTACCGGACGTCGACGAGCACGTGGGACCTGGTGGTCAGGCACCACGTCGTGCACGCCCTGCCCGAGCAGCGCCCCGGCGTCTCGATCCGCCAGGAGGTTGATCTGGGGGACGGCCTGTTCGTGGCGGGCGACCACCGCGACACGGCATCGATCCAGGGCGCCCTGGTGTCCGGGCGTCGCACCGCGGTGGCGGTCGCCCGCTCGTTCGGGTAGGGCTCAGCTGCTCGCGGGGTCCGCCTGGTGGATCTCCTGGGCCTTGTCCTCGACCCAGGCGTCGTCGACGTCGACCCCGACCTCGGCGGCGACCCGGCGGAGCTCGTCGCGGACCTGCTCCACGGGAGCACCTTCCTGCCAGGACAGCACACGGTCCACGACCGCCTGCTGAGCGGTGGCCTCGTCGCCCTGGGCGGCGTTGTCTGCGGCGTCGTTACGAAGGTCGTCGTTGTCAGTCATGGAGTCGGGTTACCCCGGAGCGCGTATTTCTACGCGGCTACCGTGATCGGTATGCGGATGTTCGTCGCGGTGGTCCCGCCCGATGAGGCACTCGAGGACCTGGGGGAGTTCCTCGCGCCCCGGCAGGAGGCCGAAAGCGGCTTCCGGTGGACCGTCCCGGACCAGTGGCACGTGACCCTGGCGTTCATGCACGACGTGCCCGACCGGGCCCTTGACGACCTGGTCGCCCGCCTTGCACGGGCCGCTGCCCGTCGTACTCCCTTCACCGTGAGCGTGGCCGGGGGAGGGGCCTTCCCCAACGCGGGCCGGGCCAAGGTGCTCTTCGCGGGTCTCGACGTGAGCGACCCGGAGGAGCTGAGGCGCCTGAAGACGGGGGCGCGTGCCGCGGCCGGGAAGGCGGGTGCCGAGGCGGAGGGGGGACGGTTCCACCCGCACCTGACCCTGGCCAGGATCGGCCGCCCGCTGGACGTGACGAGGTGGCTCCGGGTGCTCGAGGCCTATCGCGGTCCGACGTGGACGGCGCAGGAGATCAGCCTCATCGAGTCGCACCTGGGCGAGGGGCCTCGCAAGCGGCCCCGTTACGAGGTGCTCGAGTCGTTCCGGCTCGGTCGAAGCGTGACGTAGCGTCACGATCAGGTCATGAAGGGGTTCGCCTGCCGGACGGGAAACACCCGCGAAACGGCGTCGTGAAACCCTGGCAGGCATGCGTATCGAGAGGATCGGATTCACCCCGCTGAAGGGGGCGCGGCACCGCCCCCACGACGCCGTCCAGCTCGCGGCGGACGGCCCGGTGGGTGACCGCGTCTTCTGCCTGGTCGACCCGGCCCGCGGGCGCGTGGTGCGCACGGTCGAGAACCCGTCCCTGGTCCGGGCGACGGCGAGCTGGGACGCCGGAGTGCTCTCGGTCGACCTTCCCGGCAGCACTGTCGAAGGTGCCCCTACGCCCACGGGTGAGGTCCTCAAGTGCGACTACTGGGGCCGGTCGGCGGCCGTGGAGATCGTCGAGGGTCCCTGGGCGGAGGCGTTCTCGGACTACCTGGGGTACGACGTGCTGCTCGCCCGTTCCGTCAACGCCGGCGAGGTTGTGTACGGCGCCTCGGTGACCCTGCTGACGACCGCGTCCATGAGGTTGCTGTCGGAGCGCGTGGGACGGGAGGTCGACAGCGCGAGCTTCCGCTCGACGTTCCTGCTCGACAGCGACGAGGAGCCTCATGCCGAGGACTCCTGGGTGGGCCGGGTGGTCCGGCTGGGGGACGCAACGGTGCTTGTCCGCGGGACGGTTCCGCGCTGCGCAGTCGTGGACATCGATCCCGGAACCGGACTGAGCGCGGCGCGCGTGCTGAAGACGCTCGCGGGCTATCGTCTTGTGGATCAAGAGGTCCACTTCGGAGTGGACGCCGTGGTGGTCGAGCCAGGCGCCGTTCGCGTGGGTGACCACGCCGACCTGGAGAGAGGCTGACCGGCCGATGCCGTACCTGCTGCGCGTCGAGCTGCCCGACGTCCCAGGGTCGTTGGGCCGTGTGGCTACCGCGATCGGTGAAGCCGGGGGCGACATCGAGGCGATCGAGATCGTGCAGAAGAACCAAGTCTCGCGGACTGCCGTCGACGACGTGCTGCTCGAGACCGCGCCGGGGGTCATGCCGGACTCCATCGTCTCGGCCTGCACCCGGCTCGAGGGCGTCACCGTGCTCTGGATCTCCCGCTACGGCGCGGGAGGCAACCTCTTCCTCGACCTCGAGGCGGTCGAGGCCCTCACCGCGACCCCGCACTCGGCCCTCGACGAGCTCGTGGACCTGCTGCCGATCACCTTCCGCGCGGACTGGGGGCTCCGGGTCCGCCGCGGCGACTCAGGCGTCACGATCGTCCACAGCACGTCTGCCGCGCCCGAGATCGTCGACGGCGAGGTCGACTGGTTCCCGCTGAGCCGGCCCGCGCGCGTGGACATTCCCGAGAACTGGGAGCGGTGGACCTCGACCCTGGTCGCCGCCGCACCGCTCGGGGACAAGGACGAGCTCGTGCTGTTCGGCCGCCGCGGCGGGCCGGAGATCCTCGAGTCGGAGCTGGCGCGACTGGGCCACCTCGCGGGCCTGGCGGTGTCGATCGCCAGGGCCGGCTGAGCCATGGCTGCGACGGGGAAGGGGCTGACGGGGCGGCCGCAGACGAGCCCGCGCGAGCTGCTCTGCCGGTGACCAGGGCCGCCTGCTCCCGGAGTAGCCTGCCGCCCATGCCTGACACGCCTGACGCACCCGCCTCCCCGACCGTCTCAGAGATCTTCGACCCGACAGCGTGGAAGCCGGTCCCCGGCTTCGACGACCTGACCGACCTGACCTACCACCGGGCGGTCGACCACGGCACCGTGCGGATCGCGTTCGACAGGCCCGAGGTGCGCAACGCGTTCCGCCCGCACACCGTCGACGAGCTGCTCCGGGTGCTCGAGCACGCGCGTACGTCGAGCGACGTCGGCTGCGTCCTCCTGACCGGCAACGGGCCTTCGTCGAAGGACGGCGGGTGGGCGTTCTGCTCGGGCGGCGACCAGCGGATCCGCGGGCGGGCCGGATACCAGTACGCCTCAGGTGAGACCTCCGAGACGGTCGACAAGGCGAAGCTCGGGCGGCTGCACATCCTCGAGTGCCAGCGGCTGATCCGGTTCATGCCGAAGGTCGTCATCTGTGTGGTGCCCGGCTGGGCCGCGGGCGGCGGTCACTCCCTCCACGTCGTCTCGGACCTCACGCTCGCCAGCGCGGAGCACGCGCGGTTCAAGCAGACCGACGCCGACGTCGGGTCCTTCGACGGTGGGTACGGGTCGGCGTACCTCGCTCGCCAGGTGGGCCAGAAGTTCGCGCGCGAGATCTTCTTCCTCGGCGACGAGTACTCCGCTGAGGACGCGCACCGGATGGGCATGGTGAACGCCGTCGTACCGCACGCCGAGCTGGAGAAGGTGGCCCTCGAATGGGGCCGGAAGATCAACGGCAAGTCACCCACCGCGCAGCGGATGTTGAAGTACTCCTTCAACCTCATCGACGATGGCCTGGTGGGCCAGCAGATCTTCGCCGGCGAGACGACACGCCTGGCGTACATGACGGACGAGGCCGTCGAGGGCCGAGACGGGTTCCTGGAGAAGCGCGAGCCCGACTGGTCCGACTTCCCGCACTACTACTGAGGGATACCCGTGGACGAGTCGCGCGAGACGCGCTGGTCGCAGATCGGCGGGGTCGGTGGCGAGGAGTACGCCGAGCGCTTCGCTGCTCTCGCGCGTTCGGGCGCGGACATGCACGGGGAAGCACGCTTCTGCGCGGCCCTCCTGCCTCCCGGCGCCCGCGTGCTCGATGCCGGGTGCGGCACAGGGCGGGTCGCGACTCATCTCGACGAGCTGGGCTTCTCGTGCTTGGGCGTCGACGTCGACGAGTCGATGCTCCTGGTCGCCCGCCGTACCGCTCCTCAGGTCCCCTGGCACCGGGCCGATCTCGCGACACTGACCACCCGAGACCTAGACGGCGCCTCGAACTTCGACCTCGCGGTCATGGCGGGAAACGTCGTACCTCTGCTTGCGGAAGGGACGCTTGCGCGGGCGGTCGGGTCCATGGCCGCGCTGCTGCGGCCGGGCGGGCTGGTTGTCGCCGGCTTCGGCCTTGATACCGCACACCTCCCGCCACGGTGCCCGGTCACGTCGCTCGAGGAGTACGACGACGCCTGCGGGCTCGCGGGGCTGGCGTTGCGGGAGAGGTACTCGACGTGGGACGGGGCGCCATTCGATGCGGCCGGGGGCTACGCCGTGAGCGTTCACGTGCTCGACGGTGGACTGACCGGGACCGGGTAGATCGGGCCATTGGCACGGCCCGACCGCGCTGAACAGAATCGACCATGGCTGGCGAGAACGGTGCGTGGGACTTCAGCGGGCTGCGGGCGATGTTCATCAACTGCACGCTCAAGAAGTCGCCGGAGATCAGCCACACCCAGGGGCTCGTCGACATGAGCGCCAACATCATGCGGAAGCACGGCGTAGAGGTCGAGGAGCTGCGGGCGGTGGACCACGACATCGCCACGGGCGTCTACCCCGACATGACGGAGTACGGCTGGGCGACAGACGCATGGCCGGAGATCTACCCGAGAGTCCTGGACAGCGACGTCCTCGTCATCGCCGGCCCGATCTGGCTGGGAGACAACTCCAGCGTGACCAAGCGCATCATCGAGCGCCTCTACGCGCTGTCGCACCTCGTGAACGACGCGGGACAGTACCTCTTCTACGGCAAGGTCGCAGGATGCCTCATCACGGGGAACGAGGACGGCATCAAGCACTGTGCACAGAACGTCCTGTACAGCCTCCAGCACATCGGCTACTCCATCCCGCCCCAGGCTGACGCCGGGTGGATCGGCGAGGCAGGGCCGGGTCCGTCGTACCTCGACCCGGGCAGCGGCGGGCCTCAGAACGACTTCACCAACCGCAACACGACCTTCATGACGTGGAACCTCATGCACCTCGCGAAGATGCTGAAGGATGCTGGCGGGATCCCTGCTTATGGCAACCAGCGCACGAAGTGGGACGTCGGAGAGCGCTTCGACCAGGAGAACCCGGAGTACCGGTCGCCGGGCTGAGTCTCGGCGTCAGACGGCGTCCTTGACGCAGCGGACGGCCCAGGGCAGCGCCTCGAGCCGACCTTCGGGGATGGGTTCACCGCACACGTCGCACTGGCCATAGCTGCCTTCGTCGAGCTTCGCGATGGCACGCTCGACGTCGGCAAGGGTGGACTGCAACTTGTCGTGGACTCCGACCTGCGACAGACGGTCGACCGCCATCGAGGTGCCCTCGCCGACCCGCTTGCCGAAGGAGATCGAGCCGTGCTCCGTCGGCCTCTCCTCGAGCACGCCCATCTGCTGAAGCAGCTCTGCTCTCTTGGCGGCGAGGGTTTCAGCGACGTCGGTCATCCCTCCATCCTGCGCCCGGCCCGCAACTTCTGCTGCTGGTGGGTGACATCTGTACGTCGATGCGGCCGCTGCTCGCCCGGGCTGGACCAGTGGATCGGGGCCGCCGGAAACTGTCGGTGGTCGCACGTATGTTCGACTCATGTTGGACACCGTCGCGATCGCCGAGCTGGACGGGGCCGCGGCGTGCGTGGCGCTGGACCGGGCCCGGTCGGTGCTGGTGGCCGCGGAGGTGGCGGAGTTCTTCCTGGCCGCGCACTGGGCGGACCTGCACCCGGGTGAGGCGGTCGAGGAGGAGCGTCGTGCGCGGCGGCGTCGGGGTGGGCGGAGCCCGCGGGGGTCCGAGCGGGGCCGGCAGCTGGGTGCCGAGGGCACGCCGTTGGTGGCGGAGTTCGCGCCGATGGAGCTCGGGGTGCACCTGGGCATGGGCTACGTCGCCGCGGCCACGCTGCTCCGGGATGCGTTGAACGTGCGGCACCGGCACCCGGCGCTGTGGGCCACCCTCGGCCGGGTC
>DATGYO010000227.1:0-3625 GCA_035297905.1 Nocardioidaceae bacterium
CCCGTGTCGAGCCGTTGGCCAGCCGCTCGACCTCGACCCGCGCCTCGTCGTACTCGTCGGTGATCTCGCCGACGATCTCCTCGAGGACGTCTTCGATCGTGACCAGTCCGGCCGTGCCGCCGTACTCGTCGACGACGACCGCGACGTGCTTGCGCTCGGCCTGCATCTCGCGCAGCAGCTCGTCGACCGGCTTGGAGTCCGGAACGTAGAGCACCGGGCGCATGATCGAGTCCACCCGCTCGGTCGACTCGGCCTCGTGGCGGTCGAACGTCCGCTTGACGATGTCCTTGAGGTAGGCGAACCCGACGATGTCGTCGAGGTTGTCGCCGATGACGGGGATCCGGGAGTAGCCGCTGCGAAGCGCCAGCGACATCGCCTGCCGCAGCGTCTTGTTGCGCTCGATGAAGACGACGTCGGTGCGCGGCACCATGACCTCGCGCACGATCGTGTCGCCGAGCTCGAAGACCGAGTGGATCATCTCCCGCTCGCCGGACTCTATGACGCTGCTCGCCTCGGCGAGGTCCACGAGCTCGCGCAGCTCGGCCTCGGACGCGAACGGCCCCTCGCTGAAACCCCGGCCCGGCGTGATGGCGTTGCCGACCAGGATCAGCAGCTGCGCGATCGGCCCGAACACCTTGGTGAAGACGATCAAGGGACCGGCCGAGAGCAGGGCAACGCGCTCCGAGTGCTGCCGACCGACCGTGCGCGGAGCCACGCCGATCACGACGAACGAGATGGCGACCATCACGAGGATCGTGGCGGTGACGGCCCACCAGCGTCCGACGACCTGCTCCGATACCGGGTCCTCGCTGACGATCAGACCGGTCACGACCACGGTCGCCAGCACGATCGCGCCGATCTCACACAGGAGACGAAGGAACAGCGCGGTGTTCATGAACCGGGCCGGGTCCTCCACCACGGTCACGAGCCGCTTGGCGCCGGGTTTGCCGTCTGCCGAGATCTCTTCCGCACGGACCTTGGAGAACGACGAGAAGGCCGCCTCCGCGCTGCTGAACAACCCCGCGAGTACGACGAGGAGCGCGACGATCACGAGCAGCCAGATGTCGACTGCGTTCACAGCTCGACGTCCTCCCCGGCGGCCTGCCCTGATGGGTCCGTCTCGTCGCCGGGCAGGGCCTCCCCGCGGCGGGCGCCCTGCCACTCGGCGAGAAGGCGAGCCTGGAGGCCGAACATCTCCCGATGCTCCTCGGGCTCGGCGTGGTCGTACCCGAGCAGGTGCAGGATGCCGTGCACCGTCAGCAGGTCGATCTCGTCAGCGGTGGCGTAACCGGCCTGCCCCTTGGCACGAGCCTCCTCGGCCTGCCGCTCGGCGATCGAGGGGCACAGCACGAGGTCGCCGAGGACGCCCTCCTCCGGATCCTCGTCCACGAGGCCGGGCCGGAGCTCGTCCATGGGAAACGCGAGTACGTCGGTGGGACCGGTCTTCTCCATCCATTGCTCGTTGAGCTCGGCGATCGTCGCCTCGTCGACGAGCTTGATGCACAGCTCAGCCTGAGGGTGGACCCGCATCCGGTTCAAGGCGAAGCGGGCGAGCCGGGACAGCTCTGTGACGTCGACGGACCGGCCGGACTCGTCGAGGACCTCGATACTCATGCGCGACCCTTGCGGGGACCCGACTGTCGACGGCCGTCCCTGGAGGAGTCGCCCTCACGGTCCTCGGCGCGTGCCTCGAACTCGTCGTACGCCGCGACGATGTGACCGACGAGGCGGTGCCGCACCACGTCGTGGGCGGTGAGCCGGTTGAAGTGGACGTCCTCGATGTCGCTGAGGATCTCTTCGACGACCCGCAGCCCGCTCTTCATGCCGCCCGGAAGGTCTACCTGGGTCACGTCACCAGTGACGACCATCTTGGAACCGAAGCCGAGACGGGTGAGGAACATCTTCATCTGCTCGGGCGAGGTGTTCTGCGCCTCGTCGAGGATGATGAAGGCGTCGTTCAGGGTGCGACCTCGCATGTACGCCAGTGGCGCGACCTCGATCGTGCCGGCGGCGAGCAGCTTCGGGATCGTGTCTGGGTCGAGCATGTCGTGCAGCGCGTCGTACAGCGGTCGCAGGTAGGGGTCGATCTTCTCGCTGAGCGTGCCCGGGAGGAACCCGAGCCGCTCCCCCGCCTCGACCGCGGGCCGGGTCAGGATGATCCGGTTGACGTTCTTGGACTGCAGCGCCTGCACGGCCTTCGCCATCGCAAGGTACGTCTTGCCCGTGCCGGCTGGGCCGATACCGAACACGATCGTGTGCTTGTCGATCGCCTCGACGTAGCGCTTCTGGTTGAGCGTCTTGGGACGGATCGTGCGTCCGCGGTTGCTCAGGATGTTGAGGCTGAGGACGTCGGCGGGACGCTCCTTGGTCTCTGCCCGCAGCATCGAGATGGCTCGCTCGACGGTCTCGGTCGTGATCCCTTGACCGGTGCGGATGATGGTGACCAGCTCGTCCATGAGCCTTTCGGCCAACGCCACCTCGGCGGACTCGCCACGCAGTGTGATCTGGTTCCCTCGGACGTGGACGTCGGCCTTGAACGCCTTCTCGATCAGCGCCAGGTGCTCATCTCCCGGCCCAAGAAGGGCGACCATGGGAATGCTCGCGGGCACGATGATCGTGTGCTGGGGTGTGCTGGTCTCTGTCATCGATGGCCTTGCGGCCGACCTCCGGGGTGAGTCAGTAGGGCGGTGCTGCTCTCCCCATGCTACGGGAGCGGTGCTCAAATCGCCCCCGACGCGAATATCGCCCTCCTACAGTGGAAGGCATGCGGCAGTACGACGAGGGGCCCGATGACCCCTTCCTCGACCCCTGGGATGAGGGCCTGGTCGAGCTCATCAAGCCCGAGGACTTCCTCGCGCCCAGCGGCATCCCCGTCGACGCGCGCCGCATGGGCTTCGACCGCAACACCCAGGAGGGCGCGCTGATCGCCCTGGCCGGGTCGCTGAAACCGGGCAAGCTCTCCCACAAGATCGTGGCCTGGGTGCTGATCATCGCCTTCGCGGTTCCGACCCTCATCGGGCTGCTGCGGCCTCTGTACTAGGCGGTTCTATCGAGCGGCGCAGCCTCACCCTCTGAGCGCGGTCGTCGTTTCCCACTCGGCTCCGGTTCCTCTCGACTCGCCGGCGCCGTCGAGGTGGCAGTCGCTGGACTCCGTTGAGCGGCAACCGAACCCCTGCGCTGCAGCCCCGGAGGTGGAACAGACCACTCGTCCGGATCGAGCGGAATTGTCGGTGGTCGCACGTATGTTCGACTCATGTTGGACACCGTCGCGATCGCCGAGCTGGACGGGGCCGCGGCGTGCGTGGCGCTGGACCGGGCCCGGTCGGTGCTGGTGGCCGCGGAGGTGGCGGAGTTCTTCTTGGCCGCGCACTGGGCGGATCTGCACCCGGGTGAGGCGGTCGAGGAGGAGCGTCGTGCGCGGCGGCGTCGGGGTGGGCGGAGCCCGCGGGGGTCCGAGCGGGGTCGGCAGCTGGGTGCCGAGGGGACGCCGTTGGTGGCGGAGTTCGCGCCGATGGAGCTCGGGGTGCACCTGGGCATGGGCTACGTCGCCGCGGCCACGCTGCTCCGGGATGCGTTGAACGTGCGGCACCGGCACCCGGCGCTGTGGGCCACCCTCGGCCGGGTC
>DATGYO010000228.1:0-9001 GCA_035297905.1 Nocardioidaceae bacterium
TGGGGCGCCCTCGAGGACGTCGACACCGCGATCGAGCTCGGCTGCGTCGGTGCCGCGGGCGACCTCTGCATGGACGGCGCCATCGGGTCGCGCACGGCGGCGATGAACGCGCCGTACGTCGACGCCGACACGTCCGGCCACCTCTACCTGTCCAGCGAGCAGGTGCGTGACCACGTCGTCGCCTGCAGCAAGGCGAACCTCCAGGCCGGCTTCCACGTCATCGGCGACCGGGCCACCGCGGCGGTGGCGGCAGGGTTCACGATGGCTGCGGAGATCGTCGGCGCACCTGCGATCGTGCGGGGACGTCACCGGCTCGAGCACCTGGAGATGGTGAGTCGCGAGGACATGGCCGTCCTCGGCCGGCTCGGTGTCACCGCCAGCGTCCAGCCGGTCTTCGACGAGCTCTGGGGTGCGCCCGGCTCCCTGTACGCCCAGCGGCTGGGGGAGGAGCGCGCGCTGCCCATGAACCCGTACGCATCGCTGAACCGCGCCGGCGTCGCGCTGGCCTTCGGCTCCGACACCCCCGTGACCGCGTTCGGTCCCTGGGCTGCCGTGCGCGCGGCGGCCCAGCACCACAACGAGTCCGAGCGGCTGACGGTGCGCGCTGCGTTCAACGCCCACACCCGCGGCGGCTGGCGCGCAGCGCGCCGCGACGAGGGCGGCGTGATCGCGCTCGGCGCCCCGGCCAGCATCGCGGTCTGGGACGTCCAGGGCGACCTCGTCGTGCAGACCCCGGACGCCCGGGTGGCCGCATGGTCGACCGACCCGCGAGCCGGCGTACCGCATCTTCCCGACCTGCACCCCGACCTCGACCTGCCCACGTGCGTGATGACCGTCGTGGGCGGCGAGGTTGCCTACGAAGAACCAGGAGCACTTGGATGACCACCCGCCGCCCCCGGGGCAAGCTCGACCTGGACCCGGCCACCGTCCGCAAGGCGCGGTCGCTGGCGCGCCAGGTCGGCCGCCCGATCGTCAAGCTGGCCCAGCAGCACACCACCGTGTCGGTGGAGCGAGCGACGCTGCGGCTCGCCGGCCTCCAGGGGGCGGACGCCGACGGCATCCCGTGGGTGAACCGGCTCCTCGACGCCGTCCGCGGCGACGTCGGCATCGAGCACGGCATCGCCCTTCCGGTGTGGGACGCACTCGTACGCGGCGAGGCCGACGACCTGACGGTGCTCGCACAGAAGGCCGCGGCCGGCTCCGTGCGCTTCCGGCTTCCCGAGGGCCGGGACCTCACCCGCGCCCGCTCCGCCGCGCGCAAGCAGGTCGGCGCCGGCATCAAGCGGGTCGACACGCGCCGCCGCGAGCGGGAGCGGCTGGTCAGAAAGTGGGGTGACCCGGAGCAGAAGCCGTGGATCTACCTCATCGTGGCCACCGGCGACATCTACGAGGACATCCCGCAGGCCCAGCAGGCCGCCCGGGAGGGTGCCGACGTGATCGCGGTGATCCGGTCCACCGGTCAGTCGCTGCTGGACTACGTGCCCGAGGGGGCCACCCGGGAAGGCTTCGCCGGCACCTACGCGACGCAGGAGAACTTCCGCCTGATGCGCGCCGCTCTCGACGAGTCGAGCGCGGAGCTCGGTCGCTATGTGCGCCTCACGAACTACGCCTCAGGGCTCTGCATGCCGGAGATCGCCTCGCTCGCCGGCCTCGAGCGGCTCGACATGATGCTGAACGACTCGATGTACGGCATCCTCTTCCGCGACATCAACCCGGTGCGCACCTTCGTGGACCAGCGCTTCAGCCGCCAGGTGCACGCCCGCGCAGGGATCATCATCAACACGGGTGAGGACAACTACCTCACCACTGCCGACGCGGTGGAGGCGGCTCACACCGTCACCACGTCCCAGCTGCTCAACGAGTACTTCGCCAAGGAGGCCGGGCTCGAGGACTGGCAGCTCGGGCTCGGGCACGCCTTCGAGATCGACCCCGAGCTGCCGGACAGCTTCCGGATGGAGCTCGCGCACGCACTCCTGGCCCGAGAGCTCTTTCCCGACGCGCCGTTGAAGTGGATGCCGCCGACCCGGCACATGACCGGCGACATCTTCCGCGGCTACCTGCTCGACGGCTTCTTCAACCTCGCCGGTGCGCTCACCGGTCAGGGCATCCTGCTGGTCGGCATGATGACCGAGGCCGTCGTGACCCCGTGGCTGTCCGACCGCGACCTCGCCCTGCAGAACGTCCGGTACGTCCTCAACGCCGCCGGCAACCTGCACGAGGACTTCCGGCCGGCATCCGACGGGTTCATCGCCGAGCGGGCTCGTCAGGTCCTCGGCGAGAGCATCGACCTGCTCGAGAAGATCGCGGGCGACCGCGACGCAGCCGGCGACCCCCCGCTTCTCGCCGCGATCGCCGACGGCACCTTCGGCCTCATGAAGCGACCGGCCGACGGCGGCCGCGGCCTCGACGGCGTTGCGAAGAAGGCTCCGGAGTACTTCAACCCGGCTACCGAGATCCTCGAGGGGGAGCGATGACCATCCTGCGGCCATACGGCGACACGACCGGTGACGGCATGGTGCAGCTGTCCTTCACGCTGCCGATGCCGCACTCCAAGGTGGCCGAGGGAGCAGCGGCCCAGCTCGCCAACAAGATGGGCATGGATCCCGCGCTCGTGGTGCACGCCAAGGCGATGGGGCCCGACTTCACGTTCTTCGTCGTGTACGGCCGGGTGAACCACCTGGTGGACACCTCCAAGGTCAGCGTGGTCGAGAGGGACTTCCCCCTGCTCAGCCCCAAGGAGGTCAATGCCGCGATCAAACGAGGCCTTCGGCGCGAGCTCGTCGTGGTGGGCGCGTGTATCGGCACCGACGCCCACACCGTCGGCATCGACGCGATCTTGAACATCAAGGGCTTCGCGGGAGAGAAGGGCCTCGAGTACTACAGCGAGATCAACGTCGTGAACCTCGGCGCCCAGGTGTCCGTGCCCGAGCTCGTGGCGCGCGCCCAGGAGGAGCAGGCCGACGCCGTACTCGTCTCGCAGGTGGTGACCCAGCGCGACGCGCACATCTTCAACACCAAGGAGATGTCGGCGGCCTTCCGCGAGGCCTACCCCTCGGACAAGCGGCCGCTGCTGATCGTCGGCGGCCCCAGGTTCGACGAGTCGATGGCAGGGGAGCTCGGCGTGGACCGGGTCTTCGTGAGAGGTACGACGCCGGGCGAGGTGGCCAGCTATCTCACCGACGCGATCGTCACCAGGCGCCAGGCGAGCGTGGAGGCCGGTGTCTGAGATGGAGGAGCAGATGCAGGACGCGATGGAAGGCACAGCGCGGCAGGACGGAGAGCGCGACGAAAGGCTCGGGCTCACCGTGACCCACCGGCGCTACGTGCCGTACTCCCACGCCCACTACGCCGGAAACCTCGTCGACGGGGCTTACTCGCTGGGCCTGTTCGGCGACGTGGCCACGGAGGTCTGCATCCGCACCGACGGCGACGAGGGCCTGTTCGCGTCCTACTCGGAGGTGCAGTTCCGGGCCCCGGTGCGAGCAGGCGACGTCGTGGAGGTGACCGCCGAGGTCGTGCGGGTGGGACGTCGCTCCCGGACGATCGACTTCACCGCCAAGGTCATCGCCCGCGGGCGTCCCGACCGCTCGGAGTCGGCTGCCGAGGTCCTCATCGAGCCCATCGTCGCGACCACCGCAACGGGGACAGTTGTCGTTCCGTGACGCCTCGGCGGCGTGTCGCAACGAGACACGCCGTGGCACAAAAGGAAATATTTCCTGATATCTGTGACGAGACCCATGAGTCGACCTACAGTCTCCCTTGGTCCTGCCATGCAGGCTGTGTCAGCGCATCGACGTCCAGGTGGCTACGTGACCAGGTCGGGTACCACGAACCTGGGGCACGCTGTTCCCGGAGGTCGGTGTCGCTGGCGCAGGGACAGGACACGTGAGGAGGTCGGCGCCCAGTAGACAACGGGCCCGTGGCCCGCAGCCAGCGGGTACAGGCTCGGTCCGAAGGGCCCGACCTCCTCGCGACCCCCCGCCGGGTATTTTTGGATCATGCCCCTGGTTCCTCGCCTGGTCCTTGCCGCCGTGGCAGGAACGTCGGTGGCGATCTCCTTCGAGCCCTACGCGCTCGTCTACCTTCTCCCGTTCGGGGTCGCCGCGCTCGCTCTGCTGCTTCGCGACATCACACCGCGTAAGGGCTTCCTCGTCGGCGCAGTGTTCGGCACCGCATTCATGCTCGTGCTGCTGCCCTGGCTGCGGGTGATCGGCGTGGACGCCTGGATCCTGCTCTCACTGCTCGAGGGTGTCTTCTACGGCCTGCTCGGCCTCGGTGGTGTCCTCGTGCAGCGACTGCCGTGGTGGCCGCTGTGGACGGCGCTGCTGTGGTCGGGGGTAGAGGCGGTGCGCTCGGCCGTGCCGTTCGGGGGCTTCCCCTGGGGCAGGCTCTCCTTCGCCACCGTCGACACGCCCGTAGCGCCCCTCTTCGAGTACGTCGGCTCCGCCGGCGTGACGTTCGTCGTGGCGCTCGTGGGGACGGGCTTGGCCTGGGCGGTGCTGGAAGCCCGGCGTGCTCCTGTGCGCGGGGTGGCGGCAGTCGTCGTACCGACTCTGCTCGCGGTGTCCGGCAGCGTCGTCCGGGCCGAGGCCCCGAGGCCGTCCGTCGGCGCCTCGCGCTCGGTGTCGGTGGCTGCGGTCCAGGGCGACGTGCCGGGCGTGGGCATGGAGGCCTTCGCGGAGCGCCGGGCCGTGCTCGACAACCACGTCGAGGCTACCCACGAGCTCGCCGACCGGGTCGCCTCTGGACGGCGCCCCGCGCCGGACATCGTGATCTGGCCGGAGAACTCCACGGACATCGACCCCTTCAGCGACCCCAGCGTCTACGCCGACATCCAGGGCGCGGTGGACGCGGTCGGCGTTCCGGTCCTCGTGGGGGCGATGGTCGCAGGCAAGCGCCCTCAGGACGTGTACAACCAGGGCATCGTCTGGGAGCCCGGAACCGGTCCAGTGGAGCGGTACTCCAAGACCCACCCGGTGCCGTTCGGGGAGTACATCCCGCTCCGCGACGTCCTCGCACGGTACATCCGGCGTCTCGACCAGATCCCCCGCGACATGGTGCCCGGGAGGCGCCCGGGTGTGCTGGCCATGGGCCGGAGCACCGTGGGTGACGTGATCTGCTTCGAGGTGGCCTACGACGGCCTGCTGCGCAACGTCATCAAGGGCGGGGCCGACCTCGTGGTCGTGCAGACCAACAACGCCACGTACATGGGCACCGGACAGGTCGAGCAGCAGTTCGCGATCGCCAGACTGCGCGCGATCGAGACCCACAGGTACGTCGTCGTGGCGGCCACCAACGGCGTGTCAGGCGTGATCGCCCCAGACGGGCACGTAACGGAGCGAGCGGCCACCCGCACCCGGTCGGTGCTCAGCCAGACGGTGCCGCTCTTCACGGGCGAGACGACCGCCATGCGGTGGGGCCAGACGATCGAGTTCCTGCTCACGCTCGGTGCGGCGATCTCGGTCTCCGTGGCTGTCGGGCTGAGCTATCGTCGGCGCCGGACCGACAGCCGGTCCGAGGAAGACGGTCCTCGGGAGACGGCCGGAGTAGGCGCAGGAGAGCCATGACAACGGATCGGGTCGTGATCGTCGTGCCCACCTACAACGAGGCCGACAACATCGAGTGGATAGTCGGCCGGGTGCGGGCCGCTCTGCCGGAGGCCGACGTCATCGTCGTCGATGACTCCTCGCCCGACGGCACCGGGCAGATCGCCGACCGCATGGCTGCCGCCGACCCGCAGGTCACGGTGGTGCACCGGAAGTCGAAAGAGGGACTCGGCGCGGCGTACCTGGACGGGTTCCGGGTCGCGCTGCAACGCGGCTACGACGTCATCGGTGAGATGGACGCCGACGGGTCCCACCAGCCGGAGGACCTGCCGCGGCTGCTCCGGGCCCTGGACGATGCCGACCTGGTCCTCGGCTCCCGCTGGGTACCCGGTGGTTCGGTGGTCAACTGGCCGTTGCACCGCAAGGCGCTCTCCCTGGGAGGGAACCTCTACACACGGATCCTGCTGGGCATTCCGGTCCGCGACGCCACCGGAGGGTTCCGCCTGTTCCGTCGTACGACGCTGGAGAAGATCGACCTGTCGAGCGTGCAGTCGGTCGGATACTGCTTCCAGGCCGATCTCGCGTGGCGCACCGTCGAGGCGGGGCTGCGGGTGCGGGAGGTCCCGATCGAGTTCGTGGAGCGCGTGCGCGGCGAGTCCAAGATGAACCGGGATGTCGCGGTCGAGTCTCTCCGGCGGATCACGCGTTGGGGCCTTCACGAGAGGCGCCAGCAGGCGGGCGACGTACTCTCGAAGATGACGTCGCGTCGCAACCGGAGGTGGACATCATGAGACGACGTGGACCCTGGGGTCTGCTCGCCGTGCTCTTCGTGGTCGTGCCGCTGCTGGAGATCTACCTCGTCATCCAGGTCGGGCAGGCGATCGGTGCCGCCTGGACCGTCGTGCTCCTGGTCCTCGACAGCATCCTGGGCGCGGTGCTGCTCAAGCGAGAGGGCGCCGCCGCCTGGCGGGCGCTGCGCGACGCGCTGTCGTCGTACCGGATGCCGGCTCGCGAGCTCGCCGACGGGGTGCTCGTGCTGGTCGGCGGAACGCTCCTGCTGACGCCGGGGTTCATGACGGACGTGCTCGGTTTCTTCTTTATCCTGCCGTTCACGAGACCGGTCGCCCGCCGCGTGCTGACGACCGTGATCACCCGGAAGTTCCTCGCATCCGACGGTCGCTCGTCCGAGGAGCCCCAGACACGAGGCTCCCAGACACGAGGCTCCCAGACACGAAGCTCCCAGACACGACAAAGCCCTGGACCGGATTCGGTGGTCCAGGGCGAGGTCGTCGACTAGTTCAGGGTCGACCAGTTCGGTCAGGCGGACTTCTTGGGCTTCGACTTCTTGGTGGCAGCGGCCCGGTGCAGGTGGGCGGGGCCGATCTCGCCGCCGCGAAGCAGCTCGAGCCGCTCGCTCAGGATGTCCTCGAGCTCCTTGATGGAACGACGCTCGAGGAGCATGTCCCAGTGCGTGCGGGCCGGCTTCTCGACCTTCTCCTCACGCTCGATCCCGCTCGTGCTCAGCGCCTCTGCGCCGCAGCGGGGGCACTCCCACACGGCAGGCACCTCGGCCTCGACCGACATGGTGATCTCGAACTCGTGTCCCTGCGGGCACTTGTAGCCGACCTGCTGGCGCGCTGCGAACTCGATTCCGCGCTCGTCCTCAAAGCTCTGGCCCCCGAGGCGGGCGCCACGCAAAGTGCGCTCTCCCATCGAGCCACCTCCCTGGATGTCTTGGTTCCCCGTGTACGTATCTCAGATCGAGCCGCGTTCAGCGCCACTCGTTTGGATCGTGTCCTTCATAGGCCCAACGACGCAGGGGCGCAGGTGATTCCCATGCGCCGCGGTGCGTGCTGTGGTTCATCACACCTCGTACCCGGCCCAGGGACGCCTACACGTCCATTCGAGTGTGATGTGGCGCCGTGCATACCGCAAGCGAGCCTTCTTGACGCCGTCGTGCAGGAGGGGTGCGCCGGCTTCAGACCACCGACGGCGCGACGTTCCCGGCCTCACGGATACCGCGTTCGGGGTCGACCCGCCAGAGGAGCAGCGCGCCGGCGACGAAGAACACGATCAGCGCGAAGATCGCCGGCCGGTAGGAGTGGGTCACCTGGTGCACGACGCCGAAGACCAAGGTGCCCAGCCAGCTCGTGCCACGCTCAGCCGCCTGGTAGAGGCTGAAGTACTCCGCCTCGCGGCCTCGGGGGATCAACAGGCTGAAGAACGACCGGGAGAGCGCCTGGGTTCCGCCCATCACGAGGCCGATCCCCACAGCGAGCGCCAGGAAGGGCGCGACCTGCCCGACAGGGAGGACGTATGCCGTCGCGACCACGACCATCCAGATCAAGAGCCCGGCCAGGATCACCTTCCGGCTGCCGACGCGCTCGGCGATCTTGCCGAAAAGCAGCGCGCCGCCGAAGGCGACGAACTGCACCATCAGGATGGTGGCGATCAGCGTGGAGGTGCCGAAGCCGAGCTGCTTCTCTCCGTACGTCGACGCCGAGACGATCACGGTCTGGATGCCGTCGTTGTAGAACAGGTACGCGAGGAGGAAGGTCAGCGTCACCGGGTAGTTGCGCAGGTCGTGAAGCGTGGCGAACAGCTGGCCGAAGCTCTGCCGCACGAGGCCCCCCTGTTCCGGCACGACCGCGACCGCGGGGCGGTTGTGGATGCCGAGGTAGGGCACGAGCGTGAACCCCGCCCACCACGCCGCGGCGGACAGCAGGCTGATCCGCACCGCCATGCCGGTGGAGAGCCCCAGGCTGTCGTGCATGGTGACCATGGCGAGATTGACCGCCAGGAGCAGGCCACCGCCGAGGTAGCCCAATGCCCACCCGCGTGAGGAGACCCGGTCGCGCTCGTCGGGCGTGGCGATCTCGCACAGGATCGCGTCGTACACCACCAGCGACGAGCCCAGGCAGATGTTCGCGACGAACAGCAGCGCCGCGCCAAGCTGCCAGTCCGACCCGGTCACGAAGAACATGAGTCCAGCGGCCAGGCTCCCGGTCCAGGCGTAGGCCGCCATGACGTGCTTCTTGCGCGAGGAGCGGTCGGCCGCGGCGCCGACGACGGGGAGCACGAGGGCGGACACCAGTGTGGCGAGCGTGATCACGTATGCGACCAGCGAGCCCGGCGAGACCGACAGCCCCAGAACCTGCAGGTCGGCCTGACAGGGGCGGTCGGTGGTGCCGACGTACCCGCACGCCGCCTTCTCCGCGACCGAGATCAGGTAGGGCGCGAAGAGCACGGTTGCCACCGTGGTGACGTAGGCGGAGTTGGCCCAGTCGTACCAGTACCAGGCACGCTGCTCCTTACGCCGTGCCAGCGGCGCGAGGTCGGCGACTCCCACGGGGCCGGCGGTCCCACCTGGCGCGTCGGTCATCTGGGTGCTCCCATCCATTGGCCGCGGTCGACGAGGACCTCTCGCAGCAGGTCGGTTCGGTCGGTCATCAGGC
>DATGYO010000229.1:0-13594 GCA_035297905.1 Nocardioidaceae bacterium
ACCTCGCGTTGCCTCGGGGCGATCTGCCTCAGGGCCTCGATGACCTCGCGGTGATCCTCGGCGAGCAGTGCGCCCTCCACGGTGGCGTCGCGGGGAACATCGTGCGGCGGGACGTAGGCCCGGGCGGTGCGGCGTCGGCGGAGCTTGTCGCGGGCGCCGTTGACGACGGAGGTGCGCAGGTAGGCCAGCGCCTTTTCCTGGTCATCGAGCCTCGACCGTCGTACGAGGAACGCCGCGAAGGCGTCCTGGACCACGTCCTCAGCGGTCTGCTGGTCGTCCACGAGGAGCACCGCCAGCCTGACCAGCCGAAGCCGGTGCGCGGCGTACAGCGCCACCGCCTCGTCCTCGTCAGCAGAGCGCAGGCGTTCCGAGGCCGCCACCAGCTGCCGCATCGCGTCCCCCGTTCGTCATCAGTCATCTCTCACCTTCACAGACGCGCGGAACGGCCGGAGGTTGCGTTTCGACGCGTTGTGGGCCCCGCTCATAGCCGCTGCCGGGGCGTTCCGGGCCTACGGAACGGCACCGCCCCGGCACCTCGAAGATCACGAGGGCCGGGGCGGTGAAGGCCTTGGCGTGACGTTCAGCCCCGGCGGATGCGGGGAGACAGCTGGAAGATGCCCTGCTTGTTCACGGCACTCTCACGCTGGGAGTCGTCGGCGTAGAAGTACTTGTCGCTCATGCTGCGGCCCCACACGGCGCCCACGGCGACCCGGATCCAGCGAGGGTTGCTCACGCAGCTGCTCGGGAAGCTCACCACGATGGTGTTGGCGGCGTAGTCGATCTTGTGCGCGATGTTGCACTTGACCTCCTGGCCGTTGGGCCGGCTCATCGAGGCCAGCCCACCCCACATGCCCTTTGTGGCGTAGACCGTGACGTCGCGCTTGATGCCCTCGTTGGTGACCACACGGACGAGGTCGGCCTGGATGCCGACGCGTCGCAGGTCGGCGAGCTTGATCCTCGCGATGATGCGGTTGTCGTTGTGACGCACCGTCGTGCGCCAGACGTCGGCCGCGGGGGCGTCGCCCGGACCGACCGTCTCGTTCGTCGCGTTGTCGAGCTTGAGCACGTCGCGGTGCTTGTCGAAGTGCGTGAAGTCCGCGGCGGCGGCGGTGCCCGCCGTGCCGATGGCGAGGCCGGCAGTCAGGGCCAGCGTGACGATGCTTCGTCGAAGCGTGGAAGCCACGACGTCCCCCTTAGGTGAGATTGGAGTCCGAGTGCGCGACAGCCTATGTCCTGGCGCCGATCGGTGGGGACCTTTACTGGAAAAGCCCTAAAACGGACATACGGACAGCGAGACTGTGAGTCCCGAAACTGGACGGGTCGCGCCCGGCGGAGGGGTAGAGTTGACGTTTCGGTTTTCACGCGACCGGATAGCGCACCAGCACGTCAAGGAGACGGTGACACCGCCTTGTCCGCACAACCCAGCCACGACGACCTTGCTCGCCAGGAGATCGCCCACGAGCAGGAGTTCGTCGACCGTGTCTACGTCCAGCTCGAGCAGTCCGCCAAGAACGCCCAGGCCCTCGCCAAAGAGGGCTACGGCCGCGGACGGCTCGGCCACGAGGGTGGCCTCGTCGAGCGGGACGCGATGGTCTTCCAGGCCGCTAAACGCCTCGCGACGCTGAACGCCGCCCACGAGGGACTGGTCTTCGGACGCCTCGACCTCAACCTGGAAGACGAGGGTCCGCGCTACATCGGCCGCATCGGCCTTCGCGACGAGAACCGTGACTCGCTCCTCGTCGACTGGCGCGCACCCGCGGCGGCGGTGTTCTACCAGGCCACTGCCGCCGACCCGCAGGGTGTCGTACGGCGGAGGGTGCTGCGCTGCGCCGGGCAGAGGGTCGTGGCCATCGAGGACGACCTCCTCGACTCGGAGGCGGACACCGACCTCCCGATCGTCGGCGAGGGCGCGCTCATGGCGCAGCTGTCCCGCGCCCGCGACAGGTCGATGCACTCGATCGTGGCGACGATCCAGGCCGAGCAGGACGAGGCGATCCGCGCCCCGGGCAAGGGCGTCGTGCTCATCAGTGGTGGGCCCGGCACCGGCAAGACCGTGGTGGCACTGCACCGCGCGGCGTACCTGCTGTACAGCGACCGGCGTCGTTACGAGGGCGGCGGGGTCCTCATCGTCGGTCCGTCCGGGGTCTTCATGCGCTACATCGAGCGCGTGCTGCCGTCCCTCGGTGAGACCGCGGTCGCGCTGCGCTCGCTGGGCGAGGTCGTCGACGGCGTGAAGGGGGTACGTCACGACGACCCCGCCGTGGCCGACGTCAAGGGTGCTGCCCGGATGGCCGAGCTCATGCGGCGCACCGCGCGGCAGGCCGTTCCGGGTGCTCCCCGGGAGTTCCGGGTGTTCTACCGCGATGAGAACGTCGTCCTCACCCCACGCGACCTCTCCGGTGTGCGACGCCAGCTGCTGTCGCAGGGCAAGCGCAACCGGCAGCTCCCCCGCGTCGCTCACGCGCTCCTCGACGTGATGTGGCGCCAGGTCCGTGGTGAGCGAGGTCGCGACCGTGGCCGCGAGCAGTTCAACGACGAGATGCTCGGCAACGCCGCCTTCACCGACTTCGTCCAGGCCTGGTGGCCGCCGCTGGACGCCACCGAGGTGCTCCGCTGGCTCGCCGACCCCGAGCTGCTGGCCCGGGTCGGCGAGGGCGTGGTGTCGCAGGAGGACATGGCCCTGCTCACCAAGTCCTGGTCGGACGACGTGGCGAGCGACGGGCGCGGCGGGGCGGGCTGGTCGGTCGAGGACGTGCCGCTGCTCGACGAGATCCGCTACCAGCTCGGCGACGTCCCGGAGCGAAGCGAGGAGGAGGACGACGACCCGCTGGCGCACCTGGTCGACGAGAACACACGCGAGGTGACCACCATTGCCGACCGGGACTACGGGACCGGCCCTCGCACCTCTACCCGCACCGAGGACGACGGGTACGCCCATGTCCTCGTCGACGAGGCCCAGGACCTCTCTCCGATGCAGTGGCGCATGGTCGGCCGTCGTGGCCGGGCCGCGAGCTGGACCGTGGTGGGCGACCCCGCACAGTCGTCGTGGCCGGTCCCGACCGAGGCGGCGAGGGCCCGCGAGGAGGCGTTCGGAGACAAGCCCCGGCACGAGTTCCACCTCTCGACGAACTACCGCAACAGCAAGGAGATCTACGAGTTCGCCGCGGCCTACGCCGCCCGGGTCGGGCTCGACGCGGACCTGCCGAACGCGGTCCGCTCGACCGGGATCTCCCCCGAGGAGCGTCCGGCCGAGGACCTCGAGGCCGAGGTGCGTACGGCGGTGGCCGAGCTCGCCGAGGACCTCGAAGGCACGGTGGGGATCGTCGTCCCCGCTGCCCGTCGTACCTCTGTGCAGGCGTGGCTGGACTCGTGGGACGAGCTCGGCGACGACCGGCTCGGAGGAGCCGACGCCCGCATCGCGGTGCTCACCGGCCTCGACACCAAGGGCCTCGAGTTCGACGGGATCGTCGTGGTCGAGCCCGCGGAGATCGAGTCGGAGTCGCAGACCGGGCGGGCCACGCTCTACGTCGTGCTGACGCGTGCCACCCAGCGGATGATCACCATCTCGTCCTGACGACGGCCGCCCTGTCAGGTGGAGCACGCCCAACCACCTGAAAAGGGCATGTTCCGGGGGCCTGCGGGCCGCCATGCTGACACGAGACCGGCTCGAGCGGAGGTGTGGGGATGCATCGGTTCTGGCGCGCATTGATGCTGATCGCCACCACTCTCGTGATCCTGGCTGGCTGCTCCAGCGCTCCGGGGCAGGGCCAGACGGGGTCGGCCTCGGACCGCTCCGCGCAGGGGGTCAGCGGGGACGGAGGAGCCGTGCCCTCCCGCAAGGTCACCAAGGTCCTCGTGTTCATCGAGGAGAACCACTCCATGCGGCAGATGCAGCAGGGGATGCCGTACACGTTCCACCTCGCCAAGAAGTACGGCTACGCCACGAGCTACTTCGCGGTGTCGCACCCCTCGCTGCCCAACTACATCGCGATCGCGGGTGGCCAGACCTACGGGATCACCGACGACGACTCACCCGGCTCACACCACCTCACCGGAAGCTCTGTGTTCGGTCAGGCGATCCGCGAGGGGAAGACCGCCGGGGTGTACGTCGACGGGATGCCGCACAACTGTGCCGTCGAGGACGGTGGCAACGACTACGCCGTCAAGCACAACCCTTGGCCGTACTTCGTGCGCGAGGAACGACAGTGCGCGGCGAACGACGTGCCCGTGGGACGGCTGACCACCGCGATCGCGCACGGCAGGCTGCCCAACGTCGGCATGGTGGTCCCCAACCGTTGCCACGACGCCCACGACTGTTCGCTCGCGGTCGCCGACGACTGGTTCAAGGGCTACATGACGAAGATCTTCGCCGGCCCCGACTGGCGGTCGGGCCACCTCGCCGTGGTCGTGACCGCAGACGAGGACGACCACTCGAGCAACAACAAGGTGCTGACCGTGGTGATCCACCCCAGCCAGCACGGGAAGGTCGTCAAGACCCGCTTCGACCACTACGCGCTGACGCGGCTCTACGAGGACGTGGTGGGTGCGCCCCGCCTCCACCAGGCCGCGTCGGCTGCGTCGATGGCGAAGGCGTTCGGGCTTCCGATCGGGTAGTCGCGTCCTCGAGGCTGGATCTCCGCCGGACGGCGCCCCTCGTCAAGTTCGGGGCATGACGTAACCAGGAGACCTGACCGATACTGATCCCCGCCCTCGCCGCCCGCCGCAACGGCTGGCTCTCCTGAAGATTCACCGTCGCCGGTGTCGGATCCGGAGGTTTGCGTTCGTGGAGAATGCAGAGGTGGCCGCACGAGTCGCCCGACGAACAGGAGCAGACATGACGCAGTACGCCATCTTCTTCAACCAGCAGTGGGTCGGCGAGCACTCCGAGGAGTGGTTCGGCTCTCGCGAGCCGCTAGCCCGGGCGGTGGTGGCCGAGATGGAGGCGGCCGGCGTGCTGGTCTTCGCCGGTGGCCTGGTCGAGGAGCTCGAGGAGGCGTTCAGCGCGGACCCCACGAACGGCGAGGTGATCTTCTCCGACGGACCGTACGTCGAGACCAAGGAGTACCTCGGCGGGCTCACCATCATCGACGTCCCCGATGCCGAGACGGCGAAGGTGTGGGCCGGCGAGGTCGCAGAGGCGTGCGGGTGGCCGCAGGAGGTTCGCCCCTTTGGCTAGGGCCGTTGCCGACGTAGCGCACTCCGGGTGCGGGTCGGGTGTGCTGGATGAGGAGCTCGCCGTGGAGGTCGACGACGGTGATCGTGTCGCCGTCGGTGATGACGAGGACCTGCTGGAAGCCGTGCTGTCCGCCGACCATGTCCTGGACCTTGTCCAAGAAGAACGCGCCGTTGCTGGCGACGCGTACGGGCAGTCCCGGGTCCGGAAGGGAAGACCGGTCCGTGCGCGCTCGGGAGCCGGGGTAGCGTGGCGACACCATGAGCACACCCATCTCCTCCTCGGCAGTGCAGGCGCTGGACGCTTTGGTGCAGCACGAGGCATGGGCCGCGATCCGGCTGCGCGACGCAGGCACCGTCACGCTCGTGGGTGGCAGCCGCTCCGAGGTGCAGAGCCTCATGGACGTCCCGCTCGAGGAGGGACCGGTCCCGGAGGGCAGACGGTTCGACAGGCTCCTGGCCGTGCCCTTCCGCCAGGTCGCGGAGCGGGGGTTCGAGGTCCACGACGACGGCACACCGCTGACCGTCGTACGCCTCGACTCCGAGGTCGAGGTGCCGTTCGCCGACCTGCTGGCCACCCTTCCTGACGAGCCCGTGGACTTCGAGGACCGCGGCGGCTTCGAGACTTCCGACGACGAGTACGGCGCCGTGGTCGACCGGATCATCAAGGACGAGATCGGCAACGGCGAGGGCGCCAACCTCGTCATCGGCCGGCACTACCGCGCGAAGGCCCGGGACTGGGACGCGCGCAAGGCGCTGACCGTCTTCCGGCGGCTGTTGGAGAAGGAGCGGGGGGCCTACTGGACCTACTGCTTCTACACCGGCGACCGCTACCTGATCGGGGCGAGTCCCGAGCGGCATGTCAGCGTGCAGGGCGGCGACGTCCGGATGAACCCGATCAGCGGCACCTTCCGGCTCCGGGGCCATGACGACCCGGTCGAGAGGAAGCAGGCGCTGCTGGAGTTCCTCGCCGACGAGAAGGAGATCTACGAGCTCTTCATGGTCGTCGACGAGGAGCTCAAGATGATGTGCGACGTCTGCAACGAGGGCGGCCAGGTACTGGGGCCGTTCCTCAAGCCGATGACGCACCTGGTGCACACCGAGTACCTCCTCGCGGGTCGCAGCAGCCGTGACGTGCGCGAGGTCCTCCGCGACACCATGTACGCCGCGACGGTCACCGGCTCGCCCGTGGAGAACGCCTGCAGGCTGATCAAGGAGTACGAGCCCGAGGGGCGTGGCTACTACGGCGCTGCGCTGGCCCTCCTCGGACGCGACGCCGAGGGTCGCCCCACGGCGGACTCGCCCATCGTGATCCGCACCGCGGACGTCTCGCCCGACGGGGACCTGAAGGTCACCGCCGGTGCGACGCTGGTCCGCGACTCCGTGGCCGACAGCGAGGTCGCCGAGACCCACGCCAAGGCGGGCGGCATCCTCACCGCGTTCGGTCTCGTCGAGCCGGCCGCGGGTGCCCCCGACGGCGTGGCCGAGCTGACCCGGGACGAGGACGTCCTGATCGCGCTGAACTCGCGCAACCAGCGGCTCAGCAAGTTCTGGCTGACCGACCAGGGCGGTTCCCCGCCTGCGCCGGAGCTCGCGGGCAAGACCGCAGTGATCCTCGACGGCGAGGACGACTTCGTGAACATGCTCCGCCACGTGCTGTCGGTGATGGGCATGACCTCGGCCGTCGTGCGCCACGAGGACTACCAG
This sequence comes from Nocardioidaceae bacterium, assembly GCA_035297905.1. GTDB lineage: Bacteria > Actinomycetota > Actinomycetes > Propionibacteriales > Nocardioidaceae > Nocardioides_C. The sequence goes on from DATGYO010000229.1 coordinate 6,880, forward strand.
CCGGGAGCGCTCGAGGGGTACGACCTCGTGATCGTCGGCCCCGGCCCCGGCGACCCGCGCGACGGCGACAGCCCGAAGATCAGGGCCTTCCGGGGTGCGGTCGACGAGCTGCTCGCCTCGGACCAGCCCTTCCTGTCGGTGTGCCTCGGACATCAGGTGCTGTGCAGCCGGCTCGGGATTCCCCTCACTTACAAGGACATCGTGTTCCAGGGCACCCAGTCCCGGGTCTCGCTCCAGGGGCGCGAGGAGAACGTCGGGTTCTACAACACGTTCGTGGGACGCCTCGACGGATCAGGCTCGCCCGAGGGGGTCGAGGTGACGACGGACCCGCAGACCGGCGACATCCACATGGTCTCCGGGCCGCACTTCCGAGGGGTCCAGTTTCACGCGGAGTCGATCCTGACCGAGCACGGGTACGAGCTCATCCACGACCTCGTCCTCGATCTCCTGACATGACCCCGCGGGTTGTGGTGGTCGACCATCACGACTCCTACACGTACAACCTCGTGCACCTCGTGGCCGCGGTCACCGGGGCCCTGCCCGAGGTCGTGGAGCACGACGAGGTCGACGCGGACGCGTTGCTCACCAGGGGATTCAGCCACATCGTGCTCTCGCCGGGTCCGGGCAACCCTGACGACGACCACGACTTCTCCGTCGGCCGTCGCGTCCTGCTCGAGGCGGAGGTGCCCGTGCTCGGTGTGTGCCTCGGGATGCAGGGCATGGTCAGCGTGTACGGCGGCCAGGTCCGCCAGATCGCGCCGGTGCACGGCGAGGTGGCAGTCGTGACCCACGACGGCACTGGGATCTTCGGGGGCATCTCGAGCCCCTTCAAGGCAGTCCGGTACCACTCCCTCGCGGCAGTCGCCCTGCCCGACGTACTGACCGTCAACGCCTGGTGTGACGGACCCTCCGGCCCGGTGGTGATGGGTGTCGCACACCGCGAGAAGCCCTTGTGGGGCGTGCAGTTCCACCCGGAGTCGATCCTGACCGAGCACGGCGAGGCGATGGTCGCGAACTTCCTGGACCTCGCGTGACCCCGCTGCGCTGGGGCGACCCCGTGTCCGCGTTCCGCGACATCGCGCGGGCTCACGACCGGATGTTCTGGCTCGACGGCGGTGGGTCGCGGGACTGGTCCGGTCGGCGCTCTATCCTCGGCTGGCTCGAGCCCGACGACGTCTCGCTGACCTACGACGCGACCAGCCGGGAGGTGTGGCGGTTGGCCGCCGGCGAGCGAACGCTGGTGGGCGACGACATCTTCACCGTCCTGGGCGAGGAGGTCGACCGGGACGGAGGCGACCCCGGGATCAGCTGGGTCGGCTGGTTCGGCTACGCCTGCCGCCCCGACCTGCCCGCGCGCAAGGGCGACGCCACGACCCGCGACGTGCCCGACGCGGTCTGGATGCGCTCACCGCACCAGGTCGTCTTCGGCCACGACGCCACCGCGCCGTCGTCCGGGCCACCGCTCCCCACCACGCCTGAGACCGACGCGCCCGCCGGCGTGAGCCGCGCGTCGTACGACGGGTGGTTCGCGCGCGTCCAGGAGCAGCTGCATCTCGGCAACACCTACGAGGTCAACCTGACCTACCGCGAGAGCGTCGAGAGCGACATCGTGCCCGCCGACGCCTACCTGCGCCTGCGGCAGCTGAACCCGGCGCCGTATGCCGCCCACCTCCAGCACCAGGGGGTCAGCGTGCTCAGCTCGAGCCCCGAGCGGTTCGCGACGATCGACCGGAACCGATGGGTGGAGACCAAGCCGATCAAGGGCACCACACCACGGGGCAGCACGGCAGAGGAGGACGACGCGCACCGCGATGCGCTGCGCACCGACCCCCGCTACCGCGCGGAGAACCTGATGATCGTCGACCTGCTGCGCAACGACCTCTCGATGGTCTGCGAGCCGGGAACGGTCACTGTGCCGGTGCTGATGGACGTGGAGTCCTACCCATCCGTGCATCAGCTGGTCTCCACGGTCCGCGGCCACCTGAGAGACGACGTCACGACCGTCGAGGCGCTGCGCGCCATGTTCCCGGCCGGCTCGATGACCGGCGCCCCGAAGCTCCGGACGATGCAGGTCATCGCCGATGTGGAGACCACGCCGCGAGGCGTGTACTCCGGGGCCCTCGGCTGGATCGGTGGCGACGGCCGAGCCGACCTCGGCGTGGTGATCCGCACGCTGGTCGCCCACCACGGCCGCTACACGCTCGGCACCGGTGGCGGGGTCACGGTGCGCTCGGACGCAGCGAGCGAGTACGACGAGAGCCGGTGGAAGGCCGCGCGGCTGCTCGCCGTACTCGAATAGGACCGGTTCAGCTGGCCGGGCTGCCCTTGTCGCTGTCGAGGGTCGCCTTCACCTGCTCCTGCTTGCCCCCGCGTACGACGGTCAGGGTGACTGTGTCGCCAGGCCGGTGACCGCGGATCGTGGCGACCAGCGACGACGCGTCCGGGACGGGCTGGCCGTCGATCTTCACCACGATGTCGCCCTTCTGGATCCCTGCCTTCTCCGCGGCCGAGCCGGCGGACACGTCGGCGATGCCGGCGCCGGTGAGCAGACCGTCCTTGCTGGAGGCGTCCGTCACGGAGACCCCGAGCCGCGCGTGCGTGGGGGTCTCGCCGTTGCGGAGCTGGTCGACGATCGGCAGCACCTCGTCGATCGGGATCGCGAAGCCCAGGCCGATCGAGCCGCCCTCGCCCATCGAGGACGCGGTGCGGATCGAGGAGTTGATGCCGACGACCTCGCCGTTCATGTTCACCAGCGGACCGCCCGAGTTGCCGGGGTTGATCGCGGCGTCGGTCTGGATGGCGGGATAGGTGGTGTCGTTGCCGCCGCCCTCACCGACCGAGACGGGACGGTGCAACGCGGACACGATGCCGCTGGTGACCGTGGCCTCGAGGCCGAACGGCGATCCGACCGCGATCACCTGCTCCCCGACATCGAGGTTGCTCGACTGGCCGAGCTTCGCGGCGGTGAGCCCCGAGACGTCCTTGGCCTTGATGACCGCGAGGTCCGTCAGGGGGTCGGTGCCGATCACCTCGGCCGGCTTGGTGGTCCCGTCGTTGAACCCCACCGAGACGGTGCCGCCCTGCGCGGCCACCTCGACGACGTGGTTGTTCGTGAGGATCTCGCCGTCCGGGCTGATGATCACCCCGGAGCCCGAGCCGGCACCCTGTGGGCCCTGCACGTTGATCTTCACGACGGAGGGCAGCACGGAGTTCGCCACGGCCTCGACCGAACCTTGCGCCGCAGGGGCGTCGGTCCGCTTCACCACGGACGTGTCCGTCCCCGAGCTGCTCGAGCTCGTCGTCCCGCCACCGTTGACGAGGTCGTACCCCGCGGCGCCGCCGAGGCCGGCGATGCCGCCGAGCACGAGGGCTCCAACGAGCACCGCGGCGGTGAGGGCGCCGTTGCGCGAGCGAGCCGACCGGTTCGGGTCCTGGTACGGCTGCTGCGGCGGGGTCCCGAAGAAGGGACCGCCACCGCCGGGACCTCCGGCAGTGCCCCACCCGCGGGTGTCGTAGGCCGCCGTCTGGCTGTCCGCATCGGAGCCGGCCCCGGCGTCGCCGTAGCGGTGGGAATGCCCCGGGGGCGGCGGCGGCCCACCCGGTGCCTGCGACTCGGCGTCGGGTCGGTTGAGGGGCTGGGTGTCGTCGTGCTCGTGGCTGAGGCCGTTGGTGCTCATGTACCAAGCATGCTTCGCGGCCCTGAGACGACTCTGAGAAGGGGCTGCGACTCAGATATGAGCACTCTCCAGCTCCTCCTCCAACGCCTCGCCCCGCCGCTCGGGCAGGCCCCAGGTCGCCGCGGCGGCCAGCACGAAGAACCCGGCGAAGACGGCGAACAGCAAGCCGTTCCCGCCCCCGACCCTCAGCAGCACCGGCACGGAGAGCGGCGCCAGCACCGAAGCGATCCGCCCGAAGCCCGCGGCCCAGCCGGTCCCCGTCCCGCGGAATGCGGTCGGGTACACCTCGGGGCTGACTGCGTACAACGCACCCCAGGCTCCGAGGTTGAAGAACGACAGCGCCATGCCCGCGGCGACGGTGGTGGTCGTCGAGTCGGCGTTGCCGAACCAGAGCGCGGATCCCGCGGAGCCGACGAGGAACAGCGACAGCGTCGGCCGCCGGCCCCAGAGCTCCACCAGCAGCGCCGCGACGGCGTACCCGGGCAGCTGGGCGACCGTGATGATCAGCGTGTACTCGAAGGAGCGGACCAGGTCGAGGCCTGAGGCCACGAGCAGCGTCGGGATCCAGATGAACGCCCCGTAGTAGGAGAAGTTCACCGCGAACCAGACCGTCCACAACGACGCGGTGCGCCTCCGCAGCCCCGGCGCCCACAGCGCATCGACGCGGGAGACCTTGCGCCGCCCACTCGGCGACGCCTCCGGCGCGACCGGCGCCCCCGGGACATCCGGCGCGGTGGCCGGGGCGATGCCGGCCGAGTTCTCGAACCGTCGTACGACGCCCTCCGCCTCGTCGTACCGCCCACGGCTCTCGAGGAACCGCACCGACTCGGGCAGGCCGTACCGGACGGCTACCGCGTAGACCGCGGGAACCGCCCCGAGCGCGAGAGCCCAGCGCCAGCCGTTGTCCGACACCGGGACCACGAAGTAGCCGATGAGCGCGGCGAGCAGCCAGCCGACCGCCCAGAACGACTCGAGGGCGACGACCATCCGGCCGCGGATCCGGGAGGGCGCGAACTCGCTGACGAGGGTCGAGGCGACGGGGAGCTCCGCGCCGAGCCCGAGGCCGATCAGGAACCGGAAGACGAGGAGCGCGCCGACGGACCACGACAGCGCCGCCGCGCCGGTGGCGACGCCGTAGACGAGCAGGGTGACCGCGAAGACCTGGCGACGGCCGATACGGTCCGCGAGCAGCCCGCCGACGCCGGCGCCGATCGCCATCCCGATGAAGCCGACCGAGGCGATCCACGACAGCGTCGTCGTGTCGAGCGCCCACTGCTTGGACAGCGCCGCCATCACGAAGCTGATCAGGCCGACGTCCATGGCATCGAGCGCCCAGCCGACGCCGGAGCCCATCACGACCCGGCGGTGCTGCGCGGTGAACGGCAGCCGGTCGAGCCGCTCGCTGCGGGTCAGGCGGTCGGCATGGTCGAGGTCCATGCGGCCTGTTCTATCCCATCGCCCTCGGAGGTTCCCGGGACGGTGAACCAGAACGCCGCTCCGCCGGCCTCGGACCGGCCTGCCCGCACCTCGCCGCCATGGCGCTCGGCGACCTGTCTGACGATGGCAAGCCCGAGACCCGAGCCGGGCATCGACCGCGACTCCCGCGAGCGGTAGAACCGGTCGAACACGTGCGGCAGGTCCTCCTCGGCGATCCCGTCGCCCTCGTCGCCCACGAGCAGCGTGCCGTCGGTCAGGTGGACCGTGACCGTGCCGAGCGGTGGGCTCCACTTGGCCGCGTTGTCCAGCAGGTTGGTGACTGCCCGCTCCAGCGCCGCGGGGTCGCCCATGACCCACCACGGTGAGGACCGTACGTCGAACTCCAGGCTCGACGCGCGCCGCCGCACCCGCTCGACCGCCCGGTCGACGATGTCGGAGAGGTCCACCGGCTCGACCGTGACCGGTCGGTCCTCGTCGCGGGCCAGCTCGACGAGGTCGCCGATCAGCGTGGTGAGCTCCTCGATCTGGAAGCGCACGTCGGCGAGCAGCTCGGCGCGGGCCTCGTCGGAGAGGCCGCCGCGGCGGTCCGCCTGGACGAGCAGGTCGAGGTTCGTGCGCAGCGAGGTCAGCGGGGTACGGAGCTCATGGCCGGCGTCGGCGACGAGCTGGCGCTGCCGGTCGCGCGAGGCGGAGAGCGCGGCCAGCATCGCGTTGAAGGCGGAGGCGAGCCGGGCGATCTCGTCGTTGCCCTCGACCTCGATCGGGTCGAGCTTCTCGGTCCGGGCGATCTCCTCCGCGGCCTCCGTGAGCCGGCGGACCGGCCGGAGGCCGTTGCGGGCGACGGCCCAGCCTGCGGCGCTCGCGCCGAGCACGCCGAGCATCCCGAAGACGGCGAGCACGACGCCCAGACGCTCGAGCGTCTCCTCGGTCGACTCGAGCGACTGCGCGAGCACGAGGGCCACCCCGGGCTCCCGCGTCGGCACTGCCACGACCCGGTAGCGGTCCCCTCCGGAGCCGACGGTCCGCAGGGAGTAGGGGCGGGACCCTTGTGCGACGTCGAGCTCGTCCTGGCCCAGCGGGATGCTGTCACCCCGGTCGACGGTGGTCACCCGGGCGTTGGCGTCGATGAACCCGATGAACACGTCGGCGGCCCCGAGCGTCCAGGAGGGGACCCGTCCCTGGGTCAGCACGTTGAGGGCGTTGGACCGGGCGGCCGCCGAGGCCCGGCTCAGGAGCGAGTGGTCGAGCGAGGAGTACATCTGGATCCGCACCGTGGCGAACCCCGCCAGAGCAACGATCGCGACAGCGAGACCCACGGCCACCCCTGCCAGCAAGGTGACCCGGCTGGCGAGCGATCGCCTGTAGTGCAAGGGCAGCATCACGCTTCCCTCAGCACGTAGCCCACCCCTCGCACGGTGTGGATCAGGCGCGGTTCGCCGTCGGCCTCCGTCTTGCGGCGCAGGTAGCCGACGTAGACCTCGAGCGAGTTGGCCGTGGTCGGGAAGTCGTAGCCCCAGACCTCCTCGAGGATGAACGACCGGTCCAGGACCCGGCGGGGCCGCCGCAGGAACATCTCGAGCAGGCTGAACTCCGTGCGGGTC
>DATGYO010000230.1:0-20583 GCA_035297905.1 Nocardioidaceae bacterium
GGTGACTTCCGCCACGCCCACCCCGGCACCATCCGGCTCCGGGCGCGCCGGCGCAGCGGTCGCCTACGCGCTCTCGCAGGTCGGCGACGCCTACGTCTGGGGCGCGACCGGGCCCTCCGCCTTCGACTGTTCCGGCCTCACCTTGATGGCGTGGAGCCAGGCCGGAGTCAGCCTGCCGCACTCCGCGGCTCAGCAGATGAGCTCCGGCACCCCGGTGTCACAGTCCCAGCTCCAGCCCGGCGACCTGGTCTTCTACTACTCCCCTGTGCACCACGTGGGGATCTACATCGGACACGGCCAGATCGTGCACGCCGCGAACCCGAGCGACGGCGTCCTGGTTGCTCCCCTGTTGTCGATGCCGTACTCCGGCGCCGTCCGGCCCGGATGACCAGGCACGTGCGGCACGAGCCGTGTCGCACGCTCAAGCACCCGACGCGCTCGGGGGCTCCTCTCGTCTGGTGGTTGCGACGAACTCCCGGACCAGCTCGGCGAAGCGGTCGGGTTCGTCGAGGTGCGGAAAGTGGCCGGCTCCCTCAAACAGCTCGACACGACACCCCGGAATCGCCTGCTGAGCCCTGATCGCGTGCCAGGCGGGGATCATCCGGTCGCGGGAGCCCCAGACGATGAGTGTCGGGATCGGCAGGGCATCGGGCAGGTAGTCGTGGGCGTTGATGCTCTGGCCTCCTGGGTCGATCACGGAACGGGTCGTGGCCAGGAAGGCACGCCGACTCTCGCCGTCTCCCAGGGAGGTGAAGCCTTGCCAGATCGCGGTGATGTCCGAACCGGGCTTCCAGCCCACCTTGGACAGGGCCCGTCCGGCGGTCTCGACGCCTCCCCGCACCCACCCGGACGCGATGACCGGCAACACATATTCCGCGCCGGGCAGCGTCGCCGACCGCAGCACTCGGTTGACCTCTCGTCCCAGCCCACCGCTCGAGACGAGGACCAGGCGATCGACCCTCTCGGGGAACAGGTAGTAGAACTCCATCGCGATCCCCCCGCCGAAGGAGTGCCCGACGAGGGTGACCCGATCGATGCCGAGCCGGTCGAGCAGGTCGCGCAGTGTCCCGGCGTGACCGCCGAGTGAGTAGTCCCCCATCGGCTTGGCCGAGTGCCCGTGCCCGAAGAGGTCCGGCACGATCACCCGGTGGGTCTCATCCAGCCTGTCGATGAGGTGGGCCCAGTTGCGGTGAGAACCGAGGATCCCGTGGATGAAGAGCACCACCGGACCCTTGCCGCTGTCCAGGTAGGAGAGCTGGTGGCCGTGGAGGGGCATGGTTTGAGGAGTGAACCGTTCCATGACGTCTCCAGAAGTCGTCGAGCACCAATCTCAAGGTACCTGAGCAGCACCGCATTGCCTCGTGAACCGAAACGTTGAACGCCACGGCCACGAAGTACCCCGACTCGCCTTGTTTCTTCATGAAAACAAGGGCAAAGCCCGAAGTATCGGCAGACGACGGCAAGGACACAAAATCCCTGACTCCACAGGCTGGAACTAGCCCCTTCAGGTGACCGCAATCCCCCGAATGCGGGTGATGGTCTTACTCCGAACAACGTGTGAACGTGAGGAGAACGCCACTCCAAGCTGGGGGAGACATGGGTTTGACACGTTTCTGCGTGCGCCGTCATCGAGGCTCGTAAGCCGTCTCGCGATGAGCGGAGAGCTGCCTATGGGCGCCGAGCCGGCGTCGTACGAGCACACCGACGGGTGGAACGGTCGGATCCTCTTCGCGACCGTGGAGTGTTATCCCTTCGTCAAGGTCGGCGGGCTCGCGGACGTGAGTCATGCCCTTCCCAAGGAGCTGGCCGGCCTCGGGCACGAGGTGCGCGTCGTCCTGCCCGCCTACCCCGGCATGTCGGGTCGGCATGTGCTGTCGCTGGACGTCCGGATGGGAAGCGTCGTGGAGAAGGTCGACGTGTCCCACCTGGCGCACCGCGACGGGGTCGACGTGTACACCGTGGGCAGCAGGGGTTGGTTCGACCGCGAGGTTCCCTACAGCTACCAGGACGAAGACGTACTTCCGTTCGTGCTGTTCTCCAAGGCAGTCGCCGCACTCGCTGCGCACCCGGACTGGCGACCCGACGTCATCCACGCGAACGACTGGCACTGCGGGCTGATCGCCCAGGAGGTTCGACAGGGCGCTCACGCGGCGGACCTGGAACGGTGCGCGGTGGTCTTCACCATCCACAACGTCGCCTATCAGGGCCACGTGGGGGCGTCGGTCGACATGACGATCGGTCTGCCGCCCGCCGGCAACCTGCTCGCGCGTGGGGTGGCGTTCGCCGACCAGGTGAACACCGTCAGCCCCCAGTACATGGCGGAGATCCTCACGCCTGAGCACGGCGCCGGCATGGACGCGCTCTTGCGGTCGCGCGGGAGCGATGCACGGGGGATCCGCAACGGCGTCGACTACGCGGAGTTCACGCCCGCGGCGGACCCATGGATCGCCAAGCAGTACGACGAGTCCTTCGTGCTCGGCAAGCAGATCAACAAGCGCGACCTGCAGGCGGCCAGTGGGCTCGAGACGAACCCCCGCCGCCCGCTGTTCGGGATGGTCGCCCGACTCGTCCCGCAGAAGGGAGTCGGGCTCGTGCGGGCGGCCCTCGACGACATCCTGGCGAGGGGCGCACAGGTCGTGGTCGCCGGGGAGGGCGAGCGCCGCTACCGGCGCGAGCTCATGGCCGCGGGACAAAGGCACCCGGGAAGCGTCGCCTACCACCCGAGCTCGGACGAGGGCCTGGCCCGCAGCATCTACGCCGGCGCCGACTTCTTCCTCGCTCCGTCGAGGTTCGAGCCATGCGGACTGACCCCGCTGATCGCCCTCAGGTACGGCACCATCCCGATCGTGCGCGAGACCGGCGGCATGGTGGACACCATCCCGGACTACACCGCGGACTCCGAGCAGGGGCTCGGCTTCGTGTTCCGGCATCGCCGGGTCGCGTCGTTGGTGGAGTCAGTCGACCGGGGTCTGTCGGTGTTCCACCGCGTCCCCGAGTGGCACGAGCTGCAGCGACGTGCAATGTCTGCGGACTTCTCATGGCGGGCTCCCGCGCAGGAGTACGTCGCGCTGTACCGCGCCGCGACGCGCAGCCGGACGCGGCCCCCGCTTCGCGTCCCCCGTCAGAGATGGCCCGACATCGCGTCTTCGAACGGCGCCGCGACCATTCACAGTGCGTCGCCTGCCCGGTTACCCCTGCCAGGAGGGACGCCGCACGACATCCCCCTCCCGCTGGCCCTGGTGCACCACGCGAACCAGTACCTCATCACCGACGGCTACCGTGACCGTGAGGGCATCAGCTCGCTCGTGCACGGGTACGCCGCGCTCCTCCAGCTGCACAAGCGCTATCGGGTGCCCGCCAGCCTGCACCTGTCCGGCACGCTCATCGAGAGCGCGGCCTGGCACCACCCCTGGTTCCTCGAGCTCGTGCGCGACCTGCACGCCTCCGGCCTGGTCGACCTGATCGGCGGCACCTACTCCGAGAACGTGCTCACCGCGTTCGATCCCGGATTCAACCGCCGGCAGCTGGAGGAAGCGTTCGACCTGTACCAACGGCATCTCGGGTGCGCCCCGGAGGAGCTGAGCGGGTGCTGGGTCCCGGAGCGGATCTGGGACACCGAGGCGGTCTCGGAGCTGCTCACGAGCCCGGACCTGCCCAACGGCGGCTACCGCTACGTGCTTCTCGACGACCGGCTGCTCTACCCGACCGGAGGGAGGTACCACGGGAGCGACCGGGAGCTGTTCGATCTCGGCGACCCCATGAGACCCCCACCCACCGATGCACTACGGCCCTACCGAATCCGCGAGAGCCGAGGGCTCGAGGTCGTGCCGATGTCGACACGGCTGCGCTACTGGCTCCCACCCCAGGAACAGGAGCACTGGCGAAGCCTCAACCGGTTGACCGACCTCACACTCGCGCCGGGCGACGACGCGGTGCTCGTCTACGCCGACGACCTCGAGAAGACGGCGGGACTCGGCCCCTGGAGGGCTGACGGCTTGAACCGCTATGAGGCGTTCCTGCGCTGGCTCGTCTCACAGCCCAAGCTCGTCCCGGTGCGCCTGAGCGAGTGGCTGGCGCAGCGACGACGCCCGGCGGTCGAGCGGTCGCTGGACCCGGGCACGTTCGTGGAGCTGTCCCAGCAGTGGGGCGCCGGGGAGGACTACCAGGGCTGGGCCAACGACCCCGACTGGGTGCGCTCCCGCAGCCACCTGGACCACGCGCGGCGCGCCATAGAGGCAGCCGAGCAGGACGGCGCTGCCCCGGGTCTCGTCGCCCTGGCATGGAAGCACCTGCTCGCCTCGTCCTACGAGACCGCTTGGCGCGACACCTCCGCCCCGGGCCGACCGCTGGCACCGTGGTCGAAGGCCCTCGCGAGTCATGCGCGGTCGTCCACGGCCATCGCCGCGGCTGCGCGGTGGCTCGGAGCCTCCAGCCGTCCGCCGTACGCCGAGCTGGCGGACGTCGACGGCGACGGCGATGTCGAGGTGGTCCTCGCGAACGACCAGGTCGTGGCCCTGCTCACTCCTCGCGATGGGGGCCGGCTCGTCCAGCTCGCCACCCGGTCGCCGTCCGGAGGGGCGCTGATGATCGGCAACCCCTCTGACGACTGGAACTGGCAGGAGTCGGTGAACCGGTACATGGACGAGCCCGCCAACCATCCGGGTGCCCTCGCCGACGTCGGCTTCGCGCATGACAGGTACGACGCCACGCTCTCCGTCACGGATGACGCCGCCCTGGTGGACCTCGTGGACGTCCAGGAGGACAGCTTCCTCCGCGGCGCCCGGAAGCGCCTGCTGCTCCACCAGGACAGCTCGGCGATCCTGGTGCGCTACGAGCTCCCCGACGAGCTCTTCGGACTCGCGGTGGACGTCTGCCTCTCCCCCGACTACCTGTCCCTCCTGCGCAACGGGCGAAGCGGCGTGCGCCGGATCGGCGGACGGACCTGGCGCGGTGTCCGCAACGGCTCGATGGCGGCCTGGGTAGCGCTCGACGCGAATGAGCCGACTTCGTGGCGACCGCCTCCCGCAGGAGTCGGGCACGGAGTGATGGTCCGGCTGCAGTCCACGAGCCCCGTGTTCCACCTCCTGCTCGGTGTCGGAGACCTCGATGAGGAAGCGGCCACGCTGCTCCTTGATCGAGCACGTGGGACGCTCGATCGTTTCCCGACCCCTGCATCTGGTGCGGGGGTGGTGATGACGTGAGCAGCCGTCTGACCGAACCGGAGCATGCGCAGTCCGTTCGTCGTGCACGACGGCATGCCGCGGCCGCGGCGCTGCTGGAGAGTCCGCCACCGCTCGGAGCCCTTGCTGTGCGCTGCGTGAGCGTCGACCGGACCGCCGTGCTCCATGCCTCGGACAGTCGCCCCGTGGTCCGCTGGGAGCTCACGGTGGAGTCCGAGTCGGGCCGCCAGTCACGCCTCGCCGTGGTCGGCAAGGGCTTCCTCCTCGGCGGCGGCGAGCAGGCCTGGTGGTTGCTCCGACGCCTTCGTGAAGTCGGTTTCGACGACCCGGCCCTCCGCGTTCCGCAGCCGTACGGCTACGACCCGGCCCGCCGCCTGCTCGCTCAGGAGGAGGCGCCTCCGCAGACGCTCTACGAGATGCTTCGCGGAGACGTTCCGATCGCCACCCCGACGGTCCGACGGGTCGCCCGCTGGCTGGCCCGGCTGCATGCGGCGCCCGGCGTCGGCCTGCGAGAGCTGCCGACCGACTTCGAGCGCAGCAAGCTGGCGGAGTACGGTCCGGCTCTGGCAACCGCGCTCCCGGGCGAGGCTGATCGCATCACTGAGCTCGTCGACCGCACGCTGGGCAGGCTCGCCGAGGCCGGCGCCGATACACCGGTGGTGACCCACGGGGACTTCCAGCCGAAGAACGTCCATCTCGACCCGTCGCGAGTGGTGGTGATCGACTTCGACCGAGCGGCATCCGCTCCTGCCGCTCGCGACCTCGGTCACTTCGTCGGTCAGATCGAGACCATGGGCGCTGCCCTCCACGGCGACCTCGGAGTCGCCTCGTCGTGGGTCGCGGCGTTCCTGGACGAGTACGTCGCCGGCGGCGGGAGCCCTGGCGCGGTGCAGTCGACCCCCGGATATGTCGCGCGGACGTTCGCGGAGGTCCTGTACTACCGGGTCGTCGTCCGACCCGTGCCCGATGCCTCGTTCGTGCCGACGTGGCTCGACGCCTGGGAGCGCCACCTCCTCGCCGAGGCACACGCATGAGACAAGTGAGAACGGTGGCACCACCGCCGATGCGCCCCCGGGCGATCGTGCGCACCTTCGGTCCGTTCATCAAGCCGGTCTGGCCGGGGTACCTGCTGGCCGTCGTGCTCGCGATCGTCTCGACCGGTGTCAGCATCCTCAAGCCCTGGCCGCTCAAGTACCTGTTCGACTCGGTGCTGCTCCCCGACATGGCCTACGACGGCGACGACATCAACAAGGCGTTGCTCATGATCGTGCTGGCGATCGTCGCGATAGCAGTACTCGACTCGTTCGTCTCGCTGGTGCGCGACTACGTCCTGACCGTCGTCGGAGAGCGGATCGCGATCGACATCCGGACTTCCTTGTACTCCCACCTGCAGCAGCTTTCGCTCAGCTTCCACCAGAGCACACCGACCGGGGAGCTGACGACTCGGCTCTCCGCGGACGTGGACAAGGTGCGCAGCCTACTCACCGACACGGTGGTCACCGCGATGAGCAGCGTCCTGACCCTGGTCGGCATGGCCAGCGTGCTGATGTTCATGGACTGGCAGCTCAGTCTCGGGGTCCTGGTGACCATGCCCGCGCTCGTGGTGACGGTGACCAGCTTCCGTGCTCGTATCCGCGCCGTCGAGGAGCGCTCCAGGGAGGTCGAGGGCAACCTGGCCGCCGCTGCACAGGAGTCCCTCACCGCGATCAAGCTGGTCAAGTCTCTGGGGCGGGAGCGTCACGAGGCCGACCGCTTCACCTCCATGGCACGTGACTCGATGGGGGCCATCCTCAAGGCGACCCGGACCACCTCCGTCTTCTCCCTGAGCCTGGACATGGTGGTCGCGGTGGCAACCGCCGGCCTGGTGTGGCTCGGGGCCCGGCGAGTCATGTCCGGCGCCCTGACGCCCGGTGACCTGATCATCTTCACCAGCTATCTCCGCGACTTCTTCGGTCCGACCCGGACCCTGTCCAAGCTGCCGGCCCAGCTCGCCCGTGCCGGGGTGCGCGCTGCTCGCATCGCAGACATCCTCCAGCGCGAGCCGACCATCATGGACACCCCGTGGGCACGACCCGCCCCTGAGCCCGCGCGCTCGGTGTCACTCGAGTCCGTCACCTTCGCCTACCTGCCCCGCCACCCCGTCCTCAAGCACGTCGACCTGACAGTCCCGGTCGGACGCACCGTCGCCGTGGTGGGTCCCACCGGGGCCGGGAAGTCCACCATCGCCGCCCTGCTGTGCCGGCTTCACGACCCGACGTCCGGCCGGGTGCTCTTCGATGACACCGACATCCGCGACATCACCGGGGAGAGCCTGCACGCGCACGTCGGGCTCGTGCTGCAGGAGGCGCTGCTGTTCCGCGCGAGCGTGCGCGAGAACATCGCCTACGCCCGTCCGTCCGCCTCCACCGACGAGATCGAGGAGGCCGCCCGGGTCGCGCTCGCGCACGAGTTCATCGTGAACCTGCCGGAAGGCTACGACACCGTCCTCGCCGAGCGAGGAGCGTCGTTGTCAGGTGGGCAGCGGCAGCGGATCGCTCTGGCCAGAGCGGTGCTGCACGGGTCTCCGGTGCTCATCCTCGACGAGCCGACGACGGGGTTGGACGCGTGGTCCGAGCGAGCGGTCCTCGACTCGCTCGAACGTGTGGGAACCGGACGCACGGTCATCCTGATCACCCACCGGATGGCGGCCGCCATGACAGCGGACGAGATCGTCGTCCTCGACGGCGGTGTCGTGATCGAGCGCGGGGTCCACGACACCCTGCTGGCAGAGGGCGGGTTGTACGCCGAGCTCTGCCATCTGCAGGGGCTCGGACCGTCGACTGAACCAAGGACCAGACCAGGAGGGAGACACGCAGACCGCCGAGGGCTGCACGTTGCACGGAAACCACGAATCGCCGACGAGGGGTAAGAGCGAAGATGACCGAAGACACGCGGGACGCAACCGATCAGATAGAGACCAACGTGCCGGAGGACCGCGTCCTCCGCACCTCACAGCTGCGCACGGGCGGCAGACGTCCGAAGGGCGCGTTCGACGCGATCGCCCTGCTCCGACGTCTTGAGAAGGAGTACGACCTGGGGCCCTGGGACACCTGGCGGCGGGCAGATCAAGGAGCATCGAACGACAGCTGGTTCGTCGAGACCGCCTCCGGCGAAGTCGTGGTGCGGCGCTCCCACGACCTCAAGACGGCCGCAGGACTCCGGTTCGAGCAGGCCCTGATCGCCCACCTCCGCACGCAGGGCTACCCAGCGCCGGCGATCGTGCCCACCCGCACGGGCGCCCTCAGCGTGACGCTCGACGGGGTCCACCACATGGTGACCGAGCAGCTGCCCGGCACGACGTATCGATGGACGTCCCCCGACCGCCTCCCCACGGCCGCCCAGGGACTGGGCTGGTTCCACCGCTTGGTCGACGACCTGCCGGCGGACCAGACTGCCGAAGAGTCCTCGTCACTGGCAATGATCAACGCGACGGCACGGGAGCGTCTGCTCCTCGCCCTCTCCGTCATGGAGCCGCTGCTTCCGCCCGACGAGAGGGCTGAGGCGGAGCAGGACGTCCGTTGGCTGTGCTCCGAGATGCTGGTCGTCCACGACGAGCTCGCCGGACGCCTCCCTGAGCTGACCTATCTCATCACCCACGGCTCCTACGGACCCACGGCTGTGCTGCTGCAGGACGACCACCTCAGCGGTGTCCTCGACTTCGACCGTGCCGCGCACGACCTGTTGACACTCGACCTGGCGACCGCCGTGTGGGTGTTCTGCTCGGCCTCGCCGTTCCGCCGGAGGGTGCTCGGCCTCGACCTCGGGCGGTTGACCTGGTTCCTGCAGGAGTACGCCACGGAGTACAAGGCCAGCGCGGCTGACCTGACGATGTTGGCGACCGCCCTTCGAGCTCGGCGCCTGCTCACGGTCAGCAAGAAGTGCGAGAACTTCCTGACCAAGTCCGCGTTGTCCCCGGGTGAGCCTGGACGTGCCGAGAAGCTCACCCGGACAGCCAAGACCGAAGCCACACAGTGCCGCTGGCTCAAGCAGCACGCGTCCGACCTCACCCGCGCAGCCCATCCCGGCCCCTGAGGGGCTGCCTGTGATCCCCCGACCCCCGCCCCCTTGGAGGGAACGATGACCGACACGCGACAGCACGCCCACGCCGAGTCACGCCGTGTGAAGGTGCAGCAGCTCGCCCGCATGGAGACCATCTGCTCGGAGCCTTACCTCGACCGCGTGGTGCGCCCGCGGCTCGGCTCGAACGCGTCGACATCCGGCCCGTGGAAGACCGAGGTCATCCAGCTCGACGGGAGTGGCGCAGCCACCGTGCGGATCGCGCTCGATGACGGCACCCCGGTCTACGCGAAGGCGTTTCCCTTCGCGGACGGCCCCGACGTCTACGGGAAGCTGCGGATGTTCCGCCTTGGGGGTTTCGGAGAAGGCCGGCGCTACCAGACCGTGGAGCCCCTCTCCTGGGACGCGGAACAGCACGTGATGCTCTGTCGCGCGGCGCCGGGTCGCGCGGTGGGAGACCTCGTCGGGGGCCCTCCGGCCGAGCTGTCAGCCGCGACCGCGGAGGCAGGACGATGGCTCGGCACGTTCCACGACGCTGACCTTCGGGTCGGGGCTCCGCAGTCCCTGCTGGTCACCGGCGAGCTGACCAGCCTGGCGAAGCGGCTGTCCAAGACGACCGCCGAGCGACCGGAGTACCTGCCAGTCGCACTGGAGATGCTCGCCGCCCTGGACCAGCTCACGTACACCACGTTGGACGGAGTCGTGACGCAGACCCATGGCCAGTACCGCCCGATCCACGTGTTCATCGCTCCGGGGACGACTACCGTGATCGACCTGGACCGAAGCGCCCCCGGAGATCCTGCGCGCGACGTCGCGGAGTTCCTGCACCACCTGCGCAGCAGCACCTTCGTCGCGACCGGCGACACGCATCTCGCCGACCAGGCCTGCAGCACCTTCCTGGCCGGCTACCGCGAGGTGGCCCCGTCCGGCTACCTCACCAACCTGCAGTTCCACTGGGCGAGGTACGTCATGCACAGCCTTTCCAGGCAGGTGAAGTCCGGCGACGTCGTCTCCCGGCACATCCACCGCGACCCGACGTACCTGCGCTATCGCGCGGAGTTCGACCGCATCGTCGACGGGTCGGCGCTCGCATGAGCGCGCAGGCCATCAGCCTCCTGGACCGGGCCGGGCGGCGGCTTCCGCTGACGACCCTCTGCGACCTGTGGCCGCTGGGTGGATGGGTCGATCTCGTGCAGGTGCCGGGTGGCAAGAACGAGCACTACCGGCTGACCACGGGCGACGGAGTCTTCTTCCTGCGCCGGTCTCACAGGGGCAAGCTCCGCACCGAGCTGGTCGCCCAGCTCGAGCTGCAGCAGCTCCTCGCCCGTCGAGGACTGCCCGTTCCCGTGCCGGTCCCGGCGTCGTCGGGAGAGGACCATGCAGTCGTCGAGGACCGGCTCTGGACGGTCACCCGGGCGATCGGCGGCCAGAAGTACGACGACGCGTCGGAGGTGCATCTGCGTCGCCTGGGCGAATGCATCGGGCGCTACCACCGGCTCACCGAGGATCTCGACGGCGGCAGCGGTCCCCCGGCGATCCTGAGTGACCTGCGGAGCCGCGTAGGCGCGACGAGCCTCCCCGAGCCGCTGCGGGGAGCAGCGGTCCGGGTCGTGGAAGGGCTGGACGCCCTGACGCCCGCCCTCCCCCGCGCCGTGATCCACGGCGGTGCACGGCGGGGCAGCCTCCTGTTCCGCGACGACCAAGTCATGGGACTGCTGGACTTCGACAGCGCCCGCCCCGACGTACGCGTGATGGACCTCGCGGTGGCCACGCACGACGTGGGGAAGGTCTACACCGTCTCCGGCGACCCGGACAACAAGCTTCGGTTCGACCTCCATAGGGTCCAGGCGCTCCTCGCGGCGTACACCGGCGAGGTCCCCCTCCAGCCCGCCGAGGCCGAAGCGCTGCCGCTGCTCCTGGCGGCGAAGCGGCTGAAGCGGGCGCTGGGGCGGATGCAGCGTGCCGAGGCGGGACAACCGCTGTCGGCCAACGACCGCGACAAGATCACGCTGGAGCAGCGACGGCTGGCATGGCTGGACGAGCACAGGGCCGAGCTGTCCCGAGTCTGCGGGTCTGTCCTGCCCCCTCGCGCACTGCGCTGACCGCTGACCCTTGTGCTGAGGTCAGTGGGACTTCTCGGCTCCTGCCGAGTGCAGTGGCCTTCCGTAGGAGTGGGCGTGAAGGTCTATCCGTGAGGTCTCCGGAGCCGCGATGACGCAGATCGCGGAGACTGCCAGCATCGCCACGACGTACACCGACACCACGACGGAGGTGTCGAAACGGCCGAGCAGGGCCACCGAGATGATCGGGGCGACCGCACCACCGAGGATGCCCGCAAGCTGGTACCCCATCGACGCTCCGCTGTAGCGGACCTCCGTGGGAAACATCTCGGCGATGAACGACGCCTGTGGGCCGTACATGGCCGCGTGGAAGAAGAGCGCGACGACGGTCGCGAGAACGATGAGGACGGCACTTCCGGTGTCGAGCATCGCGAAGAACACGAAGATCCAGACCGCTGCACCGACGGTGCCGAACAGGTACACCGGGCGCCGGCCGTATCGATCGGACAGGACACCGAACCACGGGATCAGCAGGACCTGGCAGGCGGCCGCGATCAGCACGGCGTTCAAGGCGTAGCTCTCGGGCAGCTTCAGGTAAGTCGTGACGTAGGTGGTGATGAACAGGACGAACGAGTAGAAAGCGACGTCGACCCCGACCCTCGCGCCCACGGCGAGCACGACCCGTTTCGGGTACCGCCGGAGGACCTCCACGATCGGCGCGTTCGCCTGCTCGTCGGTCGACTCCAGCTCGCGGAACAGCGGACTTTCGGCGATCGTCAACCGGATCCACAACCCGACGAGGATCAGCAACCCACTCAGCAGGAACGGCACCCGCCAGCCCCAGGACTGGAACGCCGCGTCGGACGTCGCCGCCCCCATCAACGAGAGGACTCCGTTGGCGAGGAGCAGGCCGATCGGCACTCCCAGCTGCGGCCAGCTCGCGTTGAGACCGCGCCGGTTCGCGTCGCCGGACTCCAGCGTCATCAGCACGGCGCCTCCCCACTCGCCGCCCAGGCCCAGACCCTGGATGAACCGCAGTGCGACCAGGAGGATCGGTGCCCAGACGCCGATCGTGGCGTACGTCGGCATCAGCCCGATCGCGAAGGTGGCGGCACCCATCATCAGCAGGGTCACCACCAGCACATTCTTGCGACCGAGCTTGTCGCCGTAGTGGCCGAAGACCACTCCCCCGAGCGGCCGGGCCACGAAGCCCACGGCGTACGTCGCGAAGGCGAGCAGCGTGCCCACCAGCGGCTCGAAGCCGGGGAAGAACAGCTTGTTGAACACCAGGGCGGCGGCGGTGCCGTAGATGAAGAAGTCGTACCACTCGAGCGAGGTCCCGATCAGGCTCGCCGCGATGACGCGACGCAGTGACGACAGCGGAGAAGTGGCTCCAGGTGTGGGATCGGCGGAAGGCATGGGTCCTCCTCAGGTCACGCCGTGGCAGGTGGTCCGACGACACCTCGGTCGTACCCCCGCTTCACCCCGGAAAACGCAAGGGCGGCTCACCGCTCGACGAGACAGGCTGCGGGCACCCACTCCTCGACAACGGTCCAGCCGACGCCTGCGCGGAGCTTCGCCAGGTAGACGACCCTGCCTTCCCACCCGCCGACGGCCGCGAGGCGCCACTCCAGCAGAAGAGCAGCCCGCTTCACGCCGTCCAGGCTGTCGACCACCCAGCAGTGCCGTGCCGGACACTCCTCGAGATCCGCCGAGGAACGCGCAACGCGCTCGGCCATTGTCGGGCCGTCCCGCTTCCTGCGCATCCCTCCAGCCACACTGGCAAGGATGCCACACCTTCGAACATCTGTTCGATACAGTCGGCTAGGTCGCCAGCGGGAAGTGCGGGTGCTTCGGGTCGCGCGCCTGGAACGACAAGATGGCCGGGTTCTGGATCACCCCGTCGCGGATCTCGATGGCCCGGCGGATGGTGGGATGCCCGTCCCAGGCGTCACTGCCGCCGAGAACCGTTCGGATGAAGGGCAGCAGCGCCTCGCTGTTCTCCCAGGTCGCCGAGTTCCACAGGTACGACGGACTGTGGTCGACCGCGTAGTAGAGCACGTTGTCACCGACCACGAACGTGGGGTCGGCGAACGTCGTGGGGCGAGCCCAGCTGAAGCCCATGCCTTCGTCGCAGGACACGTCGACGACCAGGGTTCCCGGCCTCATGTGCCCGAGGTCGGTTTCGGTCATGAACATCAGCGGAGCATCCGTGTCCTGCAGCACGCAGTTGACGATGATGTCGTGCTCGGCGAGGAAGGCTGCCACGGGCATCGTGCCGCTTTCTGTCACTGCGTGGCTCGCTCGCTCCGTCGTCCCCTCCTCGAAGTGGACCAGCTGGGCGGAGTGGATGGGTGCGGCCACGGCCGCGATCTCGCGGTGGGTGAGCACATCGACGGCGTGGACGCCCATGGCGATGAGTGCCGTCACCGCGCCGCGGGCGGTAGCACCGAAACCGATGACCGCGGCGCGAAGACGGCGTCCGTAGTCGCCGGTGGACCCTGCGAGCTGCATGGCGTGAAGCACCGAGCAGTAGCCGGCGAGCTCGTTGTTCTTGTGGAACACGTGCAGGCCGAAGGAGCCGTCGGCGTGCCAGTGGTTCATCGCCTCGAAGGCGATGAGCGTGAGCCTCTTGTCGATGGCGAGCTGCGTCAGCTCCTGGTCCTGGACACAGTGCGGCCATCCCCAGAGCACCTGACCGACCCGCATCTGTGCGATGTCGCTGAGCATGGGCTTGGGTTGCAGGATGACCTCGCACTCCTCGACGAGCTCCTCCCGGGTCCTGATGCCGCCGACCCAGCCCTTCAGCTCCTCGTCGGACAGGCCGAAGCGCTCTCCGTAGCCGGACTCGAGGTAGAGGCTGCCACGGAGATCCTCGGGGATCCGACCGAGATGGTGCGGATGGAGCGGAAGCCGTCGCTCGTTCTCCTTGAGCGAGCGCCCCATGACGCCGAGAGTCAACAGGTTCGCGCGGTTCCCGTCGGATGGGGCCATGCCGTGCTCCCTCCAGTCAGCCAAGCCACCGGGGTCCAGGGAAGCCTCTGCCCTCCCAGCGTACGTTGCGGGCTAGTCACTCCGAGGCTGAACAGAGGGCACCGAGCGACCTACTCTGGAGGCATGAACACGATCCATCTCTCCGACGAAGAACTCGAGATGGCCCGTCACGCCTTGCAGGCATACCTGCGGGCCTTCGGCCACCGCGAGGCCGATACCGCTGACAAGATCAAGCGGGTCATCGCGAAGTTCCAGTCGCCAGAGCCGGAGGGCCCCAAGGGTGAGGAGCCCCGCTTCATCGCGTGACCCTCGCATGTTTCAGAGCCAGGAGTGGACCCGCACCACTGCTCCCGTCGCGAGCGAGCGCACCTGGACCAGGTCACAGAGCTGGTTGACGATCCACACGCCGCGCCCGCTCTCGGTGATGTCGAGGGCAAGGTCGCGCCCGACCAGCGGGTCGGAGATGCGGCCACTGTCACAGACCTCGACGACGAACGATCCCGGCTCCGTCCAGGCGTACAAGACGCCCCGACCACCCCCGTGGGTGATGCTGTTCGTTGCGAGCTCGTTGACGGCGAGCACGAGGTGACCGGCCTTGTCCTCCGGGATCCCGGCCCCCAAGGACCACGTCCGGACGATGCGGCGAAGCACGCTCAGGTCGCCCTCTGCGAAGGCAACCTGGCGAGTGGAGTCCGGCCGCGGCGAGAGCGGGGAGGCGAAGCCGGCCTTGGCATGGTCATGGCCGCCGTACCCGGCCTCTGAGCCGGGCAGGGGTGAGGTGATCGGGTGCGTCCGGCTTGCATCCTCGATGACCTCGGTCGGCAGCGAGTCGACGTCGTAGGGACACATGAGTCGCCACGCCGGTCCGTCGTCGAAGGCAACGTTCAGCAACGACTCGTGAAGTCGGCACTCCTCGATCTCGACGTCCTTGCGGCTGGACCAGACCGGTTCGCCTATGCCGCGCACCGATGACCGACCGGCCGACTCGTGCACGAAGTGCCGCCACACCGGGATGATCCGCGCAGGGTTGCGGCCTACCTCAGCCATGTCGAGGAAGTTGACCCGGTCGGCGTCCGACCCGAGGCTCGAGCGGAGACTTCGAATTCGGTCGGGAAGCACCGCCACGAGCACCGGTTCTGCCCGCTCCAGACCCTCGAGGATGAACGGAACCGTTGCGGTAGCCAGGTCGTCCGGGCCGCGGTAGAAGACCGCCTCGTGCTGGAACCGACCGTGGCCTGACTCCCGGGAAAGGCGAGGCAATGGTCGTTTCACCTCCTGAGTGGCCCCCGACTGCGAGGACTCCTTTCCAAGGGTGCGCCGCGGACTCGCAGATTCAAAGGAGTTTCGGATTTGTCGAGGCGCCGGCGGAGCCACCCGGAGCTGGAGCGTCCGAGGCCGCGACAGCCCTGTCCGGGTTGCCGCGGCCTCGCGTCGGCCTACTCGTGACCGGAGCGCGGTCAGCGTTCGACGATCACCCTTCCCACCATGCCCAGTGGGTCGTGAAGAGCGCAGACGTAGCGGTACGTGCCTGCCTTCTTGAACGTGACCCTGAACTTTCCGCCCGGAGGGATGATTCCGGAGTTCAGCGCCCCGCCGGTGAAGTTGCGGGGGTTACCCGACGGGCCGAACAGCCCTGGAGGCGGCGGCTCCTTGCCGAACGTCACTGTGTGCGGGGCCAGCATGCCGGGGCTCACCCACGTCACCGACTGCCCGACCTTCACGCGAACCGTCCTGTTGACGAAACGCATGAGCATCACGGCGTTGTCGTCGTTTCCGGCCATCACCCGGCGCGGGCCTGCCTTGTCCACGGTCTCACGCCGCAGCTGCCGCCCCTGGGCCAGCAACGCACGCGCCTCGGACTGCGCCTGCGCGGTGTACTGGGCCTGCGTGAAGGGGTACTTGGAGCCCTTGGGCTGAACCTTGATCTTCCCGACCATCATGGTCCCGTGCACCAGGCAGTAGTAGGTGAACGTCCCGGCACGAGGGAACCTCAGCTTGTACTTCTGGTAGTGCGGAACCGGAGGCAGCGGGCCGGCATCCCCGCCGCTGCGGATCGTGGTGATGATCCCGGAGTTGAAGTACTTCGACGTGTCGTAGACGTGGCCGCCCACCTGCGTGATCTGCCGCTTCTTGTTCGGGTCGAACTCCGGGAGCTTCTTGCGCGGGTGCCCGCCCTTGAAGAACGTCACCGTGTGGATCTCTGCGGAGTTGGCCATCCAGGCGACGTTGTCACCGGCGTTGATGGTGATCGAACCCGGCAGGAACCGCATGCCCTGAATCGCCAGGTTCTTGGACTCCGAGCCGACCCAGACGTCCCAGGTCTTGTGCGCAGGCTTGGCGGTGGCGGGCGTCGCCGGCGCGGCACCAACCAGCACCGACGCCACGAGGGCGATCAGTGCGACGAGGACGGTGCGCATTGGTCGGATAGGCATACGTGCCTCCCTTTCGGCCCCCGCGAATAGGTCGCTGTCAGCCTCCCGCTCACGCGGGGCTCCAACCGGGAAGCTGAGTGACAAGCCAGGAGCCCCCGCTCCCCCGACTTGTGTACGCCCCAGACTTCGGTCTTCACCATGGCCTCATCGGGGCAGCCCACTGCACGCCTGGAGGCGGGACGCAACCACCCGTCCTCGCCGGAACATGCGGGAGAACGGGCGGTTCGCCCCATGAACAGCCGACTCACCAACCCGACGGCTCAGGCTCTGCGCCGTCACCCTTGTGCTGCCGAGCAAGAGGACGGGGCTTTCAGCCCGTGCGCTCGTGCGCGAGCTGACGCAGCATGAGATCGAGTCCGTCAACTCATCGCGGTGCGGCTCACGCGCCCCGCCGCCGAAGGAGGTCTCCCATGCAGACCATCAAGGATGCAGCGGCCGAGTTCCTGACACACAAGCGAGTCGCGGTCACCGGTGTCTCACGGACACCGGCAAACCATGGCAGCAACGTTGTCTACAAGCGGCTGAAGGAACGTGGCTACGAAGTCTTCGCGGTCAACCCGAACGCGGAACAGGTCGAGGGCGACCCCTGCTTCCGCGACCTCCAGTCGATTCCCGGCGGGGTCGAGGCGGTGGTGATCGGCACTCGGCCCGAACGCGCCCAGAGCACCATCGAGGAGTGCGAGAGGCTGGGCATCAGGGATGTCTGGATGCACCGCTCGTTCGGAGGTGGCAGCGTCTCGAAGGAGGCCGCCGACTACGGACGGCAGCACGGCATGACGGTGATCGACGGCGGGTGCCCGCTCATGTTCGAGCCGGTGTCCGACGGCGGGCACCGCATGATGAAGTGGGCCTTCACCATGAACCACCACGTTCCGAGAAACGTCTGACGGCTGCCGTTCCCTGGAGGGTCGGACTCGGCGCTGAGCGTCGTACGGCGTCAGGAGGCTTTGCTGAGCCTATCGACCGCCTCCACCGCCAACCGCCGCAGCGTTCGCGGCGGAAGGGTGTCCTGTGCGAGCACGTGGAAGGTGGACACCTCCACGGCTCGCCCTGAGTGCGCGACGGCCACGTACTCCAGATTGTGAGCGGACCTGGCCTTCCCGAGGTCGAGGCCGAACAGTCTCGCCACGCCGTCGTCGGTCTTCACCTTCGCACCGAGGACCAGGCGGTCGGCTTCACCCCGGTCGAGGACACACACCTCCACACGGTTCACCAGGCGCGCGTGCGTCCGGGTCGCCGCCGCCTGGGTCTCACGAGTGCCGATGACCGAACGGATGGATGCGTCCTCGTCATCCCTGAGCACGCTCGAGGCACCTCCCGGCGGGTCTGTCGAGCAGCTGTGCGCGAAACGCAGGGCATCCGGCACGAACCTGCCGCGCTTCCAGCCATCGAGACCCCAAGAGCCCAGTACCGCGTCCGCGGCCGCCGGAGAGAGGTACGCCGACAGCGGCACCTGGTCGCCCGCGCCGCTGATGGACGTGCGATCGGCGGACGCCGGAGCCGCACCAGCCGCCAGCGCCAGCGCGGCGACCACCATCGCCGTTGGGCCACCAAGCATGCCCGCCCCCTTCAGGAGCCACCTGCCCACGTCACCCCACGAGGAGCGCGAAGTTCATCAGCGGCATGAACGCCGCGAGCACCGAAGCGAGAATCACCGGCAGCGGCCAGCCCCCACGCCCCAGGCGACGAGCCTCCCTGGCGTAGTGGACGACGATGAAGAGGGGCCACACGTACAGCGCGGTGAGGAGCACCCAGATCCCCCGGGCACTCCAACCCGCAGGCGAGTGTTCGCCGAGTGGGTACTGGGTGGCCCAGATCGTCGTGTAACCGGCCGCCTTCCAGATGAGGGAGAAGGCGATCAACGCCACGAGGAACGACACGAGGAACCACCACAGCGATCCCACGGCCCGGTGGTAGGCCCGGTTGCCGAGCTCCGCAGCGGACACGACCTGTTCCGCACCTCGGGCGTCGTGCCCAGGCGCCACTGGCGACGTCGACATGCCGGCACCTCCTGTCACCACTGCCCTGACAGTTACACCTCTAGCACCCCGCGTCGCCGACGGCCAGAGTCGACAGACCCCATGTCCCCTTTTGCGAGTAGACCGAGAAGAACCACGGACCTCGTGCTCGCCGAGCGCGCTTCGAGGCAGGGACCTTCAGCCCTTTCTCTCGCCGCCGGGCCGGCACGAACGTGGATGGGAGGGGTCCCGGGGACACCGGCACCCATGAGGAGGGGTCATGAAGCTCACCGAGGTCCTGGGCACCGCGAAGGACACCATCACGGTCAAACGCGTCTACGCCGAGCCGTACGAGAAGGACGGCCTCACCGTCATCCCCGCTGCAACCGTCGGCGGGGGCGGCGGCGCAGGCACCGGCCACGACGAGAAAGGGCAGGAGGCCGAGGGCGGCGGCTTCGGCATGAGCGGTCGCCCCGCCGGGGCGTACGTCATCAAGGACGGACATGTGACCTGGCGGCCCGCGGTCGATCCCAACCGGATCGTCGCCGTCATCGGCATGGTGGTCGTCGCCTACCTGCTGACCCGCCCCCGGATCGTGCGCGCCCGAGCCAGGTCGACCAAACCCACCGGCGACTGACCGACCGCAAGCCGGAGCGGTTCACCCATGAACGACACGAACACAGGACTCGCGTCCGACGAGTCCGGGCCGACCGTGGCGGTCGTGCTCTCCGGAGCGGCCGCGCGCGGCGCCTTCCAGGCAGGTGCGCTGGCCACTTTGATGCCGGTGTTCGAGCGCGAAGGCCTCACACCGACGATCTGGCTCGGCACGAGCGCGGGCAGCATCAACGCGGTGTTGTGGGGAGCTGCCGCACATCTCGGCGCTCATGGTGCTGCCGAGGAGATTCTCGCGGTCTGGGAGCAGATGAGCGACGACGACGTCTACCAGCCGCTTCCGTTGTCCCTGCCGCGGACCGGGCTCCAGTACGCCGCCTCCTTCGCAGGGCTCGGCGGGGGCACGACGAGCCTCCTCGACACGACCCCGCTGCGCAGAACCGCGGACGAACAGCTGCACACCGGGCAGCTCGCGGCCAACATCGCGGAGGGTCTGCTGACCGCCGTGGGGGTCGTCGCCACGCGGATGCCCGCCGAACCGGACAACGTGGTCGCGGGGGCAGCGAGCGGGCGAAGCGTGCTGTTCCTCGACGAGCACGACCACGAGCACGCTGACGGAAAGAGGTACGACGGTGACCCGGACCGTGCCCTCGACGTCGTACGCGGCGCCTTGAACCCCTGCCACGTGCTGGCGTCCTCGGCCATCCCGGTGGCCTTCCCTCCCACACGGCTGACCGAGCCGGCCACCGCTGCCGGGTGGTACGTGGACGGTGGGATCCGGCTCAACACGCCGCTCCACCCGGCAGTCGGCCTGGGGGCGACGCACGTCGTGGTCATCTCCGCGACCGCCACCACCTACAGCGACCCCCAGCCCCCGCATCCCGACCAACCGGTTCCCGACATCGCCGACGCGGCGGCGCAGGTCCTGAACGCCGCTCTCGCCGACCGGACGACCGAGGACATCAAAGCGCTCCTGCGGACCAACCGGCTGGTGGGCCAGACGGCCGAAGCCGGATGCCAGGAGGTGCTCACCGCCAGAAGCGGTCGTGCCTACCGCCAGATCAAGCTGATGACGGTCTCCCCGCCCGCGGGCCGCATGGGCCGGATCGCGACGAGGATCTTCGAGAAGAAGACCGGCGGTCTCGGCCGGATCAGCGAGCTGGACAACTGGCTGCTCGGTCAGGCCATCCGCGGCGCCGGAGACTCGGTCGGCCGCCAGGAGCTGCTCAGCTACCTCTTCTTCGACGAGGACTACTTCAAGGCAGGCATCGAGCTCGGACGCCAGATGGCA
>DATGYO010000231.1:0-21282 GCA_035297905.1 Nocardioidaceae bacterium
CGACGTTGGCGGAGAGCCCGAGCAGCAGGAGGATGACACCGAGCTCGAGCAGGAACGCGTCCACGTACGCGGCTCAGCCGAGGAGGATTCGACGGACACCCTCGATGCCGCTGGTGGTGCCCACGACGACGAGGGCGTCCCCGCCGAGCAGCACCTCGTCCGGCGTCGGCGAGGCGACGACGTGGTCGCCATGCACGACGGCCACGATCGATGCGCCGGTCAGCGTCCGGCACCGGGTCTCCCCCAGCGGCTGACCATCGAAGCGTGAGCCGCGAGGCAGCTCGATCGTCGACGAGACGAGTCCGGGGATCTCCCGGGTCAGGTCGGCGAATCGCTCGACGATGCGAGGTGCGCCGAGGATCTCTGAAAGTGTGTCGGCCTCGTCGCGGGTGAGCGTCAGGAGCGTCTCGGCCGCGTCAGGGTCTCGTCGGTCGTAGCGGGGAAGTCGAGCTCCCCGTCCCGTTTCGCCACGACGCCGACACGTTCTCCGGTGGCGGTCTGGAACTCGTAGCAGACGCCGACTCCGGGCAGCAGGATCTCGGTAACCTCCATGGCCTCAGTCTGCCCGAGCCGCACGGTCGCTTCGGCGTACGGCTCACCAGGACCGAGTGCCTGGGTCACCCTTGAAGGGGCCGACCACCCGAGAGGTGATCCAGCCACCGTAGAAGCCGCCAGGCTGGGGCCTCACGACCTCGCCGTCGACGAGGCAGCGCTCCATCGCCCCTGGGTACACCGCGACGTGGTCCCGTAGCTCCGCGAAAGCCGTCGACGGCTCCGGGTAGTACCACGCCGCCCGCTCCGCCACCACGTTGCCACCGTGGACGTCGAGGTAGGACGCTGTGCCCTTCCACTCGCAGAACGACGTCCCCGCTGCGGGCACGAGGCTGCCCTCGGCGAAGTCGGCCATCGGGATGTAGTAGGTCGGCGGATGGCTGGTCTCGAGCACGCGAAGGGCACGCGTCGTCCGCGCGACAACCCGGCCGCCCAGGACCACCTCCACCAACGAGGAGGTCGGTTCGACCCGGGGCGGTCGAGGGTAGTCCCACACCGACTCCTGTCCCGGCCCGGGCTCCACTCGGTTCGGTCGGCGCATCAGGTCTCCTTCGCGTTGTCAGCGAACCGGTGCCGCGACGTTCTGCGCCACCCAGGCACCGAGGGCCTCGGCGCTGGCCGCGACCATGTCCGGCCAGTCCAGGGCGGACTCGTCGGCGTTGTCCGAGACGTGCTTGACCAGACGTACCCGAACGCCCATCTGCCGGCAGGCGTAGGCGACCGCGTAACCCTCCATGTCCACGAGGTCGGCCCGCTGCGCGAGCAGCGCACGGAGAGCGGGGTCGGTCACGAAGACGTCTCCCGAGGCAAGCACCGTCTCGTCACCATCATCGAGCTCCAGGCGCTCCTGCGGGTCGTAGCCGAGGGCCCGGATCGCGTCCGCGTTCATGTCGTGGTTGAGCGCCGTACCCGGGAGGTGAAGCCCTTCGAGACCGTCGCGGAGCGCGCCCGCCGTACCGATGTTCACCACGAGCGTCCGCTGGGGGTCGACACCTGACAACGCCTTCGTCGTGGCCACGGCGGCGGCCGTCTTGCCGAGGCCGGTGACCACGACCGGCAGGTGGGACGGCACGCAGGCCGCCTCTGCGCGCGTCGCCGTGACGATGAGAGTCAGGTCATGCTCCACGCCAGAAGCCTAGAACGTGTCGAGATCGGCGATTCGGATGAGCTCCTGCGCCGCGATGTCCGTCACATCACGTTTGCGCCGGCGCAGGCCCGGGGTAGGTGTCGGCCATGGCTTTGGACACCTCACCTCCCCCTGCCCAAAAAGAGTCTTCGGGGCCTCACCCGGCGCTGGAAGATCCGGTCACCGAGGACGCCAGCCCCACCACGGGCCGCGTCGACAAAGTGGTCTTCGGCGTCACCGCCGCCCTGGCCGTCGGGTTCCTCGTGTGGGGCTTCGCGAGCACAGCAAGCCTGGGCTCCGCGTCCTCGTCGGCCCTGTCCTGGACGGTCACCAACATGGGCTGGCTGTTCGTCACGCTCGCGTCCGCCTTCGTCGTCTTCGTGATCTGGCTCGCGGCCGGGCGCTTCGGCAACATCCCTCTCGGCAACGACGACGAGGAGCCCGAGTTCCGCACGGTTTCCTGGATCGCGATGATGTTCAGCGCCGGCATGGGCATCGGCCTGATGTTCTACGGCGTGAGCGAGCCGCTGACGCACTTCGTGACCCCGCCCCCGGGAACCGTCTCGGCGGGTAGCCCTCAGGCGGTCCAGACCGCGATGGCGACGACGCTGTTCCACTGGACCCTGCACCCGTGGGCGATCTACGCCGTGGTGGGTCTCGCGGTGGCGTATGGCGTGTTCCGCAAGGGTCGTCGTCAGCTGATCAGCGCGACCTTCATCCCGCTCATCGGCGAGAGGCGTGCCAAGGGTGGTCTGGGACGCGTCATCGACATCCTCGCCATCTTCGCCACGCTCTTCGGCTCCGCTGCCTCTCTCGGGCTCGGTGCCCTGCAGATCGGCAGCGGGCTGCAGATCGTCTCCGGCATCGGCAAGATCGGGAACGGCGTCCTCGTCGGCGTGATCGTGCTCCTGACCATCGCCTTCATCGGCTCCGCCGTCTCCGGCGTGGAGAAGGGCATCCAGTGGCTGTCGAACATCAACATGGTCCTGGCGCTCGTCCTGGCCGTGTTCGTGTTCGTGGTGGGCCCGACGGTGTTCATGCTCGACCTCGTGCCGACCGCGATCGGCAGCTACTTCCAGAACCTCGCCGCGATGTCCGCCCGCACCGACGCATCCGGCGGCGACGGCATGGCGAAGTGGCTCTCCGGCTGGACCGTCTTCTACTGGGCGTGGTGGCTGAGCTGGACGCCGTTCGTCGGCATGTTCATCGCCCGGATCTCCCGCGGCCGCACCATCCGCCAGTTCGTCACCGGCGTGCTGCTGGTCCCGAGCCTGGTGAGCCTGGTCTGGTTCGCCATCTTCGGCGGTGCCGCGATCAAGCTCCAGCAGGGTGGCGTGGACCTCGCCGGTGCCTCCTCCGTCGAGGGCCAGCTCTTCGGCATGCTCGGCCACCTGCCGCTCGCGACGATCACCAGCGTGCTGGTCATGGTCCTGGTCGCGATCTTCTTCGTCTCGGGTGCGGACGCCGCGTCCATCGTCATGGGTTCGCTGTCCGAGGGCGGTGCGCTCGAGCCGAGCAAGAAGACCGTCATCTTCTGGGGCGTGGCCACCGGCGGCGTCGCGGCGGTGATGCTGCTCGTCGGCGGCGACTCCGCGCTGACCGGTCTGCAGAACATCACGATCGTGGCGGCTCTGCCGTTCGCGCTGGTGATGATCGGACTGGCGGTCGCGCTGGTCAAGGACCTGCGCAACGACCCGCTCATGGTGCGCAGGCGCTACGCGCGTGAGGCGATCGAGCAGGCCGTGGTCACAGGCGTGACCCTCCACGGCGACGACTTCGCCCTCACGGTGGAGCCGGCCGACGAGTCGGTCCTCTCCGGCGGTGACACCACGCCCAGCCGCAGCGCAGACATCGCGCGCTGACCGGACGCCGGCTCCTGTCCGGCCGGCATCACCAGCCGGCCGGCAGGGGCCGCCCTTCGTGGAACCCCGCAGCGGACTGCACGCCGATCGTCGCGCGCTCGTGGAACTCCTCGAGCGTCCCGGCGCCGGCGTAGGTGCAGGCCGAGCGGACGCCCGCGAACACATGGTCGATGAGGTCCTCGACGCCGGGACGTGACGGGTCGAGATACATTCGCGACGAGGAGATGCCCTCCTCGTAGAGACCCTTGCGAGCCCGGTCGAAGGCGGTCTCGGTGCTGGTGCGGCTCGCCACCGCGCGGGCGGAGGCCATTCCGAAGCTCTCCTTGTACGCGCGGCCGTCCGCGTCGTGGTGCAGGTCGCCGGGCGACTCGTAGGTCCCGGCGAACCACGAGCCGACCATGACCTGGGACGCCCCGGCGGCAAGAGCCAGGGCCACGTCGCGAGGGTGGCGAACACCACCGTCGGCCCAGACGTGCTTGCCGAGCTCCCGTGCTGTGACGGCACACTCGAGCACCGCCGAGAACTGGGGCCGGCCGACCCCGGTCATCATCCGCGTCGTGCACATCGCCCCCGGCCCCACACCGACCTTGACGATGTCGGCGCCCGCCTGCACGAGGTCGCGGACACCTTCGGCGGACACGACGTTGCCCGCGACCACCGGGACACCCGGATCGACGGCGCGCACGGCCGCCAGCGCCTCGATCATCCGGCCCTGGTGGCCGTGGGCAGTGTCGACGACGAGGCAGTCGATGCCGGTCGCGAGCAGCGCCTCGGCCTTCGCTGCGACGTCGCCGTTCACGCCGATCGCCGCCGCCACCCGCAGCCGGCCCTGAGCGTCCACGGCCGGGGAGTAGAGGGTGGAGCGGAGCGCTCCGGTCTTGGTGAGCACTCCCTTGAGCCTGCCCTCGCCGTCGACCACGGGAGCGAGCCGGTGCCGGGTCTCGTCGAGCCGATCGAAGGCGCCTCGCGGGTCGACCGTGTCGGCGAGGGTCACCGGGGAGGGCGTCATCACCTGGTGCACCTGGGTGAAGCGGTCCACGCCGAGGCAATCGTCCTCCGTCACCACGCCGACGGGCCGGCCGTCCTCGAGCACGATCGCGGCCCGGTGGGCGCGCTTGGGCAGCAGGGCGAGCGCGTCGCCGACGGTCTGGTGTGGGTCGAGGACGATCGGCGTCTCGAAGAAGGGGTGCCGTGCCTTGACCCAGCGCACGACATCCTCCACGACGGGGATCGGGATGTCCTGCGGCACGACGGCGATCCCGCCACGACGTGCCACCGTCTCGGCCATCCGGCGGCCTGAGATCGCGGTCATGTTGGCGACGACCAGCGGGAGCGTCGTACCCGTGCCGTCGTGGCTGGACAGGTCGACGTCGTACCGGGAGAACACGTCGGAACGCCGCGGGACCATGAACACGTCGTTGTAGGTCAGCTCGTACGGTGGGGTGGAGTCGTTGAGGAAGCGCACGAGGACAGGAGTCTACCCTCGCCGATGCGTCACGCCTGCGGTAGCGCTCCCTTCTTCGGCGGCAGGGGGAAGAAGCCGCTCGTACGACGGACGTAGTCGGCGTAGCCGGGCCGCCGTTGGGCGATGTCCTTCTCCAGGAGCGGCTTGCCGGTCCCCCGCGCCAGCAGCCAGGTCATGAGCACCGGTGAGAGCACGGTCAGCACCCCGGGCCACGCACTGAACGCGACGA
Organism: Nocardioidaceae bacterium; assembly: GCA_035297905.1. GTDB lineage: Bacteria > Actinomycetota > Actinomycetes > Propionibacteriales > Nocardioidaceae > Nocardioides_C. Next base: position 5,235 of record DATGYO010000231.1, read on the forward strand.
GGGAGATGCCCCACCAGGCGCACGCGTCGCCGAAGTAGTTGGGGTGCCGGGTGTAGCGCCAGAGCCCGGTGTCGAGAACCGTCCCCCGTGACCCGGGGTCGCTGCGGAACCGGTGCAGCTGGTAGTCGCCGACGGTCTCGAAGAGGACACCGACCGCCCACACCGCGACCGCGACCCAGGCGAGCGCGCCAAGCCCGGGTGTCTGGAACATCGCGACCTGCACGGGCAAGGAGACGAACCACATGACCACGCCTTGTGTCAGGTAGATCCTGCGCAGGGCGAACAACGCCGGGCTGCCCTGAGCCCGGCTCAGCAGCTCGGCGTACCTGGGGTCCTCCCCGTGGCCGCGGGAGCGCCACGCGATGTGCGCGGCAAGACGGAGCCCCCACACGGCCGTCAGGAGCAGCACGAGCGTCCGCCGGGCGTCGTTCCCCACGCCCGCGGAAGCGAGGTACGACGTCAGCGCGATGGCCACGAAGCCCAGCCCCCATGCCACGTCGACCACCGCGTGCCTCCCCCGGCGCAGCGCCACGACGAAGGTCACGCCCAGCACGACCACGACCGTGAGGACGGTCAGCGGCAGAGCTGCGGCGAAGGCCCCGACGTCGAACTCGGACATCAGCTGGTGCTCACCACGTCCGCACGGGCGAGAGCTCGCTCGTGCCGTCCGGGTTCGATGTGTTCGAAGTTCGCTGCGCAGTCTGTGTCATCTCACCCTCGATGCGCTCCGGTTGCCGGTCGACCGCAGTTCGGAGCCGGACGCCGTCCGGATGGGTCGTCAGGCGAACAGCTCGCGGTGTCCGAACATCTGAGCTGTCTCCCGGGCGGTCGGCGTACCTACGTCAGGGTCGGCACCGGCCCGGAGGAGAGCGGAGACGACCTCGTCCTCGCCCTTGAACACCGCCCCGGCCAGCGGGCTCTGTCCCCGGTCGTTCATGGCGTTCACATCTGCGCCGAGCTCGGCCAGCATCGCGACCGTACGGGGGTGACCGTGGTAGGCAGCGAGCATGAGAAGCGTGTTGCCGGACGCGTCCGTGAGCTCCAGAGGCACGCCCGCCTCGATGTACGCCCTGAGCTGCTCGGTCTCCCCCGCCCGGGCGAGGTCGAACATCTGGTGGGCAAGCTCGACGAGCCGCTCGTCGGGGGCGTCTGTTCCGTCAGCCATCCGCCGATTCTCGCAGGGCGGCACCGTACAGTGACCCGCATGTCCGCCTCCGCGCAGCCGTCCTTCATCTCGCCAGGAGAGCCCGCCGACATCGCCGACCGACTCACAGAGGCGTTCAAGGAGCGCAGGGGGTCCGGCCCCTCGGTCGTCGCCGTCGCGCCCGGACGGGTGAACCTGATCGGTGAGCACCTCGACTACAACGGTGGGAGATGCCTGCCACTCGCGCTTCCCCATGCGACCTACGCAGCGTTGGCGCCGCGCGAGGACCGGATCCTGTCCGTGACTTCGCTCCAGGTCGGGGACACGGAGGAGATCGACCTCGACGGGCTGCGTCCCGGAGTGGTGTCGGGGTGGACGGCGTACGTCGCCGGCGTCGTCTGGGCGCTCGAGCAAGAGGGCTGGAAGCTCCCGGGGCTCGACGTGGTCGTCGACTCCCGTGTGCCGATCGGCTCGGGTCTGTCGAGCTCGGCCGCACTCGAATGCTCGGTCGCAGTCGGTCTGCTCTCGCTCGTCGACGTCGGCGACACCGATGAGGTACGTCGACGGCTGGTGGACGCGTGTATCCGCGCCGAGGCCGAGATGGCCGGTGCCCCGACCGGCGGGATGGACCAGTCGGTCGCGCTCCTCGCCCAGGCCGACCACGGGCTCCTCCTCGACTTCAGCGACGGCTCCAGCGAGCAGGTCCCGTGGAGCCCGGCCGCCCACGACCTGAGGCTGCTGGTCGTGGACACCCGTGTCTCACACACCCTGACCGATGGCGGGTACGCCTCTCGGCGGTCGGACTGCGAGGCCGCCGCCGCGTTGCTCGGCGTGGAGAAGCTCCGCGAGGTCCAGGGACGCCCGGAGGTCCTGGATGCGCTGCCGGACCCCCGAGTACGACGGCGGGCCAAGCACGTGCTGAGCGAGATGGACCGGGTCGACGCTGCGGTATCGGCCCTCAGGGAGGGCGACGTCCCCGCCCTTCAGCCGCTGCTCGACGCCTCGCACAGTTCCTTGCGCGACGACTTCGAGGTCTCCTGCCCCGAGCTCGACCTGGTCGTCGACACGTGCCGCGAACACGGTGCCCACGGTGCTCGCATGACCGGCGGCGGCTTCGGCGGCTCGGCCCTCGCACTGCTGCCCTCAGACCGTGTCGAGGAGGCCGCTGCCGCAGTGACGGAGGCGTTCGCGTCGTGCGGCTGGGCGGAGCCCGGCTTCCTCCTTGCCCCTGCCAGCGCGGGGGCACGCCTGCTCAGCCGCGGTTGAGCGGACATCCGGTGAGGTCGGAAAGACGAAAGGCAGGGACCCGAATGCGGACAGAAACTGACCGCAACACCTCCTAGCCTGTCGGCAGAGCGTTCGCGACCGCGGAGCTCCCAGGCAGGAGGCAGACCATGGACTTCAAGATCGAGCTGATCCCGCTCGCCGTGCATGATGTCGACCGTTCGGTCGAGTTCTACGGGAAGCATCTCGGGTGGAACGTCGACCACGACCAGACCGTCAGCCCAGAGCTGCGGTTCGTGCAGGTCACCCCGCCGGGATCGGCCTGCTCGATCTGCTTCGGCACGGGCCTCGACATGATGCCGGAGGGCTCGTCGCAGTTCATCCAGGTGGTGGTGGCCGACGCGGACGAGGCCTGCGCCCACCTGCGCCGGCGCGGAGTGGAGTGCAGCGACGTCGACGAGCAGCCTTGGGGCCGGTTCGTGCGATTCGACGACCCGGACGGCAACCGCTGGGCGCTGCAGCAGATCGTTCGGCCGTCCTGACGGTCGCCGTCGAACTCAGGTGGCGGTGACCCCGCCGATCTCGCCCTCGCGGAAGGCGCTCACGAACAGCGCGTGGTCGCGACGGGCACGAGCCGCGTAGGACAGTCCGAACTCGACGACCTCGCGGGTGAACTCCTCGCGGCTTCCCTCCACGACCTCGGCGATGGCCTCCTCGACCTGGAACTCCACGAGGTCCTGGTCGCTGTCCTCGTCGGAGGCACAGTGCACCTTCGCGCTGGCCCGGCCGAGGCTGTCGACGAGAGCGGCCATGTCGTCCGGCTCGTTGATCTCGGACCAGTCGAGGTCGACCTCGTAGGGCGAGACCTCGGCGACGACGTACCCCAGACCCTCGATGCTGGTGTAGCCGAGCAGCGGGTCGGTGTGCACCTGGAGCGCCCGCTGGCTGACGACGGTGCGGTGGCCTTCGTGCTCGAAGTACCGGTCGACGTCGGAGGTGTCGACGAAGCGGCTCACTGCGGGCACGTTGGCCTGCTTCATCGAGAGCACCACGTCGTTGTCGAGCGCCTGGCTGTAACCCTCGACGAGGACGTTGTACGCCGGAAGCCCGGCGCTGCCGATCCCGAACCCGGAGCGTCCCACGACGTCCCGCACCTCGTAGAACAGCTCACGGTCGAAGCGCTTGGACTCGGGGATCGTGGCGAGGTACTCGTCGAAGGCGCGGAGCACCTTGCGCCGCTCCGCCTTCGACAGCTGCCGGACGCCCTTCCCGTCACCGAAGACGCGCACCCCCTCCTCCATGACAGTGACGCCGTCGAGAAGGTCACGCCGGCTCAACCCGCGAGCCTGGGCGAGGATCTCCAGGACCGGCCCCTCGGTGGTGTCGAGGTAGAGCCCGAAGTCGTTGTCGTCGTCGGAGGCCACGTAATGGTCGACCTGGTCGAGGTAGGCAGCGACGTACCGCTCGATGAGGTGGCGCACGGTCTCCTCGGGAAGCGCCTTCTGCCACCCCATCAACGCCAGGCTGGCCGCAAACCGTCGCAGGTCCCAGGAGAAGTGGCCGAGGTAGGCCTCGTCGAAGTCGTTCACGTCGAAGACGAGCCGGCCGTCGCTGTTGAGATAGGTGCCGAAGTTCTCGGCGTGGAGGTCGCCGTGGATCCAGATCCGGCTCGTCCGGTCGTCCGCGAACGAGTCGCGCATGCCTGTGACGTCGGCGTAGAACAGGCACGCGGTGCCGCGGAAGAAAGCGAACGGGTCCGCCGCCATCTTCCGGTACTTGACCCGGAATGCCTGCGGGTCGGCCGCCATGAGGTCGGCGAAGGCGTCCTCGAGGATGTCGATGATCCGCTGCTTGCGGCTGCTGGTGCGTGTGGCGGCCATCCGCCGATGCTAGCTGTGTCCCGAGATCAGCGACTCGAACAGCTCGACGTACTGGATGAGGTGGCGGTCGCCGAGGAACTGGTCCTGGACGCGTTCCCGGGCTGCTTCGCCCAGCTTGGTGGCGAGGGCGTCGTCACCGAGGACCCTCTCGAGCGCTGCTCCGAAGGAGTCGAGGTCGTGCGGATCCTCGATCAGGAGCCCCTGCACACCGTCCTCGATCTGGTCCTGGATGCCACCCACCGCCGAGGCGATGACCGGCCGGGACTTCCACATCGCCTCGGTGACAGTGAGCCCGAAGCCCTCGACGAGGCTCTTCTGCACCACGACCGAGGCGTGGCGCTGGATCGCGTTGACAAGGTGGGCGTTCTCGTCCACGTCGTCCATCGGCAGACACACGAGGTGGACCCGGTCCTGGACCGAACGGGGAAGCTCGTTCCAGAGTGCGATGCACTCCGCCAGAACGGCCGCACCCTCGGGGTCGTCCGAGACTCCTGCGGTGTCGGGGCCGACCAGCGCGAGGTGCGCGTCGTCGGGCAGGGCATCGATCCGGTCGATGAACCCTCGCAGCACGCCGGTCATGTCCTTGAGCCGGTCCCACCGGCTGACCTGCACCACCAGCCGCGCGGCACGTGGAATCGGCCCATGACCGTGGATCAGGCCCTGATGTGCCCGCACCTCGCCCACGGAGCCGCCGCGGCGGACGAAGTGGAGATCACCCTCCCCGGGACCGTTCTCGACCAGTCCGGCACGTGCCAGCGATGCGCGCACGCGTGCCGGATCCAGCTCGATGTTCTTGGCGCTGAACGGATCCACCGACGGCGGGATGATCACCACCCTGTCGGCCGGGACCCATGCGGGGACGTACTCCCTCCTGGAGAAGATGAAGCGGTCGGCGCGCTCGATGAAGCCGCGCAGGAACGCCCAGCCGATGTCCGCGAGGGGGTCGGGAGTGTCGCGACCGATGTGGCAACGCCAGACGACGTGGGCGCCGCCTCGCCGGAGGCCGTCCACCAGCCCGGCGGTCTGTGGGTCGTGGAGGAGCACGATGTGACCCGGCTCGACGACCTGCTCGGCCATCGGCAGGTTGTAGGACAGCACGCGCGAGAAGTGAGCGTGCTCGGTGCGGCCGAGCATCCCACCGTCGCCGGGGGAACCGTGCAGGAAGTTGTGCAGCCGCTTGGTGATCGTGAAGAACTCGTGGTCGCCGTCGAGAACCAGCCATCTGGCGTCGACGCCCGCGCCACGGCTGTAGGCGAGCAGGGCCTGCAGCATCTCAGCGACACCGCCGCCCTTGCTCGTGGCGTTGATGTTCCACAGCGTGCGGTGGGCGAAGAGCTCTCGAGCTACGTCGGCGCGGGCCGCGAGTCGCTCCACGCGCTGCGGCGACAGGAGCTGAGCCAGGCGCTCGAGCGGGACCGGCTGGATCTCGACCTCTCGCATCTCGACCTCCTCGGTCGGCGGTATCCGCTTCCAGACTAGGCCGGTGTGCCGCCCGAATCGGCGGGTTCCGGTAGAGAAAGTCCGCTGTCGTGCAGTTCCAGGGCGGCGAGCTCTCTCACGACGGCCGCGTCACCTCGGCGCCAGGCACCGGCCGGGTCGTCGCTGATCCTGGCGAGGCGGTGCAGCGGCTGGCGAGCCATGGCTCGAAGAGCGAACAGGTCGAGGTCCTCGGTGGCGTCGACGAACCTGCGCCCCGCGGTCGCCTGCCGGATGAAACGCCAGCGCAGCGGGAGGTAGACCCCCAGCGCGATCAGGATCGGGATGGCGCCGATCGCGAGCGCCAACCAGAACGCCAAGTCGTGCACGGCCTGCACCTGCGCGTCGCCCGCCGCCGCGATCCGCTCCGCCGCTCCCCCCGCCCCGTCGAAGGGGGCCCGGACGTCGCCGCCCACGAGTGGCAAGTCTCCCACGGTGCGTCCGGCGTCACGCAGCTGTCCGGCCAGACCATTGCCCGCGTCGGAGATCTGCCTCCCGGGCTCGGCGAGCGTCAGCGTCGCATCGCGTACGACGAGCGACACCTGAACCCACAGGTAGACCCAGACGACGAGGAGCAGGTCCCCCACCATCTGGAGCGAGCGACGGACCTCGGAGTCGGCGTAGAGCTTCATGGCGGGATACTTCCCCGAATCACGAGGTTCACCTGTTGACCTGCATGAAGCCGGGGCGGAGCATGCGAAGTGTGGCCGTCCGAATGAGTGCCCACATCCAGTCCGTCGTTTCGGAGCTAGCCTTCGAGCCTTCGCCGTTCCGTGTCCGCGCCTACGCCGGCTCCCACCAGTTCGTCGACACGTGCGAAGCGATGCTCGTGTGGGAACCCAGACGTGTCGTGCCGGTGTACGCAGTCCCCGAGGCCGACCTCGACGCCCACTTGTTGCCACCCTCCACCCCCGACGACGTGCCGGGCCACCTGCCTCCGATGTTGGGTCCCGAGCACTTCCGGTGGCACACGACGCCGGGGACCCCCTACACGCTGGGCGTCGCCGGTGTCTCGTACGAGCGTGCCGCATTCCACCCTGCTGATCCAGACCTCGCAAGACACGTCCTCGTCTGCTTCTCCCCCTTCACGTGGCGCGAGGAGGAGGACGTCGCCATCGGGCATCCGAAGGACCCCTTCAAGCGGATCGACGTGCGCACCTCGACGCGCCACGTCGTCGTCTCCTTCGACGGGGTCGAGCTGGCCGAGAGCAGAAGTCCCAGGATCCTGGCCGAGACGGGGCTTCCCCTGCGCTGGTACCTGCCGCCCCACGACGTGCACCTGGAGCTTCTCACCCGGTCCGAGAGCATCACCACGTGCGCCTACAAGGGCCAGGCGGCGCACTTCTCCTACGAGCCCGCAAGTCGGCTCGGGCGCGACCTCGCCTGGACGTACAGACGGCCCCTGCCTGAGGCAGAGGCCGTCCGTGGTCGGATCAGTTTCTACAACGAGCGCGTCGACCTGGTCGTCGACGGCACCCCTCTCGAGAGACCTCACACGTTCTGGTCGCTCGACTCGATGGCTACTTGAGCTCGGCGGAGGTCTTGCCGAGCAGGCGGCGCGCGACGATCAGCTGCTGGATCTGCTGGGTGCCCTCGAAGATGTCGAGGATCTTGGAGTCCCTCGCCCACTTCTCGAGCAGCTCGTGCTCGCTGTAGCCGACGCTGCCGGCGAGCTCGACGCACCGAAGCGTGATCTCGCTGCCGACGCGTCCGGCCTTCGCCTTGGCCATCGAGGCCTCGAGCGAGTTCGGCTTGCGGTTGTCGGCCATCCAGGCAGCCTGCAGGGTCAGCAGGTACGCCGCCTCCAGGTCTGCCTCCATCTGCACGATCGTGGCAGCCGCGGCCGACTGGGTCTGGGCGGGTCGGTCGTAGTCGATGACCACGCCGGACTTCTCCAGCAGGTCCTTGGTGAGCTCCAACGACGCCCGTGCGCACCCGATCGCCATGGCGGCGACCAGCGGACGCGTGTTGTCGAAGGTCGCCATCGCGCCCGCGAAGCCCTGCTTCACGTCGATCTCGGGGGTCCCGAGCAGGTTCTCCTTCGGGACACGGCAGTTCTCGAAGCGGATGGTAGCCGTGTCGGAGGACCGGATGCCGAGCTTGTGCTCGAGCCTCTCGACGTTCATGCCCGGAGTGCCCTTGGGGACCACGAAGGACTTGATCGCGGCCCGCCCCAGGCTCTTGTCGAGGGTCGCCCAGACGACGACCGCGTCGCAGCGGTCACCGGCGGTGACGAAGATCTTCTCGCCGTTGAGGACGTAGTCGTCGCCGTCGAGCACCGCTGTCGTCCGGATGTTCGCCGAGTCGGAGCCACATCCGGGCTCGGTGATCGCCATGGAGGCCCAGACACCGTCGAAGCGCCTGTGCTGCTCCTCGTTGGCCACCGAGGCGATGGCGGAGTTGCCGAGGCCCTGACGTGGCATCGAGAGCAGCAGCCCGACGTCGCCCCAGCACATCTCCATGATCGAGAGCACCGAGGCGAGGTTGGAGCCGTTCTTCGTGCCGGCAGCGACCTCCTCCGACGTACCCTCCTCGCGGCGCACGCCCGAGGCGCCGGCACCGCTGGCAGCGCCGGACGAGCTGAGCCCGTCGATCATCGCCGCGAGCATGTCGAGCTCCTTGGGGTACTCGTGCTCGAGCTGGTCGTACTTGCGCGAGTTGGGGCGCAGCAGGTTCATCGCGACCTGGTGGGCCTGGCCGATCAGCGGCCGGAACTTCCTGGGGGTTTCGAGGTTGATCATGGCGTTGCCTCAGTCGGACCCGAAGGTCAGACCAGGACCCCTCCTTCCATCACGCCGATGGCGCGCAGGTCGCGATACCACCGCTCCACGGGGTGTTCCTTGACGAAGCCGTGGCCACCGAGCAGCTGCACGCCGTCGTTGCCGATCTGCATGCCGCGTTCGGCGCACAGCTTCCGCGCAAGCGCGACCTCCCGGTCGAAGGACTTGCCCTGCGCAGCGCGCGACGCCGCGCGGTAGGTCACCAGCCGCATGGCCTGCAGCTCGATGCCGATGTTCGCGACCATGAACGCCACTGACTGGCGGTTGCTGATCGGCTCACCGAAGGCCTGCCGCTCGTTGACGTAGGGGATCACGTAGTCCAGGACCGCCTGCCCGGTGCCGATGGCAAGTGCGCACCAGGCGAGCCGCGACAGGCGGACGCACTCGGCGTACGCCTCGCCGGCCTCGTCACCGAGGAGCGCGATCTCGGAGACACGTGCGTCCTCCATGATGACCCGGCCGAGGCCTGCGGCCCGGACGCCCATCGACGGCTCGGACTCGATCACGAGACCCTCGGTCGAGGACTCGACCAGGAACAGCGCGGGCCTGCCGTCGAGCGAGGCGCCGACCACGAACAGCTCAGCGTCGGCAGCCCGCGGCACCAGGGACTTCACGCCGTTGAGGACGAAGCCGTCACCGTCACGGGTGGCCGTCGTCTCCGGGCTCATGGCGTCGAACAGGGGCCGGGGCTCGGTCAGCGCGATCGCCGCGGCCGGGACCCCCTCGCCGCTGAAAGCCGGGAGGTACGTCGCCTGCTGCTCGTCACTTCCCCACAGGGACAGCGCCGTGGCCACCCCACCGGGTGCGAGACAGGCGACCGCGAGCCCCATGTCGCCCTTGGCCAGCGCCTCGGCCACGAGCGTGCCCGCCATGGCGGACCGCTCGGTCGAGATCCCGCCGAGCTCCTCGGGAACGCCGAGGATCGGGAGGCCGATCTCGAGGCTGGCCTTGAGCAGGTCGTCCGGGGCGGCGCAGGCGTCGTTGGCCTCCGCTGCAGCAGGGCGCACCATCTCGGTGGCGAACCCGCTGACGAGGTCGACGAGCATCTGCTCGTCCTCGGTCGGCGTCAGGTCGAAGAGTCCGGTCGCTGCCGCGCTCGGCACACGAACGGGCTTGGCGCCCGGCTTGCCCTTGCGGCTGAACGAGCGGCTGACCGTTCCGGCGGTGCGGAAGCCCGCGCGCGTCGTCTCGAACACCACGCGCTCGGTCTGCTTCCGCAGGCCGAACCGGTCGAGCACGCTGGTCTGGGCGAGACGGTTCAGCATGGAGACCGCGAAGCCGATCGGGTCCTGCTTGTCGCTCGACGGGACACCGTGCCTTGTCGGCGTCGTCCCGTCTCGTGGGGTTCGTGTCATCGACATGCGCCCAACTGTAACTCCGAGTTACACAATGTGCCACAAAGCGTCCGAGTGGTGCATGTCACGTCCAGTCGCACGGTGTTGGCGGTTCCGGGTCCCAGCCTCTCTAGGATGACCGCCATGTCCGACGTCGAGCCTGAGTCATCCGTCCTGCCGACCGGTGGAACGGTCCGCCCGATCACCCGCTGGGGCGAGCACGTCATGCATCGGATGCAGGAGCCGGTCACCGCGTTCGACGACGACCTTCGGGTCCTGGCCGCCGACATGGTCGCGACGATGTACGCCGCCGACGGTGTAGGGCTCGCCGCCTGCCAGATCGGGGTGGACCGCTCGATCTTCGTCTTCGACTGCCCCGACGACGACGGGGTCCACCACCAAGGGGTGGTCTGCAACCCCGAGGTGTTCCTCCCCGAGGGACGTGACCGCAAGCTCGACGACGACGACGAGGGATGCCTGTCGCTGCCGGGTGCGTTCGTGAGCTGCGCCCGACCCGACTACGCGCGGGTCGAGGGACAGGACCTCGACGGCAACCCCGTGAGCTACAGCGGTACCGGCTTGTTCGCGCGCTGCCTCCAGCACGAGACCGACCACTGCAAGGGCACGGTGTTCGGCGATCGCCTCAACAAGCGTGCGCGGAAGAAGCTCTTCAAGCAGGCGGATGACTGTGCGGACAGCTACCCCACGGACTGGCCCGCGGGCGAGCGGCGAGCCACCACGTAGCACGCGACCGCCGTCGCAGCGGCGACGTTGAGCGAGTCGATCCCAGCAGCCATCGGGATCACGGCGCGGCGGTCGGCCGTCTCCATCCAGCGACGGGACAGGCCGGGCCCCTCGGAGCCCATGAGCAGCGCGACCCGGTCAAGCCCCTTCACGGCCTCCTCGATGTCCGTCGAGTCGGCCGCCGGCGTGAGCGCGATGGTCGTGAAGCCGGCCTTCGACAGCTCGCCCGGCGCGTCGTACCAGCTCTCCAGCCGGGCGTAGGGCACGGAGAAGACCGCACCCATGGCCACCTTGATCGACCGCCGGTAGAGCGGGTCGGCACAACGGGGCGAGAGCAGTATGGCGTCGACCCCCAGCGCGGCAGCCGACCTGAAGATCGCGCCGACGTTCGTATGGTCGACGACATCCTCGAGGACCACGACCGTCCGCGCGCCGTCCAGTACTTCCTCTACGGTCCGCAGCGGCGACCGCTCCAGCGACGCGAGCGCCCCGCGATGCACGTGGAACCCGGTCACACGCTCGGCGAGGTCCTCGTCCACCACGAAGCACGGGGCATCGCTGCGCTCCAGGACGTCCGCCAGACCTTCGAGCCATCGCGGCGCCATCAGGAACGAACGCGCCTTGAAGCCCCCCTCGACAGCACGCCGGACCACCTTCTCCCCCTCGGCGAGGAAGAGCCCGTGCTCGGCCTCGAGATGCTTGCGCAGCTCGACGTCGCGCAGGTCGCGGTAGTCGCTCAAGCGAGGGTCGTCGGCGTCGGTCACCTCGATCAGGTGGGCCATGGGTACCTGTCCGGATGCCCCACCGCGACGACCTCGCCGACGACGACGATCGCCGGAGGACGGACCTCCTCGCGTACGACGTCCTCCGCGATCGTCCCGAGGGTGGAGAAGACGGTGCGCTCGCCCGGCATCGTTCCTTCCACGACCACGGCCACCGGTGTCGTCCCGGCACGACCGCCCGCCATCAGCCGCGCGGCGATCGCCGGAAGGTTCTGCACCGCCATCAGCAGTACGACGGTCCCCCGCATGCGCGCCAGGGCGTCCCAGTCCACGAGGGAGCTGTCATGGTCCGGGGGCACGTGGCCGGAGACCACGGTGAACTCGTGAGCCACCCCCCGGTGCGTGACGGGAATACCGGCCGCCGCAGGCACCGAGATCGCGCTCGTGATCCCCGGTAGGACCGTGCAGGGGACGCCCGCCTCGGCACAGGCGATCGCCTCTTCGTACCCGCGGCCGAAAACGAACGGGTCGCCGCCCTTGAACCGGACGACCCGCTTGCCCTCTCGTGCCCGCTCGACGATCACCCGGTTGATCTCCTCCTGTGAGGCCGACCGACCCCGGGGCAGCTTCGCCACGTCCACGAGCTCGACATCCGGGGAGAGCTCGCTCAACAGCTCGCGCGGAGCCAGCCGGTCGGCTACGACCACGTCCGCCTCGCTGAGCGCGCGCCTGGCGGCGACGGTCACCAGCTCGGGGTGACCCGGGCCGCCGCCGACGAGCACCACGCCCGGCGAGCGGTCACGGTGGGCGTCCACGTCGATCACCCCGTCGCGGAGCGCCGACACGATCTCGTCGCGCACGGCAGCGGAACGCTGTGGCTGGCGGTTCCCGAGCACCGCCACGGTGACGCCGGCGTGCCGGCCCACGGCAGGAGTCCAGGCCGTGGCGCGGGTGGCGTCGTCGCTGCGAACGCAGAAGATTCGTCGCTCCTCGGCCGCGCGACTGACCTCCTCGTTCACCTCAGTGACGTCCGTGGCGGCAATGACGTACCAGGCACCGTCGAGATCCGCGGGCGCGAAGGGTCGTTCGTGCCACATCACCTCGCCGGATCCCACGAGCCCCTCGATCGAAGGCGTCACGACGGGCGACACGACCTCCACCGCCGCCCCGACGGCCAGCAGGGCAGGAACGCGCCGCTGCGCGACGTGACCGCCCCCGACCACCACGACCCGGCGTCCGGCCAGGCGGAGTCCCGCGGGATACGGCGGGAAGGTGCCCTCAGCCATCGCTCTCCTCCTTGTGCGCTACACCGGCCTCCTTGTGTGCGACACCGGCGGAGTCGAAGGTCGCCATCTCGCGGAGAGTCGCTCCGGCCGCCTCGACGATCGGGAGGGCGAGCACCGCCCCGGTGCCCTCTCCCAGGCGGAGGTCCAGGTCGACGAGCGGGCGGAGCCCGAGCCTCGCGAGAGCAACGGCATGCCCCGGCTCCACGCTGCGGTGACCGGCGAAGCAGTAGCCGACCACGTCCCCGGCGAGCACCTGGGCCACGAGGGCCGCGGCGCCGGCGATCACGCCGTCGAGGATCACGGGAACGCCGCGGCGCGCCGCACCGAGGACGAAGCCGGCGAGCCCGGCGTGCTCGAAGCCGCCCACGGAAGCGAGCGTCTCGACCGGGTCCTCGGTGACCGGCCGTGCCTCGAGCGCCCTCGCGATGACGCCCACCTTGCGGGCAAGGACGGTGTCGTCCACGCCGGTGCCTCGACCGGTCACCTCGGCGGGGTCGGCCCCGGTGAAGGCAGCGACGAGAGCGGCCGAGGGCGTCGTGTTGGCGATCCCCATGTCACCTGTGAGCAGGACGTCGTGACCGCGGTCGACGAGCGCGTCGGCCACGGAGATCCCCGCCAGCAGGCCGGTGAGCGCCTCCTCCCGGGTCATCGCAGGCCCATCGGCCAGGTCCGACGTACCTCGTCTGATCTTGTGGTCGAACAGGTCCGGTCCCGGCTCGAGGTCCGCCGCCACCCCCATGTCGACCACGGCGACCTCCACGCCCGTCTGTCGGGCCAGCACGCTGACCGCGGCTCCTCCGGCCCGGAAGTTCGCGACCATCGAGGCGGTCACCTCCTGCGGCCAGGGGCTCACACCATGGGCATGCACGCCGTGGTCACCGGCGAACACCGCGACCACGGGCAGCGCGAGCCGACGTGGCGGGCATGTCCGCTGGATGCCGCACAGCTTGACGGAGGCGTCCTCGAGAACGCCGAGCGCACCGGCCGGCTTGGTCAGCTGGGTCTGACGGCGGCGGGCGTCTGCCATGGCCTCCGCGTCCAGGGGTACGACGGACGTGACGACGTCCTGGAGGCGCTGTTCGAGTGTCGCGGACATACGGCTCATTCTCGTCGCCGAAGTGACGACCCTGGCAGACGACCAACCCGCGGACTAGGGTCGCAGCACACCCACTCGAGGAGGTACTGATGAGCTTGGACCGACCGGTCAGCCCGAACCCCTACGACCTGCTCCCCGCAGTGCCGTCGTTCACGGTGACGAGCGAGGACGTGCAGGACGGCCGGCCCCTGAAGGACGACCAGGTGGCGGACAAGGGAAACACCTCGCCGCAGCTGAGCTGGTCAGGTGCTCCCGAGGGCACGAAGAGCTACGTGGTGACCTGCTTCGACCCCGACGCACCCACGCCCTCGGGCTTCTGGCACTGGGTGCTGGTCGACATCCCCGCCGACGTGACCTCACTGGACACCGGCGCAGCTTCGGGGGACCTGCCGGGCAAGTCCTTCCACTGCCGCAACGACGGCGGCGACAAGGGCTTCATGGGCGCCGCTCCCCCGCCGGGCGACCAGGTGCACCGCTACTTCTACGTGGTTCACGCCGTCGGCGAGGAGACGCTCGGCGTCGACTCCGACGCCTCACCCGCGGTCGTGTCGTTCAACCTCGCGTTCAAGACGCTCGCCCGCGCGATCATGCACGGGACCTACCAGCACTGACGGCCCCAGGGACACTGAGGGTCCGGGGGACGCAGGGGACTCAGAGCAGGTCGCGGTAGGTCGGCGAGTCCAGGAAGAGCGGCAGCACATGCCGGGCGGACATCGCGAGGTCGAGCTCGCCCGACCGGACCCGGTCGGGGTCGACGAAGACGATCCGCCGGCCCTCGCCGAGGCGGATGTCCTGGTCTGTCGCCTCGGTGCGCTTGACCCAGATCTGCCAGCGGTCGGCCAGGTGCGAGGAGATCTTCGGCGAGTGCTGGACGATCTCGTCGAACCAGAGCTCGAAGCCTCGTTCGCGCAGGCCGGTCTCCTCCTCGAGCTCACGGTGGAGGGCGTCCTCCCAGCTCTCGCCCTCCTCGAGATGACCTCCCACGAGACCCCACTCGTTGGGTGAGACGAGAGCGTGCTCGTCCCGCTCCTGCAGCAGGAGCCACCCGCGGCCGTCGACGAGCAACGCACTGGTGATCCTGCAGTTCTGCTCCGCGCAGGGGACGTCGTTCTCGCTCAGGGGTGCGGCGTTGCTGCGAGTCACGTGTCCTCCGGTTTCAGGCTCTTCGGGGCTTCAGGGGAAGGCTAGCCCACCGTGATCGGACGGCTCGCCCCACAAGTCGCCACGCACAGGTTTTCTTGACTCGTTCCAGAAACGTTGCTTGGCTAGGGCTCGATGAACCTCGATGCCGCAACCGCCCTTCGGGACACCGGGCTGCGCGTGACCAGGCAACGGCTTGCCGTCATCGCAGCACTCGCCGAGCAGCCTCATTCTGGCGCGGACCTCGTGCTGGATCGCGTGCGCCGAGAAATCGGCCCGATCTCCACGCAGGCGGTCTACGACGTGCTCAACACCCTCACCGATCGCGGCCTGCTCAGGCGGATCCAGCCGACCGGCTCCTCCGCGCGTTACGAGCTCCGGGTCGGCGACAACCACCACCACCTGGTCTGCAGGCGCTGCGGACTCGTCGCCGACATCGACTGCGCGAAGGGGGAAGCCCCCTGTCTGGACGCCGTCGGCCTCGAGGTGACCTCGCCCGGTTTCGCCGTCGACGAGGCTGAGGTCACCTACTGGGGGTACTGCGCGGCCTGTGCGGACCCGAACACACGAAAGCCCTGACGCACCACAACAGCTGGAGGAATGCATGTCTCACGACGCACGACCCAACAGTGGCTCCACCACGGGCACCGGTGCACCGGCCCCGAGCGACCGCAACAGCCTCACGATCGGCCCCAACGGCCCGATCCTGCTCCACGACCATCACTTCATCGAGCAGATGGCTCACTTCAACCGTGAGCGGGTGCCGGAGCGCAACGTGCACGCCAAGGGATCCGGCGCGTTCGGTGTCTTCGTGACCACCGAGGACGTCTCGCGGTACACCAAGGCCGCGCTCTTCCAGAAGGGCGCCAGGACCGACATGCTCGCCCGCTTCTCCACGGTTGCCGGCGAGCAGGGCAGCCCCGACACCTGGCGTGACCCACGCGGCTTCGCGCTGAAGTTCTACACCTCCGAGGGCAACTACGACCTCGTCGGCAACAACACCCCGGTGTTCTTCATCCGCGACACGATGAAGTTCCCTCACTTCATCCGCTCGCAGAAGCGTCGCGGTGGCAACGGTCTGCGTGACAACGACATGCAGTGGGACTTCTGGGTGAACAACCCGGAGTCGGCTCACCAGGTGACCTGGCTGATGGGCGACCGCGGCATCCCCAAGACCTGGCGCCACATGAACGGCTACGGCTCCCACACCTACATGTGGGTC